>JAHBSS010000041.1 GCA_019639015.1 Cryobacterium sp. | reverse complement strand
ACTTCAACGAAACGCCGGTAGCGCTCAAGCAGCACCGCAATTTGTACCGCAAGCGGCACCAGCTCAAGAGCCAGCGGCATCCACTCAGTTTGCTGCTTCAGATCCGATGGGGGATCCAAACAGCACCAACAACTTGCTCCAGCTGGCTAGAAGGCTCCACGAAGAGCATGTTCGAGAAGGCGCGGAAAAGCGGGATGCGCTCATTGCGGAAGGGCACGCCACGGCTGCCAGAATTGTTAGCGAAGCAGAAGCCGCACAACGCGCTCAGATTTCGAACCTTGAGCAAGAGCGCGTCTCGATTGAACGCAGAATTGAAGATCTCCGCCAGTTCGAGCGTGAATATCGCGCAAAGTTGAAAGGGCACCTCGAAGGCATTCTTCACGAGCTCGATGCAACTTCGACTCAAGGTCAAAGCGCACCGGCGCAGCCGTTCCAGTCTGCACCTGCTCAACCTCAAGGTTTCTAGGTCTCGGCGGTAAGCAAGCTGTCTGCAAAATCCGGCGCAACCAACCTCGGAGTGCGCCCCGTAGCATTGCTTTGCCTTGCGGCAGTTGCAATTGCTGCTTGCGGACTAGATCAGTTAAGCAAATTTTTGATTGTTAGGAATTTGCAAGAGGGTGAGACCACCCAAGTAATCGGCAACATTCTTCAGTTTCATTTCGTCCGAAATCCGGGTGCGGCGTTCTCCTTGGCGAGCGGTTCAACTTGGATATTCTCGACAATCGCAGTTCTCGTTGTCGTGTTCATTGCTTGGTATGCCCGAAAGATTCGCTCGATCGCATGGTCAGTACTTGTTGGAATGCTCTTGGGCGGCACCGTCGGGAATCTAATTGATAGATTCTTCAGGGAGCCAAGCTTCGGACTCGGGCACGTCATCGACTTCATCCAGGTGTGGGGATTTCCCGCAATATTCAACGTTGCCGATTCCTTCATTGTGTCGAGCATGGGGCTGTTTCTGATTTTGACGATTCGTGGGGTGAAACTGGACGGTTCAAGAGCCACTCAAGTAAGCGGCGACCTTGGGAAGGTTCAGGCAGGAAGCAAGACTGCTCCAGATCGAAAGCCCGCAAAAGAGGCTTCAGAGTCTGATGGTCTCTGAGACCGAAACTGCGTCGTTCGAGATACCTCGAGAGCTCTCCGGAGAAAGAGCCGATGTAGCTATTTCCAGAATCTTTGGATTCTCAAGAAACTTTGCCGCGGAGATTATCGAAAATGGCGGCCTAGTTTTTGAGGGACAACGAGTTCGAAAGTCCGACTCGATGGTGACCGGTGCGAAACTTGAGCTCACCTGGACGCCAAAGCGTGACCTCATCGTCGAGCCCCTACACGTTGAAGGCTTAGCGATCGTGTTCGAGGATCAAGACCTCGTTGTCGTTGACAAGCCGGCTGGAGTCGCATCCCATCCTTCGACAGGCTGGGAAGGTCCAACGGTACTCGGAGGGCTAGCGAGCGCCGGAGTTGCCGTGAGCGGCCTCGGCCCGGTGGAGCGTGCCGGCATAGTTCATCGACTGGATGTCGGAACTAGTGGCCTGATGGTTGTCGCGAAAAGTGACCTTGCATACATCGAACTCAAAAAAGCGTTCAAGAATCGTGAAGTATCAAAGATCTATCACGCGGTAGTTCAAGGGCACCCTGACCCTCTTGCCGGAAAAATTGACGCCCCAATTGGTAGGCATCCGAGTTCGCGATGGAAATTCGCAATAACAAGCGATGGTAAGCCGTCAGTTACTCACTACGCGACACTAGAGGCGTTCAGGAGCGCGACGCTTGTTGAAGTCCAATTGGAGACCGGAAGAACCCATCAGATCCGCGTCCACATGGCTGCCGGGCACCATCCGTGCGTCGGCGACGAAACTTATGGTGCCTCGACTTCGCTCTCCAAAGAGCTCAACCTTTCTAGGCAGTGGCTCCATGCGGTACGGCTAGGATTCCGTCATCCGCGGGACGCCGAAGAATTAGCGTTCGAATCGGAATATCCAACGGAGCTTGAGAACGCAATAGAGATTCTTCGTCGCCAATAGCGGCAGGGCGTAATGAGAACAGCGTGACGACGTTTAAGCTTGATTGACGATTTAGGTTTATCGGAGCAATTTTGTCAAGTCCAGGCGATTCGTTCGTGCACCTGCACGTCCACAGCGAGTATTCAATGCTGGACGGCGCCGCGCGAGTGAAACCGCTCATTCAGGCGGCTTCGCAAATGCAGATGCCAGCGATCGCGTTGACCGACCACGGAAACATGTTCGGTGCTTATGACTTTTGGGCAACCGCGAAGGATGTCGGAATCAAGCCGATTCTTGGAATCGAGGCATACGTCACTCCGGGAACCTCGAGGAGAGAAAAGACTCGTGTGCGTTGGGCAGAAGGGGGCGAAGACGACGTAAGCGGTGGTGGCGCTTACACCCACATGACGCTTCTTGCGAAGGACAACGTCGGCCTACACAATTTGTTTCGATTGAGTTCGCTTTCATCGATTGAAGGGTTCTATTACAAACCCCGAATGGACCAGGAACTGCTGCAGGAATACGCAACCGGGATTATCGCAACAACTGGTTGCGCGGGAGGCGAGATTCAGACGAGGTTGCGTCTTGGCCAATACAAAGAAGCTCGAGCGGCTGCCGGAAAAATGCAAGAGATCTTCGGCAAGGAAAATTACTTTTGCGAAATCATGGATCACGGCATCGATATTGAACGTCGTACGATTTCTCAATTGCTGGAGCTGGCCAAAGATCTTGGGATGCCGTTGGTCGCGACCAACGATTTGCACTACACCCACCGTGAAGACGCCACTGCTCATTCCGCTTTGCTTTGTATCCAGTCCGGTTCTACCTTGGACGATCCAAATCGGTTCAAATTGGATGGCGAAGAGTATTACCTCAAGTCGGCCACCCAAATGCGCGAGCTATTTCGCGACCAGCCGGAAGCAATTGCGAACACTCTGCTTATCGCTGAGAGATGTGAAGTCGGGTTCGAGAAACGCGACTTGATGCCGAAGTTCCCGGTGCCAGACGGCGAGACCGAAGCAAGCTGGTTTGAAAAAGAAGTATCGCGAGGTTTGAGTGAGAAGTTCAACGACAAAGTCCCAGAACAATATCGCGCTAGGGCAGACTATGAAGTCAGCGTCATCAAAAATATGGGATTTCCCGGCTATTTCTTGGTCGTAGCCGATTTCATAGCTTGGGCAAGAAGTCACGGAATAAGGGTTGGCCCGGGGAGAGGCTCCGCAGCAGGCTCCGTGGTCGCATGGGTATTGAACATCACCGGGCTTGACCCACTTGAACACGGTTTGATCTTTGAACGATTCCTAAACCCCGACCGAATTTCAATGCCGGATATTGATATTGACTTCGACGATCGCCGTCGCCCAGAGGTCATTCGCTACGTAACCGAGCGATACGGTGATGACCGAGTAGCCCAAATTGTCACCTATGGAACGATCAAGGCGAAACAAGCGCTAAAGGATTCAGCCCGAGTATTGGGAATGCCGTATTCGGTTGGAGAGCGGTTGACCAAAGCCGTTCCACCCCCTGTCATGGGTAAGGATTTACCTCTCAACGATCTAATTGACCCGAAAGCGGAACGCTTCAAGGAAGCGGGCGACTTTCGAGCGCTAATTGAGAGTGACTCTCAGGCGGCCGAGGTGTTTGAGACGGCTCTCGGTATTGAAAATTTGAGGCGCCAATGGGGTGTGCACGCGGCCGGCGTCATTATGTCTGCCGAACCTCTAATCGACGTTCTTCCAATTATGAAGCGCGAGGATGACGGCGCAATAATTACCCAGTTTGATCAGCCGCCTTGCGAAAAGCTCGGCTTGCTCAAAATGGATTTCCTCGGTCTACGAAACCTCACCGTTTTGCAGGACGCCCTAAATGGTATTGAGCAAAACAGATCAGAGACAGTGGTTCTTGAAGATCTGGATCTGAACGGTGATAAGAAAACCTACGAACTCCTTTCGCGAGGCGAAACTCTAGGCGTGTTCCAACTTGATAGCGCTCAACTAAGAAGCCTCTTGCGACAACTCAAACCGGACGGGTTCAACGACATTACTGCGGTAATTGCGTTGTATCGCCCTGGCCCACTCGCCATGAACTCTCACATCAAATATGCGCAGCGAAAGAACGGTTTAGAAGAACCGGAAGCGATCCATCCAGAGCTAGCAGAACCACTTGCGAGCATTCTCGATGAGACTTACGGCCTCGTAATCTACCAAGAGCAAGTAATGGCCGCTGCTCAAAAAGTGGCCGGTTTCACACTCAGTCAAGCCGACACGCTCCGCAAGGCGATGGGTAAAAAGGATCGAAAGGTTCTCGACAAGGAATTCGAAAACTTCTCCTCTGGAATGGCCAAGAACGGGTACAGCATAAACGCGGCTAAGGCTCTCTGGGGAATCATGGAGCCATTTGCCGACTACGGTTTCAACAAATCGCACGGGGCAGCGTACGCGGTGCTGAGCTATTGGACCGCGTACTTGAAAGCAAATTACCCCGCTGAATACATGGCAGCGTTGTTGACTAGTGTTGCTGACTCAAAAGACAAGCTTGGACTCTATCTTGCAGAGTGTCGAAGGATGGGAATCAGGGTTCTCCCGCCGGATGTGAATGAATCATCCGTTGATTTCACCGCAACTGGAGTTGACATTCGATTTGGATTGGGAGCAGTCAGAAACGTTGGGGCCGCAGTCGTTGACCTAATTGCTTCTGCTCGACAATCACAAGGCAAGTTTGAAGGGCTATACGATTTTCTGGCGAAAGTCCCAGGTCAAGTCGCGAACAAACGCACAATCGAGTCACTAATTAAGGCCGGAGCGTTTGATTCATTTGGCTCGAGCCGTCGGGGCTTAATGGAAGTCCATGAAGAAGCCGTAGACGCGGCGACGAGCCAAAAACGAATGGAAGCGACCGGGCAAATCGGTTTTGACCTTGACGATTTATGGGAGTCACCGCCTTCGCAAACTCAAATTGTGGAACGCCCGGAGTGGTCAAAGCGAGACAAACTAAGTTTTGAACGCGAAATGTTAGGGATGTACGTTTCCGATCATCCACTAGCCGGATTGGAACGTCAGTTAGCGAAGCATGCCTCCGCCCAAATTTCCGAGCTTCAAGAGTCGGAAACCTTAGTCGACGGCGAGGTCCACACAATTGCGGGACTCATCACTTCGGTAAGCGAACGAATCGCACGTTCATCCGGAAATGCCTACGCAACGGTGCTTGTTGAAGACTTCTCGGGGGAGATTCAAGTTAGCTTCCACGGTAAGACCTACCAAGAATTTAGACCTGACCTCCAAAATGATGCGATTGTCGCTATTCGCGGACGCATTGACAAACGGGACGAAGGTGTCTCTTTACGCGCAATGAGTGTAGTTAAGCCGGAACTCGGGGAGAACCTAAGCGATGCGCCGCTAATCATTTCGGTCCACGAGACTGTCGCCACGACAGAAGTAGTGTCTGCTTTGAGCGATGTGTTGATTAGACACTCCGGTCGCAATGAAGTGCAATTGAAACTCGTTGGCGGCGAGAACGCACGAATGTTTGAGATCCCATTCCAAGTTGAAGTGAATGCGGACCTATATGGCGAATTGAAGGCTCTGCTCGGACCAGGGTGCCTGAATTGACCGGGGTTATCAGCGAGAACGTTTCGGTGAACATTAGAACTATCGACTTGCGCGGAGTCGCGCTAAATCGCGAAAATATCGCCGCACTCATTCCGCGCGCACGCACTAATTCTGAATCCATATCGAGTCAAGTCTCGGCACTTCTTTCAGAAGTACGAAGTAGCGGCGAAGTTGCGCTTCGCGCTCAGACGGAAAAGTTTGACGGGGTGACGGGACACCTCATTCGTGTTCCAGAACACGCAATAGAGGCCTCGGTTGACAATTTGTCCGCTGAATTGCGATCGGCGATTGCGGAATCTATTTCACGCGTAAAGAAGGTTTGCGAAAGCCAGTTACCGAGTAGCACAAGCACTAGTTTTGGCACAGGGTCGACAGTTCGAACACGATGGCAACCGATTGAGCGCGTTGGGCTCTATGTGCCGGGAGGTAAGGCTGTATATCCCTCGAGTGTTGTAATGAACGTCGTGCCGGCTCAAATTGCAGGGGTCACGTCAATCGCGTTGGTGTCTCCACCCCAACTTGTGTTTCAAGGCCAAATTCACCCGACGACGCTCGCTACAGCGGGGATGCTGGGTGTCACGGAAATTTATGCAATTGGTGGTGCTGCTGCGATAGGGTCCCTCGCTTTCGGAGTCCCCGAACTCGGGCTATCGAAAGTGGACTTGATAACGGGACCTGGAAATATCTGGGTCGCAACGGCAAAGCGATTGGTTCGAGGGTCAGCTGGGATAGACGCAGAGGCTGGACCTACGGAGATTCTAATAATTGCTGACGATTCAGCCAATCCGGAATTTGTGGCCAGAGATCTAGTTAGCCAAGCGGAACATGATGAACTCGCATGTGCGGTACTGGTGACCAATAGTGTTCAACTCGCGGAGAGTGTTGAAGAGCAACTGCCAATAATTTGCGCCAGCACACGGCATTCGGACCGGATTTGTGCTTCGTTGAATGGACAGCAGTCGGCCATAGTGCTTGTCGACGACTTGGATGCGGCCGCCTCGTTTTCAAATGTTTACGCACCAGAGCATCTAGAACTCATGGTTTCGAACCCTGAACAATTGATGAGCCAGATCCAGTCCGCCGGTGCAATTTTCTTCGGTGAATACTCTCCGGTGAGCCTTGGCGATTATCTTGCTGGATCCAATCATGTACTTCCAACGGGTGGCCAAGCGCGATTTTCTGCTGGTCTCGGAATACACACGTTCCTTAGACCGCAGCAAATAATCCATTACGACCGCAACGGGCTCGAACAAGTAAGCCGCCAGCTCGTGACTTTCGCGAATGAAGAACAACTACCCGGGCACGGCGAGGCGGTAGCGTCACGCTTTCAAAATGGCTTCATGTAGTTCGGGCATACCAAGGAACTAGTGAATTAGGCTTTAACGGCTATGTTTTGTCCATTTTGCAGGTTCCCTGACTCGCGGGTTGTGGATTCTCGCACGAGCGACGACGGTTTGTCGATCCGCAGAAGAAGGCAGTGCCCAGAGTGCGGTCGCCGCTTTAGTACGACCGAAACCGCGAGCTTGAATGTTGTCAAGCGAAGCGGGGTAGTACAACCGTTTAGCAGAGAGAAGATTGTTGCCGGAGTTCGAAAGGCATGTCAAGGTCGCCCGGTAACAGATACTGACTTGGCTACTCTCGCAGGCAAAGTTGAAGAAACCATTCGCGCAACTGGAGCCTCCCAAATCGAGGCCAACGAGATTGGTCTGGCAATTCTTCCGGAGCTTCGCGAACTCGACGAAGTCGCATACTTGCGGTTCGCAAGCGTGTACCAAGGCTTTGAGTCCCTTGAGGATTTTGAGAATGCAATTACTTCGCTTCGCGTTGAGCACGCAACTGGATCGGATCCCAACTCGAGATCGGTAAACGGCAACTGACTGCACGGTAGGCTTTCACGCAATGTACAGCTTCGTATTCCGTCACTTCCTTTCAAAGCTTGATCCGGAAATTGCTCACAGTCTTGCGTTCGTTCTTATTCGCATTTTTGGTTTACCGATTCTTTCGAGGATCACCAGGCGCGCTACGAATGGAAAATCGAGGATTCGCGCAAGCATCATGGGCCTGGACTTCGAGTCGCGGCTTGGGTTGGCCGCTGGTTTCGACAAGAAAGCAAAAGGACTGAATGGCCTTTGGGCACTCGGCTTTGGACACGTCGAGGTTGGAACAATCACTGCGTTGCCACAAGAAGGAAACCCTAAACCTAGACTCTTTCGATTGATTGAGGATCGTGCGCTCATAAATCGAATGGGTTTCAATAATCCGGGAGCTGCGAAGACCGCGAAACGTCTGGAAAAGTTCCGCAAACGAAATCGCAAACTTGTCGTGGGAGTAAACATCGGCAAGTCGAGAATTGTGCCCATCGAACAAGCAATCGACGACTACTTGGAAAGTACAAGGCTGCTTTCTCCTTTTGCGGATTACTTGGTAGTGAATGTCAGTTCACCGAATACTCCAGGGCTTCGCGGGCTTCAAGAGGCATCGAGTCTTCGCCCACTACTTTCGGCAATTTCGAAAGCGGCGAACGACGTACCGGTGCTCGTAAAGATCGCACCAGAACTAGACAAGAGTGAAATAGAAGCCGTTTCGAAAATTGTTGTTGATTTGGACTTGGCGGGAGTGGTTGCGACGAACACAACGATATCGAGGGCAGGGCTCGCTTCCTCGCCTGAGCAAATCCATCGAGCCGGAGAAGGTGGCTTGTCTGGATTTCCGCTCCAAACACGATCTCTCGAGGTGCTTAAAATCTTGCGGGGGGCGCTGGGCGCAAACCGCTGCATAATTTCGGTTGGGGGAATTGAGACTCCCGCGGATGTCGTGTCGCGAATTAGTTCAGGAGCAGATCTAGTTCAGGGGTACACCGCATTCATTTACCGCGGTCCTCTTTGGGCCAGAGAGATAAACCGTGGCGTTGGTTCTAACTTGGAAATTGACCGCGCTTGACTTGAGGCTTCGGCAAACGCATCAATCGCAACTGCATTGCACGCATTGCCGCATACCAGCGGTTGCCTCTCTGTAAATTTTCCACACCGAACTTCTTGCCGAGTTTTTTCGTTACGAGCCAACCGAGAATTACACCATCGATGATTGCCGCAAGAAAAAACACCCACAACACGATGATTCCGACGTATTGCATTTCAATGCTCATGAACGTTAACAGGATGACGACGAACATGACCGGAATCAAGACTTCACCAACGCTGAATCGTGCATCAACATAGTCTCGGATCCACTTTCGTTGCGGACCCTTGTCCCTAGCGGTGAGGTATCTTTCTTCGCCTGCAGCCATGCCGATTCTTGCTCGTTCACGCGCCTGCGCAAGTCGCGCGCGAGCTTCCTTCCGATCGTTACTTACCAAAGGACGCATGTTTGCCGCTTCGCGTTCTTTTCGAGTCGGGGTAGGTCTTCCTTTGCCAAGCGTCGGCTCCTCGACTTCAACATTGTTGGACGCAGAAGTGTTCTTGGCTTGTTTGGTCACTATTTTCCTTCGTTCAAATCTCAAGTTGCGCTTCGATTAAGATTACCGGCATGACTGCTACAGAAATTAGCCTCGACGACATTCGTAAGCTCGAAGATCAGGTTGCAAATGGACTACCTTCCGCAATCGGCGAATTGTGTGAACTAATCAAGATTCCTTCGGTCTCATGGAGCGCGTTCGATCCAGGCAATGTGAAGAAAAGTGCCGAGGCAGTCATGAAGCTAGTCGAGGGCCTAGGAGTGTTCGAATCGGTTCAGATATCGCAAGCTCCCAAAGAAGGTGAAGACGAGCTAGGTCAGCCGGCGGTCCTCGCGACCCGTAAAGCACGCGACGGTCGGCCAACTGTGTTGCTTTACGCGCATCATGATGTGCAGCCTCCAGGCAAAGATGACGAGTGGGAATCTCCCGCATTTGAGCCAACATTGCGCGGAGAGCGATTATTCGGTCGAGGAGCGGCAGATGATAAAGCGGGCGTAATGGCGCACGTGGCTTCAATTCGTGCGCTCAGCGCAGTCTTAGGGGAGGAGTTAAAGCTTGGAATTGTGTTGTTTATTGAAGGCGAGGAGGAGTTTGGCTCCAAGTCGTTCAAGAACTTTTTGAAACAACACAAGGCCGAATTGGCGTCCGACGTGATGATTGTCGCTGATTCCGACAACTGGAGCACTGAAGTTCCGGCGATCACCGTCGCTTTGAGAGGAAACGTTACTTTCCGACTCACGGTCCGAACTCTAGGCCATGCATCCCATTCAGGGATGTTTGGCGGGGCCGTACCTGATGCAATGCTCGCAATGACGAAGTTGCTTTCTGGCTTGCACGACGAAGAAGGAAGCGTTGCCGTAGCGGGACTTGAATCTACGGAAGGCGAAAGCCCTGAGTTTGAAGAATCTCGGCTACGCCAAGACGCCGCGATTCTCGACGGGGTTCGCTCCATCGGGCGTGGAAGCGTGCCGTCCCGATTGTGGTACCAGCCGTCAATCACCGTGACCGGAATCGACGCTCCAAACGTGGCGAATGCATCCAACACGCTTATTCCTGAAGTATCAGTTCGTATCAGTGTGCGAGTGGCGCCAGGGCAAAAAGCGGCCGATGCATTCAAAGCGATCGAAACACACCTGAAGAAAGCGCCACCATTTGGTGCTCAAATCGAAATCACCGAAGTTGATCACGGAGAACCTTTCCTCGTCGACCGCAACGGTTGGGCGTTTTCGGAAGCAAAGAACGCAATGCTTCAAGGTTGGGGCAATGCTCCTGTCGAAACCGGCGTCGGCGGCTCGATTCCGTTCATCTCTGACTTAGTAGAAGCTTTCCCGAACTCTCAAGTATTGGTCACCGGGGTTGAAGATCCCGATACCAGAGCTCATAGCCCAAACGAGTCACTGCACCTCGGAGTATTTAGAAAAGCGATCCAGACTGAGACAAACTTACTTTTTAGCCTGAACTCGCGGCATTGAGTGCATACACTTGAACTAACGGAGGAGATTTCGATGACCGACACGAACATAGCCGAAAAAGTTGCACCAGCTCACGGAGTTACGCTCACGGAAGCAGCCGCAAACAAAGTTCGAACGCTTTGCGAACAAGAGGGTCGCGACGATTTGCGATTGCGGATAGCCGTCCAACCCGGGGGATGTTCGGGACTCATTTATCAGCTCTACTTCGATGAGCGCTTACTAGACACCGATTGCACCGTTGACTTCAACGGAGTGGAAGTTGTCGTAGACAAGATGAGTGCGCCGTATTTGGAGGGCGCTTCCATCGATTTCGAGGACAGCATTCAAAAGCAGGGTTTCACTATCGACAACCCGAATGCTGTAGGTAGTTGCGCTTGCGGAGACTCCTTCCACTAATGATTGTCGGCCTCGACCGAAATATCTGCATTTCGTATCTGATTTGTGCGGTTTCGGTCGCTGAAAGGCGAGTCCTTCAGAGTAGGCTGAGAGAAAGCCATAGACTGCGGTTGTCAGTCTCCATGTAGTCCGAAGGGTTTACTGTGCGTTCAACTCGCTACCGCCGGTGGATTGCAGTACCGGTAGCTTTGGGGCTTGCCCTCGCATTAGCCGGCTGCACAAAACAACAGCTAAATGGATTTCTTCCAGGAGGCTCCGATACGACTAACCACACCGGGGATATAACAGGCCTGTGGGTCACGAGCTGGATCATCATGCTCGGCGTCGGCCTTCTCGTGTGGGGATTGATTATTTGGTGTGCTGTCGTTTATCGCAGGCGCAAGGGGCAGACGGGACTTCCCGTTCAAATGCGTTACAACATGCCGATCGAAATCCTTTACACAATCGTTCCGTTCGTTCTGATCATCGGCTTCTTCGCGTTCACGGCGAGAGATCAAGCGAAAATTGAGCAACCTATTGCAAACCCCGATGTGCAAGTGCAAGCGATTGGTAAGCGCTGGTCTTGGGACTTCAACTACATAAATGCTGGTCCGAACGGAGAGAGCGTCTATTCGACTGGAGTAATGGCAAAAGAAATTGATAAGCCTCCGTTCATTGATTACAGCCAGCTTCCAGTGTTTTACCTGCCAGTCGGAAAGTCGGTATCACTCGACCTACTTAGCCGCGACGTAGTTCACTCATTCTGGGTGCCCGACTTCCTTTACAAGAAGGACATGTTCCCTGGCCACACAAACCACATGTATTTCACTCCAACTAAGGAAGGAAAATACATCGGAAAGTGTGCTGAACTCTGTGGCGAATACCACTCGCTCATGTTGTTCTATGTCGATGTGGTGTCCCAAGAAGAATACGACGCGTACATTCAGAGCCTGATTGATAAGGGTCAAACCGGGGTACTAGGACCTGAATACGACACAAATACCAACCAGCCGGGCACTGAGGCTCCAACTGGGAACGAATAGGGCAAGAGAAGATGAGCACAACTACAGCGCCACGTACGAGCCACCAAGATACGCATGGGGGGAGTGGCAACGGCCAGAACTTCGGCAGTTCCAAAGTCGGAACCAAGGGGGATTTGATCGTTAATTGGATCACAACAACCGACCACAAGAAGATCGGTTACTTGTATCTCATTACGTCGTTCATTTATTTCTGCCTCGGTGGCGTAATGGCTTTGGTCATGCGCGCTCAGCTATTCGAGCCGGGCGTGGAGCTCTTGCAGTCGAAAGAGCAATACAACCAACTGTTCACGATGCACGGCACAATCATGTTGCTCATGTTCGCGACCCCGCTATTTGCTGGATTCGTAAATGTGATCATGCCATTGCAAATTGGAGCTCCGGATGTCGCATTCCCAAGGCTCAACGCGCTGGCTTATTGGCTTTATAACTTCGGTAGCCTCATCGCGGTTGCAGGGTTCTTGACTCCGCAAGGAGCTGCATCGTTCGGCTGGTTTGCATATACGCCGCTTTCTGATGATTCGTTCTCACCGGGTGCCGGTGGCAACCTTTGGGTATTCGGTCTTGCCCTTAGTGGATTCGGGACAATCATCGGTGCAGTGAACTTCTTGACAACGATAATCACGCTTCGTGCACCAGGGATGACGATGTTCAGGATGCCGATTTTCACCTGGAATGCGATGGTCACATCGATTCTTGTAATCATGGTGTTCCCGCCGCTTGCAGCGGCATTGTTCGGGCTTGGAATGGACCGCGTACTTGGTGGTCACATTTATAACGTCGAAGCCGGCGGCGCAATGCTTTGGCAACACTTGTTCTGGTTCTTTGGGCACCCAGAGGTGTACATTATCGCCTTGCCGTTCTTCGGAATTGTCTCAGAGGTGTTCCCAGTATTTAGCCGTAAGCCGGTGTTTGGTTATAAGACTTTGGTCGGCGCAACTGTCGCGATCGCTGCCTTGTCCGTCACCGTCTGGGCTCACCACATGTACACGACTGGTTCGGTGCTATTGCCGTTCTTCTCAATCATGACGATGCTTATTGCGGTACCGACTGGAGTGAAGTTCTTCAACTGGATCGGAACCATGTGGCGAGGCTCAATTACATTTGAGGCGGCCATGATCTGGGCACTCGGCTTCATGATTACCTTCCTATTCGGTGGCTTGACTGGCGTCATTATCGCCTCACCGCCACTGGACTTCCACGTCTCTGACACCTACTTCATCGTTGCGCACTTCCACTACACCGTATTCGGAACGGTTGTGTTTGCAATGTTTAGTGGGTTCTATTTCTGGTGGCCAAAGTGGACCGGAAAGATGTTGAATGAACGACTTGGAAAGATTCACTTCTGGCTGCTGTTCCTCGGATTCCACACGACATTCTTGGTCCAGCATTGGCTTGGAGTCATGGGCATGCCGCGACGCTACGCAACCTATCAGCCGGAAGACGGTTTCACTTGGATGAACCAACTGTCGACAATTGGTGCAATGTTGCTTGGACTCTCGATGATTCCGTTCCTATACAACGTTTACATCACCGCTCGTAGGGCACCAAAAGTTACCGTCGATGATCCTTGGGGTTACGGACGTTCACTCGAGTGGGCAACATCCTGCCCACCGCCACGCCACAATTTCACTTCCATTCCTCGGATCCGCTCTGAGTCACCTGCGTTTGATTTGCATCACCCGGAAGCAGCGCCCGCCGAGTATGCAATTGAAGCAAGCTCTCGAGGCGAAAACGGAAAGGCAAAGTAGCGTCGATGAAGACTAATACCTTCCTATTTTGGATTCTCTCCGTATTCTTCTTCTTGGAATCGGCGGGCTACACGGTTTGGAGCTTGCTTGACCCATTCCACATGAAAGTTGAATGGGTTGGCACGCTCGCAATGGCGCTATGTGGCATTCTGTTCGCCCTAATCGCGTTCTTCCTTGGAATGCAGTACCGCAAACAAGGTGGCGAGCTCCCCGAGGACATTCAGACGGCAAATATTGATGACGGTGACACCGAAGTCGGTTTTTACAGTCCATGGAGTTGGTGGCCGTTCGCGATCGGTGCCGGAGCGGCTTTGACGTTCCTCGGAATCGCGATTGGTGTGTGGATTTCGTTCATCGGAGCAACCCTCGCACTTGTGTGCCTGGTTGGCTGGGTATTCGAGTACTACCGCGGATACTTTGGGCGCTGATACTGATCCGAAGAATATTCGGACACGCAGAGCGGAATCTGGTGACCTAGAAGCTATTCTGGGCATGCTCAGTGAGTTGGGGGAGCCTTTTGCTCCGACCGACAGCTCAGGCTTTCACCAACGTTTCTCTGGCATCCTCGATAGCCCTTCGACACATATTCTGCTTGTAGCCGAGTCTGAAGGGCGCGCTGTCGGTTATACGCTCGTTACCGCTGTTGAGAGACTGCATTCGAATGCGTGCTCAGCGGATATCCAAGAGGTTGTTGTCTCTAAGGAATACCGCGACACGGGAATCGGGAGCATGCTTGTTGACGCTGCAGAGCGCGCTGTGCAAGCAATCGGCGCAACGGAACTCACAGTTGCAACTCTCAAGAATGCGGCCTTCTACGAACGCCTAGATTACCGTTCGACGGCCGATTACTTGAAGAAGCGTTTCAACGATTAGAAAAGGCCCGGGAACCTGATCGATCCCCGGGCCTCTTGTTCTTGATTGACTAGTGGTGCTCGCCCTGCTCCAACTCTTTGGGAGTCGCGGGGGAGATGCGGTCTTCAAAGAACCAGCGCGACACAACCGCACGGATCCGTTGTGAGAACTTGATCTTGCCGTCAGCACCTGGACGCAGCATGAGAGGCTTATAGTCGACGAAATCGACTAGGCGCCATCTCTCGTAGTCGCTCAGCGGCTGGTGAACCTCATGGTATTGACCTCCGGGTAG
>JAHBSS010000040.1 GCA_019639015.1 Cryobacterium sp. | reverse complement strand
CAAATCTGCAAGAAACTTCAATCCAATCGCGGCAATGGCCGGAAGAGTGTGCATCGCCGAAGTTGAAGAATTGGTCGAGCCGGGCGAACTAGACCCGGACGCAATTCACTTACCCGGAGTGTTCGTGCATCGAATAGTGAACGTCGGTAACAATATCGAAAAGCGAATCGAACGTCGCACCGTGAAGGAGGGCTGAAATGGCGCTCACTAGAGAAGAAATGGCCGCTAGAGCGGCGAAAGAACTGACGGATGGTTCTTATGTAAATCTGGGGATCGGTCTTCCAACGCTTGTCCCAAACTATGTGCCAAGTGACGTAACTGTTGTGCTGCAGTCAGAGAACGGAATCCTCGGAGTCGGACCATACCCAACCGAATCGAACGTTGACCCTGACTTGATTAATGCAGGCAAAGAGACAGTTACGTTATTGCCTGGTGCAGCATTCTTTGACTCGGCAACTAGTTTCGGGATGATTCGCGGCGGGAAAATTGATGCAGCGATTCTTGGCGCGATGCAGGTTTCGGTTAACGGCGATCTTGCGAACTGGATGATTCCAGGAAAGATGGTCAAGGGTCCCGGTGGTGCTATGGATCTTGTCCATGGCGCGGGCAAACTAATTGTGCTCATGGAACACGTCGCCAAAGACGGAACTGCGAAAATTGTGAACGAGTGTTCCTTGCCTCTAACGGGGCGCGGCGTTGTCGATCGGATAATCACCGACCTCGCCGTAATTGATGTCACTGAACGCGGATTGGTGCTTCGAGAACTAGCTCCCGGTGTCACGTTTGAACAGGTGCAAGCGGCCACCGAACCGCCGCTAGCGCATGACTGAGTTCTCAAGATTCAACTCGATCCAGGTCACTATTTCGCCCGACCTTGTACACGCTGTGCTTAATCGGCCTGACGTAAAGAACGCCATTGACCTAACAATGGTTAATGAACTCCATGAGTTATGCGCGCACCTTGAAGCTGAACCAAAAGTGCTCATAATCTCAGGAGCCGGGGGCACGTTTGCATCCGGAGCAGACATCCGCCAATTGAGACAACGAGGTCGCAAAGAAGCACTCGAAGGCATAAATACTCGAATCTTCCAAAGGATTGCGAATTTGCCCATGCCAGTTATTGCAGCTGTTGACGGCTACGCGCTCGGTGGCGGTGCCGAATTGGCATACGCCGCAGATTTTCGAATCGCAAGTAGCACGGCGAAGTTCGGCAACCCCGAAGTTGGCCTTGGAATCCTGGCAGGAGCAGGGGCAACATGGCGGCTCTTGGAATTGGTTGGTGAACCGGTTGCCAAGCAGGTGCTCTTGGCGGGTCGTATTCTCGACGCCGCTGACGCGCTTGCGTTAGGGCTCGTTAGTGAAGTGCATGAGCCGGAGGCACTAATTCCGGCAGCGAATGATTTGGCCGCCAAGATCCTCAAGAACGATCCAGGCGCATTAATGGCGACAAAGCGAGTGCTAGCGGCTCCAAGATCTGCCCATCCTCAAGTGGACTTAGACGAACAAGCGGTGCTGTTTGAGGCTCCCGCGAAATTCGCGCGCATGGATGCATTCCTCGAAAGGAAAAAGAAGTGAACCAAATTCCTGCTCAAGTCGGAGTGCTCGGCGGCGGGCGAATGGGTGCAGGAATTGCGCACGCGTTCGCGCTCGCGGGCGCAAGCGTGCAAGTAGTAGAGCGCGACATCGAAAGCGTGACTCAAGCTAGAAGCCGAGTGTTAGCCGCAATTCTCGTGAGTATTCAAAAGGGCTCAACTCCTGAGTCTCTCGAAGATATTACGGCAAGGGTTGGATTCAGTACGGATGTTGCAGCGTTTGAACAGGTGGGACTTGTTGTCGAAGCAGTACCGGAATCGCTCGAGCTAAAGCGCGAAGCTCTGTCTCGAGTTGAACGCGCGATTGGTGAGAATGCTTGGTTAGCGAGCAATACATCATCGATCTCCATCTCCAAGCTGGCCGAGCAACTTGATCGGCCCGATCGCTTTTGTGGGATGCACTTCTTCAACCCGGTTCCTTCTTCAAAACTTGTTGAAATCGTGGTTGGCGAGCAAACATCCAGCGACTTTACGGCTTGTGCGGTTGATTGGATTGAAGAACTTGGAAAAACGCCAATTGTTGTAAGGGACGTTCCTGGATTTGCTAGCTCCAGACTCGGGGTAGCGATAGCGCTTGAGGCGATTCGAATGCTAGAAGACAACGTCGCCAGTGCAGAGGACATCGATGCTGCGATGGTACTTGGTTACGGTCACCCCATGGGTCCGTTGAAACTAACAGATCTAGTGGGCTTAGACGTACGGCTTGGCATTGCCGAATATTTGGAAGCAACACTTGGGGAGCGGTTCGCCCCACCGGCACTATTACGTCAGAAAGTTGCTCTTGGCGAACTTGGTCGAAAGAGCGGAAAAGGGTTTTACGAATGGGCGGGAGAAGCGAATTGAGTAAGGTGATTCCGAGTTTTCTGCTGGATGAATGGTGGGCCCCAACTGAGGGTGCCGTCACCGAAATTTTGGATGCGAGCACGGGCGAGATTGTTGCGCACGCGAACGTAACCGGCATTGACATCCAGTCGGCAGTTGAACACGCGCGAAGTGTCGGCCAGGCGAACCTGGGACAGCTGACGTTTCATGAACGCGCTCTCAAACTCAAAGAACTTGCCCAATACTTGAATTCGCGCAAGGAAGAACTGTACGCAATTTCTTCGAAAACGGGAGCAACCAAAGGCGATTCCATGGTCGATATTGACGGTGGAATTGGAGTGCTATTCACGTTTGGTTCAAAGGGCAGGCGAGAGCTACCAAATTCCAATCTCATTGTTGACGGCGCCCCAGAGGTGCTTTCGAAGGACGGAAGCTTCCTAGGTCAGCATATTTACACTCGACTTCCCGGGGTCGCTGTACAAATAAATGCATTCAACTTTCCCGCGTGGGGGATGCTTGAAAAGTTCGCTCCAGCATTCTTGGCCGGTGTGCCGACAATTGTGAAGCCAGCGACCCCGACTGCGTATTTGGCGCATGCGACGGTTCAGATAATGATCGAGTCCGCAATTTTGCCTGCGGGCTGTTTGCAACTGATTTCCGGATCGGCAAGAGACATTCTTGATCACCTCGACTACCGAGACCTCGTCGGATTCACGGGTTCAGCATCCACTTCGAATGCGCTTCGTGCTCACCCGAACGTTGTTCACGGTGGAGTGCGTTTAACTGCTGAAACAGACTCGCTAAATGCTGCAATCTTGGGGCCAGATGCTATCCCGGGAACTCCAGAGTTTGAGGCGTTTGTGAAATCGCTCGTTACCGAGATGACGGTAAAGGCCGGTCAGAAATGCACGAGTATCAGACGTGCAATTGTGCCTTCGAGTTCAGTGGAAGACTTAATTGCCGCGGTTTCTGCGAGGGTTTCCGAGAGGGTAGTGATAGGCGACCCAAGGGTTGAGGGCGTAACTATGGGCGCTCTCGTAAGTCGCGAACAAAAGAATGAAGTGCTCTCGAGGGTTCGTGAACTGGTCAATGCCGGTGGACGGATCGTCATGGGTTCTCTAGATGAACCTCGGATTCTACTAGCGGATGGAACACATGCCGTTGCACCCGAGGGCGCATTCATGCAACCGGTTCTACTTCATTTTGCCGATGCTCTAGCCCAGGCTGCACACTCAATCGAGGCATTTGGGCCGGTCACGTCTGTAGTCGGATATGACTCAATTGACGAAGCAATTGCTCTCGCGGCTCTCGGAGCTGGATCCCTTGTTGCGAGCGTCGCAACCCATGATCCTGATGTTGCGAAGAAGGTAATTGAAGGGATCGCGGCACACCACGGCCGCACGCTAATTCTCGATCGCGACGACGCCAAATCGAGCACCGGCCACGGTTCACCCGTACCCCACTTGGTACACGGTGGACCGGGTCGGGCCGGCGGAGGTGAAGAATTGGGTGGCATCCGTTCAGTGCTACACCACATGCAGCGAACTGCGGTTCAAGGCTCTCCAGCAATGTTGACCGCCGTAACCGGGCAATGGTTTACAGGTGCACCAAGAAATCTCGGGGGAGCACATCCGTTCCGTAGGTCGCTAGCTGAACTCAAGATTGGTGACGGATTCGATTCGCCTTTGAGACAAGTGACATTAGAGGACATCTCTGCATTTGCTGAGTTCACGGGCGACAAGTTTTACGCTCATACCGATCCAGTTGCGGCCGCAGCGAATCCGTTTTTTCCGGGAATCGTTGCTCACGGCTATTTGCTGGTGTCTTGGGCTGCTGGGCTATTTGTGGATGCAGCGCCCGGCCCAGTCTTGGCCAATTACGGTCTAGAGAATTTGCGATTCATTACGCCAGTATCACCGGGCGACAGCATCCGTGTTTCGTTGACCGTTAAGCGAATCACGCCTCGAGAGACCGACGAGTACGGCGAAGTGTGTTGGGACGCGGTAATTCATAATGAGCGCGATGAAATTGTCGCGAGCTATGACGTACTTACTCTCGTATCGAAATTGCCACGCTAAATCGAACTATTCTGACCTGACTCCACCGAACGCAACAGCAACAACGTCGTCAGCAACTTTTTGAGCGTCCACCGGACCATCGGGACGATACCAATCAACAACGGAACCGATCATTCCAAATAGGAGCCGTGCGGTGGTTCTGGAATCAATATCAGGTCGAATCGCTCCATCTTGTTGAGCTTGAATCACAAGATCAGAAATCGTCCGATTAAAGGCTCGTCTGCGCTCGAGCGCTTCGCGTTCCATGTCACTGTTGCCCCGGACCCTGAGCAACAACGTAATGAATGACACTTGGTCTGTGAGTACACCGGTGGCCGAACGTAACACGAACCGCAATTTATCAATCGCTGGGCCCGTCGAAGCTAGAGGGTCGTCAAGGATTGCCTCAAGCCTGTTCAGTGCGCGGTCGAGAGCTAGCTGTAATAGGTATTCCTTACTTGGAACGTGATGGTAAATCGCCGATTTAGTGATTCCGAGCGCCTCAGCGAGCATTCCCATCGATGTGGCTTCATAACCATGCTTGTTGAATACGTCAACGGCAATATTCAGAATTGACTCTTGATCGTAATTGTGGCGCGAACCGTTACCACTGTTTTCAGCCATTGTTTCTTGCAACTTTCTCCGATGGAACCGTGCGGCTGTGACCGCGAAACTCGGCAATGATTCCAGATTGGTTTGTGACTTGAACGTCATAGATTCCGTTGCGGCCACGCTTTGATCGCAGTGTTGCGGTCGCTTCAAGCAAATCTCCTTCATGCGAAGGTGCATAGAACACAATTTCTGCGCCGGAAGACACCGTTACCGACCCCTCCGTGTTGCACGCCATTGCAAAGGCGGTGTCAGCAAGAGTGAACACCAATCCGCCGTGGGTAATTGCGTGCCCGTTGAGCATGTCAGCGCGAACAAGCATTGTGACTACTGAGTGTCCTTCTGACATCTCGACAACTTCCATTCCAAGCAAGTCCGTGGATGCGCGATCGTCTCGCAACATTTTGTCCGGTCTTGTGTAGGTGTCGCTCATCGTTGAAAGTCCGCCCTTCGAGTGTTAGCCTAGAGCACAGCCTAAACGAACGGTCGGTCAGTTACCAATAGCCGCCGCCTATTTTTCAGCGTCGAGATTCGGGTCAGGAGGAGTATTTGACAATGGCGAAAAATACGCCGAGCTTTGCACTTAGCGAACAAGAAGCGCTCGCGCGATTCGACGAAATTATCGCAGCAGACGAACGAATCGAACCATCCGATTGGATGCCAGATGCCTACCGTAAGACCCTAATCCGTCAGATTTCCCAACACGCTCATTCCGAAATCATCGGCATGCAACCAGAAGGAAATTGGATTACAAGAGCTCCAAGCCTTAAGCGCAAGGCAATCCTTATGGCAAAGGTCCAAGACGAGGCCGGGCACGGACTCTATCTTTACTCCGCGGCTCAAACTCTTGGAATTGGTCGGGATCAAATGACTGAAGACCTAATTTCGGGTAAGGCGAAATACTCATCCATTTTCAACTACCACACTCCCACTTGGGCAGACATCGGCTCAATTGGATGGCTAGTTGACGGTGCTGCAATTTGTAATCAGGTTCCATTGTGTCGCGCGTCATACGGTCCATACGGTCGCGCAATGGTCCGGATTTGCAAGGAAGAATCATTTCACCAACGACAAGGGTTTGAAATCCTTTTGCACTTGTCTCGCGGCTCAAAAGCACAACACGATATGGCGCAAGAGTCTGTCAACCGTTGGTATGCGCCAGCTCTCATGATGTTCGGCCCACCCGACGCGCAGTCGCCAAACTCAGCTCAAAGTATGGCCTGGAAAATTAAGAGATTTAGCAATGACGACTTGCGCCAACGGTTCGTGGACATGATCGTTCCGCAGTCAGAGGTACTCGGGCTGACACTGCCCGACCGGGCGATTCGTTGGAATGAGAAGCGAGGGCATTTCGATTACGGCGACCTCGATTGGGACGAATTCAATGAGGTGCTGAAAGGGCGTGGACCAGCAAACTCAATTCGACTTGAACGCAGAAAGCAAGCTCACGATGACGGTGCCTGGGTGCGAGAAGCCGCGGCGGCATACGCGGCTCGAGAGAACAAGGAGGCGATGGCTTCATGAGTTCGCCAGGTGGAACTGAGCACGATACTTGGCCGCTTTGGGAAGTTTTCGTTAGGGCTTCGCGCGGGTTAAGCCATTTGCATGCCGGCTCCCTTCATGCTCCTGACGCAGAACTTGCGCTAAGGAATGCACGGGACTTGTACACCCGACGAAACGAGGGCGTTTCGATTTGGGTTGTGCCTTCAAGTGAAATAACGACCTCGGATCCCGACGAAAAGGATGCGTTTTTTGAAAGTCCAAAAGGAAAGCGCTATCGACACGCTAGCTATTACACGGAGGCGGAAGGAGTGAAACACCTTTGAGTGAAACTTCCTTTCAAGTCTCTATAGGCGAAGCGTTCACGGCTGAAGATATTTCTGAAACCGTCGAGGCACCATCTAAACAACTCGCAAAATATGCAATGCGTCTTGGCGATGACGCGCTAATCCTCGCTCAACGACTGGGTTGGTGGGTTGCCAGAGCCCCAGAACTCGAAGAGGATGTCGCGCTTTGCAATATCGCGTTGGACCAATTGGGTCACGCTAGAGCTTTCCTAAGTTTTGCCGGACTTGCGTGGGCAAAGACTGAAGATGACTTAGCCTATTTCCGAAACGAATCTGAGTTCACAAATGCTCAAGTGTTTGAACAACCTAATGGCGATTTCGCCCAGACGATCGCGCGGCAGTTCGTAGTATCCAACTATCAATGTGGCTTGTATATTGCGCTCCAAGCTTCGGCCAATTCCACAATCGCGGCAATTTCAGCAAAAGCGGCAAAAGAAGTGGATTACCATCGCGATCACGCTCGCCAATGGATGCTACGTCTCGCGCTAGGCACTGACGAATCTCGAAAGCGAATAATCGAAGGGCTGAATGTCATTTGGCCATTTGTTGACGAGTTATTTCGGGACGATGAGCTTGTAGAAGGCTTGGGAGCAAGCGCAGTGCCCCCCTCGAGTCTTCGAGCTGACTTCGACAAAGCAACCCTTGAAGTGCTCGCGAGGTGCGAAATGGAAGTTCCTCAGGGCTTTGTCGCTAGAGGCGGCGGTCGACAAGGCATTCACACAGAATTTCTCGGACCGTTGCTCGCCGAAATGCAGGTTCTGGCCAGAGCACACCCGGGGGCAACATGGTGACTGCAACTACCAAGTCGGCTGAACGGCGTTTGGAATCAGTCTCGCAACGAGTTTGGGACATTGCAGCGACAGTGTGCGATCCCGAGGTTCCTGTGCTAACGATTGAGGACCTTGGAGTGCTCAGATCGGCTGAATTGAAAAATGGGGTCGCACTAGTCACCCTCACACCGACCTATTCCGGGTGTCCAGCAATGGACACTATGAAAGCGGATGTGGAGTCCGCACTTCATTCGGGCGGATTCAAAGAAGTCAAAGTGACTCTCTCGCTTGCTCCCGCCTGGACAACGGATTGGATGAGCGAGGACGGAAAACGCAAGCTTGAAAAGTTTGGAATCGCCCCGCCATCCGGACATGCAAGTGCTGGCAAGGTGTCGCTTAGCTTAAAGGTCAAATGCCCAAGATGTGGATCTTTGGACACCAAGGAGCTAACAAGATTTGGTTCCACAAGTTGCAAAGCGCTGTATTCCTGCAACCAGTGTCTTGAACCATTCGACTATTTCAAGGTGCACTGAAGTGGCGCTCGAACCAGGAACTCAACGAAAGCGTGCACGATTCAATTCATTAAAGGTTCGCGAAGTTAGAAGACTCACCGACGATTCAATCGAAGTAACCTTTGACGTGCCGGAAAAGCTTTTTGGCGAATATGACTATGCCCCCGGCCAGTACCTAGCACTTCGCAAGGTTCTAAATGGTCACGAGTTGCGTCGAAGCTATTCGATTTGTGCCGCTCCAAGACCAGGCGAGCTAAAGATTGCCATCAAGCGAGACATCGGTGGTGAGTTTTCAACTTGGGCCAATGAATCGCTCGTCTCTGGCATGGACATGGATGTCATGAGCCCGCAAGGAACATTCACTACAAAACTTGCACAGGACGCTGATCGTCATTATGCGGCAATCGCGGCAGGCTCCGGAGTCACTCCAATAATGTCGCTAGCCAAATCGATCCTCGCGTCGTCTTCGCGAGCTCGGTTCAGCCTCATTTACTCAAACCGCACCGCTCAAGACGTGATGTTCTTGGAAGAGCTTGCAGACCTAAAAGATCGATACCCCGCACGATTCGCCTTGTTCCACGTGCTTACGCGAGAGCGCCGCGGCTCAGAAGTGTTTTCTGGCCGACTGGACACCGACAGACTCGGGGTGTTCTTGGATCTGCTCGTGAGGCCAAAGGACGTTGACGAATGGTTTATTTGTGGCCCGTTCGACTTGGTCCAACTGGTTCGTGACACTCTCGAAGAAGCGGGGGTTAATCGCAAGCATGTGCGGTTTGAGTTGTTCACGACAGATCGACCAGATCGGCCGGAAGGTCAGCACGGTCGGCCAGTCATCGTTGATGAGCGTGAAGGAGTACACACCATCAACTTCACTCTCGATGGGGTGTCGGCAACTGTAACAACCGCCAAACACTCAAGAGAGACAGTCTTGAACGCAGCTCTTCGAGTTCGATCTGATGTACCGTTCGCTTGCGCAGGGGGAGTGTGTGGAACTTGTCGCGCAAAACTTGTTTCTGGGACCGTGTCGATGGATGAAAACTTCGCGCTCGAGCCAGAAGAGTTGGAGGCGGGCTATGTACTTACTTGCCAATCTCATCCGACTAGTGATGCTGTAAGCGTGAATTATGACGCGTGAGCGAGGCTCGCGTACTTCGGTGGTTTGTCGAGTTTTTCAGCAGAACGGGGAGACCAATTGATTGACCTGATAGTCGAAAATGATGTTGCTGAAGTCATGCTCAACATCCCCGAAAAACTCAATGCCCTTGATGAGCAAGCACTAACAGAGTTGCTTGAAGCTATCGATTCGGCAAAGGCTGCTACCCCAAGGGCATTGCTATTGCACGGAAGCGGTCGAGCATTTTGCGCGGGTCGTGACATATCCAAAGTTGATCCGGCAACCGATGATGCACTTGGGTTTCTAGAAAACGCGGTCGGCCGGGTCATGCGTGCCATTGCCGAATTTCCAGCCCCCACGTTTGCTGCCGCTCACGGAGCCTGCCTAGGAGTTGGACTAGGACTACTTATTGCGACGGATGTTGTTTACGTTTCAGAAACCGCAAAATTCGGCTCACCGTTTGCAAACTTGGGAGCCACCTTAGATTCGGGAGGGCATGCGCTATTTTTCGAAAGACTCGGAGCGCACCGAGCACTTGACCTCATCTACACGGGGGAACTTATTTCAGGGGTTCAAGCAGTCGAATCTGGCTTGTTCAGTCGAGCGTTACCTGAAATTGAACTCTTACCATTCACTCGCGAAAGAGTAGCGATGGCGGCCAAAGGGGCGACCAAAGCGTTCATGGCGTCAAAACAACTAATCTCAAAGCTTCGAGACGAACGGATCGGCTTGTGGGAGTCGATTGCGGTCGAGAACGTCACGCAAGAATCACTGCGCGAGACCGAGGACTACAAGAGTGGGTTCTTGGCATTCCAAGAAAAGCGCAAA
This sequence comes from Cryobacterium sp., assembly GCA_019639015.1. GTDB lineage: Bacteria > Actinomycetota > Actinomycetes > Actinomycetales > Microbacteriaceae > Terrimesophilobacter. Next base: position 4,882 of record JAHBSS010000040.1, on the reverse strand, counting down.
CCGGAGTTCTTTGGGCGCTAGCTTTGAACTGAGGGTAATTCCGAATCCAATTCTTGCGACACTGCAGAACCTTTCGACGGCCACACGACAAGATCTTCCTCCCAAGTATCAGGAGTGCCAATCTTCCGGATTGGTTTGTAAAACGTAAATACGATCGAACCGATAATGAAGAACACGGCAAATGAGGCCATAGCAAGATTCACATTCATCCAAGTCAATAGCGCACCGGCAACGACGGGCGCAATCGGCGCCACTAAGACACCCGAAAGGCTTAGCGTCGCATTCATCCGACCTTGTAGTTTTGACGGTGTAATAACGCTCGCGTATCCGATTAGCCCCGAGTTCACCGCGGGAATGAGCAATAACGTGATCGCAATCCAGACCAGGTACTCCCAATATTGCGTGGAGAGGGCCATTGCAATGCCGCCAATTGTCGCAAGTAGGATTCCGACGATTGCGAGCTTTCCAGACGGGAAGCGCTTCACTAAGGGACCAGCGATTATCGCCCCGAAAAGCATTGAAACTCCCGCGACAGCATCAATCAGTCCAATCAGAAATGGGGCCGTGCCGATCGCAACCAAGTGAAGGTTAAGGGCGAACATCAATCCGTTGAAACCTAGGTTGATGAGTGCAAAAATCCCAAGCCCCGTACGGAGGAATTTCACTGACCAAACAAACTTCAACCCGTCAACGAGCGAACTCCAAGCACTCTCATGTTTCGTGTGAGACAAGTCTTGATTGAGCGGTCCTTTGACAAATAAGGTGCACACTAAAACGACCGCATAACCAAGCGCGCTCGCGAGGAATGGGACAATCCTCCCGATTGAATATAGGAGCCCACCAACCGGCCCGGAAACAAGTGCAGCTGCCGCTTGCCTGCCTTGCATCGCGGCCATTGCCGATCCCATTTGATCGCCTCTCACAACTTCGCGGATTGCGCCCGTTTCGGAAGGAGTGAAAAACGAAGCAACGACGGTTGAAAGAAAAAGCACCGCGGCAAGGTGCCAAATCGACAGGGCGGAAATTGCCATGGCGAACACAAGAGTTGAAAGAAGCAATAAGTCGATCGCAGAACAGGCGATCAACAGTCGCTTTCGGTCTACCCTGTCTGCTATCGCTCCCGCAGGTAGTGTCGCAACGAGCGCGCCTAGAGCACTTATCGTGCTAACTAGCCCTGCGAGCAACACTGAATTTGTTAAAGCAAACGCGAGAAGTGGAACCGCAAAATTGGCAAAACCCGAACCGATAATTTGAGTGGTCTTGCCTGTCATCAACAGCAAGTAGTCGCGATTATGCCAGAGGGACGGTCCACTCGAATTTGTTACCATGGCGAAGATCATAATTGCGCAAGAAACATTGCGCAACTTTTGTTGCGGAATTGCTAAACTAGACCGGTGGTGAAACAGTCATTCCTAGTAAGTGACCCCGAAAGTCTTCGAGCGCTTGCACATCCGATTAGGCAGCGAATTCTCTTGGAACTGTCAGTACGACATTCCGCGAGGGCCGCAGATCTCGCGGAAATCATTGGCGAACCCGCGAATGCAATTAGCTACCATTTGCGAGCGCTAAACAAGGCGGGAATGCTCGTCGAGTCGCCTGAGCTTGCGCGAGATAGTCGGGACCGGGTTTGGAAGATCGCGCACCCAGAGGGAGTGTATATCCCTCCTGAAGCTGCGAGCACAGCGCGCGACGTGTTTACCGACGAACTCACAAAGTGGGTCAACGCGATGCTAAATGAGTCGATCACGAGGGACCCCAAAGCATTGCAGGGCCGATATCTTGGGGCAGCATTGCTCACGAGAGCCGAGGCGAAAAAGATGTTTTTTGAAGTGGCTGAAGTGTTTGAACGCTGGCGAAAACACGGAATGGATGCTGCGGCAAAAAAGCCAAAGGACTCAACGCGAATTTTCCACCACGCAATCGCACTAGTTGGAAATCGCGAGGCAAGCTCAAGCGAAAGCGGTGCGTCAAGTGAAGAAGTGAGAAAACTGATCAATTGAGCTGTTTCAACTAGCGCGACCGGCAGGTGTCAAAATACTTGAATCGACATTGATGAATAGGGGTTGAAATGGCAGAGAAGAAGGAAACCAAGTCTGGCGGATTTAGCGCCGAAGAGAAAGCGGCAATCAAGCAATACGCCGCAGAAAAGCGAGCATCCGCCAAACCGGAAACCGGCGCGGCAAAACGAAAGCGCGAATCCGAAGCTTGCAGTGAGGCGATAGCTGCACTTTCCGGCACCGATAAGAAAATCGCTCAAGCTCTAGATTCGATCGTTGCCGAAGTCGCACCAAACCTTGACCGCAAGACTTGGTATGGTTTCCCTTCTTATGCGAAAGCTGGAAAGGTTGTTATTTTCTTCCAACCCGCCTCGAAGTTCAAAACGCGTTACGGTTCGATCGGTTTCACAGAGGACGCGAATCTGGACGATGGTGTGATTTGGGCGGCAAGTTTCGCGATTCTTGACGTAAATGCGGCGGTGGTAGACAAACTTCGAAAGCTCGTCGCCAAAGCGATCTCCTAATCGTCCGACTGGTTCTTCTCCAGTTTCGGGTTTGTTGCGGTACCGATATATCAATTTCGGCTTTTCTGCTTCCAAAGTATTTAGGCTCGAAGCATGCAAGCAATTGACTTGAATGCCGACTTGGGTGAGGGAAGTGTCGTCGATTCTCTACTAATGGGTCTAATTTCAAGCGCAAACATTGCTTGCGGAGGTCATGCTGGGGATTCCTCGACCATGGAAGCGACGGTTAGTGCAGCGGCGAGGAATAACGTAACTATCGGGGCGCATCCGTCATACCCAGATCGAGAAGGATTTGGTAGACGGGACATTGAAATGGATGCCAAGTCGCTAACCGAGGCCGTGATTTCACAAGTAGAGAGCCTTGCTACTGTAGCGCGAGGTTTGGGTCAGCGAGTGAAATATTTGAAGCCACACGGTGCGCTTTATAACCGGATTTGGACGGATGAAATTCAAGCCGGCGCAGTGGTCGAAGCTGCCAAATCGCTTCAATTGCCGATCCTTGGTCCGTCGGGTTCAAGTGTAGAGAAGATTGCGCGAGAACGAAATGTCGGGTTCTTTCGTGAGGCAGTTATTGACCGGCAATACCAAAACGATGGAACTCTAGTTTCAAGAATGAAATCGGGTGCCGTTATCCGAGATAAGAACTTGGCTGCAGATCGAGCGGTGCGGCTCACGGTGCAGCAGCAAGTTGAAACTGCCGACGGTAAGAGACTTAGTTTGAAGGCGGATTCGCTTTGCATTCACAGTGACACGGAAGGTGCCGTGAGTATTGCCGAAGCGGTCAGAGCGAAACTCGAAGTTGCTGGTGTTGAAGTTAGGTCGTTTCTATGAAACTGCTGCCATACGGTGAAAAGGCAATTCTTGTCGAGTTCGAAGACCTCGATTCAACCGTTTCAGCATTCATTGGAATGGAACGAAACAAACCGGCGGGTGTGATTGAACTGGTCCCGGCCGCCAGAACGATCCTCGTCAGAGTCGACCTTGCAAAGATCGGGCTCCGCGCCGCGGCTGAATGGATTAGTCAAGTTGAGAGCGAGCCCAGTTCAAGCGAGCCCAGATCATACGAGACCAAGTCTCCGGAGCCATTACTTGTAAGAGTGAGGTACGACGGTCAAGACCTGGCATCAGTTGCGAAACTGCTAGGTATGAGTGTCGAGTCGCTAATCAAGTGGCACACGAGCACACCCTGGATTTGTGTGTTTACTGGATTCGCGCCGGGCTTTGGCTATTTAGCAGGTGGCAACAAGAACGTACCTCGGCTGGAAACTTCCAGGCAAAGCGTCCCAACGGGAGCAGTCGGATTGGCAGGCGAGTTCTGCGGAATATATCCGCGCTCTTCACCCGGTGGATGGCAACTAATTGGATCAACGGGCTTGGAGCTTTGGAACCTAGATCGGGTTCCTCCCGCCTTGATCACGCCGGGGGTTTCTGTGAGATTCGAGGCGGTCAGCAAATGAAGGCGTTAAGAGTCATCAACCCGGGACCACAAAGCCTGATCGAAGATCGTGGTAGATACGGTTTCACCTCGTTAGGCGTTGGCCGCTCAGGGGCAATGGATCGCGCAGCATTTGCGCTCGCGAACCGTCTGGTAGGCAATCCCAAGGGTGCTGCGGTGATTGAGATATTGCTCGGCGGTGCGGAATTCGAGGCGCAATCAGATTTGTGGATTGCTGTCACTGGAGCTTGGGGAGTGCTTCAGGCCGCAAACCGACCAGCGGAGCCCAATTGTGCGATTCGACTTGAGAGTGGCGACAGGTTGAGCATCCCTTTTGCAGAACACGGCATTCGCTATTACCTTGCGGTGAGAGGCGGAATCGAAATACCAGAAACTCTCGGTTCGAGATCTACTGATACCCTTGCCGATCTCGGTCCCCAACCGCTTAGAGTTGCGGACGAATTGTCGATCGGTCTCAGCTCAATTGATCCCATTCCGGTCGTTGACGTTATGCCTGTGCGCTTACCACCTCAAGATGCCATCGAGTTAGAGATTAGGCCAGGGCCAAGACGAGGTTGGTTCGGTCCAGAATCTTGGTCGAGGTTGTTCAGCACAAACTGGATCGTTTCCCCCAGATCCGACCGCCGGGGGATTCGCTTGGAAGGTGCGGCGCTTTCTAGAGTCAAGCAAGAGGAACTACTCAGCGAGGGTGCTATTCCTGGCGCCATCCAAGTTTCCCCGGACGGTGTACCGACAATTCTCGGAGTCGACCACCCCGTCACTGGTGGCTATCCGGTGATAGCAGTGGTCACCGACGACACGGTAGATCGGCTCGCTCAAGCAAGACCGGGTCAGCAACTAAGGCTTGTGTTGGCGACTGGTCGCTAGCGCGATTACAGTCCAGCTAGCGCACTGATTGGGTTCTC
>JAHBSS010000004.1 GCA_019639015.1 Cryobacterium sp. | reverse complement strand
TACGATCCGGTTTGCGCGCTGTGCTATCCAAGGACAAAAACGTTGAAGTAATAGGAGAAGCAGCCAGCAGTGTCGAAGCCATCGCCCTTTGCGAGACTTTGCAACCCGATGTTGCTCTTTGCGATCTGCGTTTGGGTGACGGGGCCGACGGTATCAGCACAACTCTTGCTTTGCGCAAACTCAACCCTGCTCCGGCGGTCGTAATTTTGACGACCTACGACACCGACCATGACATTATTCGTGCCGCAAAAGCCGGTGCCGCTGGCTATTTACTTAAGGATGCCGCACCCAAAATGATCTTGAATGCGATTCGGGAAGCAGCCGCGGGTCGCACAGCTTGGGCACCCGAGTTATCCGCTCGGGTCTTGGAAACCCTTCGTACCCCCGCTCCAACGTTGACCGCGCGAGAGATCGAAGTCCTTGAACATGTTGCTGCCGGTCACTCAAACGAGACAATCGCAAAGGAGTTGTTTCTGACCGCCGCTACGGTCAAGACTCACCTCGGTCACATCTATTTGAAGCTCGACGCTGACAGTCGCACTCAAGCAATCGCGCGCGGTCGAGAACTGGGGATTCTGCCCTGAGACCAATGTCATCCCTTTGGCTGATGTCCAGGAGACAGACTGCCCGCATACTCGGTTTGTACCTATTAGTTTGAAAAGAATCGAGTTCTTATGAGTGTGGACGTACGCAGTTCGCAAGTGCGCCCGTTGCTGATCAATAGAGTGACCCCGCGCGGCTGGTATCGCACTGTCGCGATCGCCGAGTCTGTGACTTGGACCTTGTTGATCATCGGAATGATCCTGAAATATGTCGTCGGACTCGGGATGCTGCCGGTGCTAATCGCGGGCTCGATTCACGGGTTCGTTTTTATCACCTATGGGATGACCGCGGTGCTTGTTGGAGTAAATCAGCGATGGAGTGTTCCGCAGATCGTTGCTGCAGTTGTCACTGCGATAATCCCTTACGCGACGATTCCGTTTGATCACCGTTTGGAGCGTCGAGGAATGCTTGAAGGTGATTGGCACGTCGAAGAAACCGACGATCCTCGTGACCGTGTCTGGACCCGCCGGTTCTTGCGGTGGATGCTAAACCACCCGATCGTGCTGATGGCGACTTTCATTGTTGGCATCGCGGTCATCATGACGACTCTGCTGATCATTGGCCCTCCCGGAGGTTGGGGGCAGTAACTGGCTCGAGTCCGTGGATTAGTTCGCAGGCAGCATGTTCCCCGCGAAGAACGCGGCGAGTTCTGCAGGGGCAGTGAGCGGCCACACGCCGGCGACATACTGGTCGGGGCGCACGACGACTACGGCGCCGCCGCGGTCGATTCCTCGGGTTTCGAAAATGTCGTCATCTGAGCGTGCAGCATAAATCTTCTCGTAATCGATTAGTTCGAATGGGCCAACTTGCGGCAGGAACACTTTCGGGATCGTCGGAATTTCGATCTCTGAGTAGTCCTGCTGGTAGATGACTTTGATGTCGAAGACGCTGTCCGGATCGGAGCCGGCGGGAGTGAAACGCAGGAGCGGAGATTCGGGCGAGTGCAACATCCATTCGGCCCAGGAGTTAAGCGCAGTACGGTCGATATCCGCGAAAGCGTAGATGCGCCAACGACCGTCGGCGCGCGCGTGGTGACCGAGGTGGGCGGGCACGGCGTCGGCAATGCGGATGACCCTCGCCGACTTGAAGCGCTTGCCGATCGGGTAACCTTCCGCGAGCGACTGGTTGGCAGCATCCGCAATTATCATCGACGGCAAGTATTGGGTCATGAAACCGGCGGGGAACTCCGCGGTGCGCTGGTAGAACTCGTCGAGGCTCTCCTCGCGGTCCCAATCCTCCGGCTTGATCGCCATCAGTGTCGACCACTCTTTGTCGAAGTCGATCAGGTTCTGGGCGATCACCTGCCGCTCGCCGTGGTAGGTGCGAAGCAGGCTCTCGGGGCTTCGACCGGTGAGCACCGAGCCGAGCTTCCATCCGAGGTTGAAGCCGTCCTGCATCGAAACGTTCATGCCCTGACCGGCCTTGGCGCTGTGGGTGTGGCAAGCGTCGCCCGCGATAAACACGCGCGGGTCAGAATCGTTGTCGTCGAACCGGCTCGTCAAACGGTGACCGACCTCGTATACGCTGTACCAGGCGACGTTCTTGACGTCGATCGAATACGGATGCAGAATCTCGTTCGCTTTGATAATCGCCTGCTCGACGGTCGTCTTCCGCACCTCGCCGTGATCTTCGGATGCCGTGTCGCCGAGATCGACATACATGCGAAACAGGTAGCCGCCTTCGCGCGGAATCAGCAGGATGCTGCCAGCGTGTGATTGGATCGCACACTTCGTGCGGATGTCCGGAAAGTCGGTGACAACGAGCACGTCCATGACGGCCCAAGCGTGCATCGCGGCCTGCCCGACAAGGTGCAACCCGATCGACTCGCGCACTTGGCTTCGCGCTCCGTCGCAACCGACAACGTATTTTGCGCGGATGACGCGCTCGCTGGTCTTCCCGTCCTTAGTCTCGCGCACGGTCGCTGTCACCGGGTATTCGCCCTCTCCGCGTTCGAGGCTCAGAAACTCGCAACCGAAGTCTGGGGTTATTCGACCGGGCGCGTTTGCGGCGGCTTCGGCGAAATAGTCGAGCACGCGCGCTTGGTTCACGATGAGGTGCGGGAACTCGCTGATGCCGTGCGGATCGTCGATGGCACGCGAAGTGCGCACGATGCGGGTTTTGTCATCCGGATCTGGCGCCCAGAAGTTCATCGCGCAGATTTGGTAAGCCTCGGCCGTGATGCGGCCCGCGAAACCGAAAGCCTGAAACGTCTCGACGCTTCGCGCCTGGATGCCGTCCGCTTGCCCGATCGGCAGCCGCCCCTCGCGACGCTCAATGAGCCGAGTCGTGACGGTCGGAAAGAAGGAGAGTTGTGCCGCGAGGAGCATCCCGGCAGGCCCCGAACCGACGATGAGCACGTCGACGTTCTCTGGCGGCTCGCTCGGTCGGTCAAGGCCGGTGCCGGATGCCGGCGAAACCCGAGGATCGGTGGACACGTATCCGTGGTGGTGGAATTGCATTGGTGTCGACTCCCTTGTCGAGGTCCCTTTGTCGAGTTGAGCAACTGTGGAGTTGAGCAACTGTGGAGTTGAGCAACTGAGTAGCAATTGTATACGATTTCAGATATAGCAAGATAGTGCTTGCTACTTGTGTTGCTCGTGATGCAGCGCCGACGTTATTGGTCGCGCTTGCCAAAGTAGGCTATCGCGAATCAGGGTCATCGCTTGAGTGATGTCATCTTGGGCTACTTCTTAATTCTGCAACGACACAACACGCGACTGATACAATTGGTATCACTTGAAAGGTGGATGCCGTGAGTGAAGCAGCAGCTGGCAGGTTGAGTCGCCGCGTTGGTGCAAGCGCGAAAGTCACCACCGCGAAAGCCGCTCATGGAAAGATGGATGACGCGAAAGTGGCGGAGGCGATTCAGTCGATTCGTGAAGGTCGGGAGCAGCGAGCGCTCGGCGAGTGGAAGATTCGGCAAGGCATCCATGATTTGGATCTTGCTGGTTGGTCGCAACGAAAGATTTCCCGGATTGCCGGGGTTTCGCAACCTGAGGTTTCGCGGCGATTGAAGCGGAGGAGCCTCGACGCGGGAAAAGTGGACCCTCGCGAACTCATCATGCAGCGGGCCACGGGGGAAATCACGACGGAAGAGATGATCGCGGGTTTGCAGAAGCTGCGAAGGATCGGCCGAGCGCCAACGCGAGCGAGCGCGTTCGATTCGGCGGCGGGAGTCACCGGCAATGCGCGGCAACTCGCGAACGCGTTCCGTGAAGGCTTGCTTTCTGAAGACGAGTATGAGGAACTCCGCAAACAGTTCGACCGTCGCGAAAACCGGCAGCCGAGTGATCGCGAAGACCTGCGTGGTGATCGGCGCTCGAACGGAAGCGAAGATCGCCGCCAAACCGACAGTGAAGGCCGTCGCTCAAGTACCCGCGTAGATCCTCGCGAGGACTTGCGCAGGCGGGTTGAGTCTCGAGCACACAGCGCGCGAACATCGCCGAAGCGACCTTCCTCGAATTGAGCCTTCACGTCCTCTCCCGTCGGTAGGCTTGCGCAATGGGGCGGAGCATGGTCGCCGTGACATCTCGAAAGGGTGGGCGCTGACTCGTGGTTGCGCTGCGCGAACAGGTTGCCCGCGAACTCGACGCGAGGTTGCGGGGTGCCGGGCTCGACAATCCGTGGTCGGATCGACCGGATGCTTCGAGTCGCTGGCTCTACTCGGATGGCTTGCTGTATGAGGCGAAGCGGTTGCGCTTTCACAATGATTTGGTCGAGAAGCGGCGGGCGGCATCCGCGTTGAAATCGACCGGTCGCCTCAACGTCGTGTTCACCGCTGGTGCGCCCGGCGCAGGAAAATCGACCGCGATCGCGAGCGACGTGAAACTCGCCGGTTACCGCCAGATCGACGCGGACGACTTCAAGGACGACTTGCTTCTGGATGCGCGCGAGCGCGGCGTGCTGCCGAACCTTGGCGACAACCTCGTCGACGGTCGCCCGGTCTCGCTGCGGGAACTCGCGAGTTTCGTGCACGCCGAGTCGACCGCTGTCGCCGACGCGTTTCGGCAGGCGAGCTTCGAGGAAGGCGAGAACGTAGTCATCCACGGCACCCTGTCGAGCGCAAGCTACATCGACGACCTGCTGCTAGAACTCGACGAGTACGGCTACCAAAACATCCTGATCCTGGATGTCGAGTCGCCCCCCGACCTCGCGATCGAGCGCGCGCTCTCCCGCTGGTGGCAACAGCGCACCAACGACGCGGAACTCCTGGGCGGCCGCTTCGTCCCACCCACCGCCATCCGCAAATACTTCCCCGCCGGCGCCACACAATCCCTTTCCGCCGTCAACGCCCAAGCCCTCGAACAACGCGCCAACGAGCTCGGGTGGAAGGTTGAGTTGCGGAGGGTTGAGGGTGACATGAAGTTAGTTGAACCCCACTCCAAGTAGCCAAACTCGCAACTACGCTGTGAAAAACGGCCGCAAATACTCCCTCAACTCTGGGTCGCAAACGTAAACATAAGTACCCAGAATTCCTCGAGTGAGCAGCACTGCGTAGATGTTTGACACATAGCGAAGGATGTCTTCGTCGGTGTATTTCTTGCCGAGAACGCGATTATTCTCTTTGCCTTTTTTGTCGAAATAGTCAGCCGCCGACAAGACCAACTCACCTCGTTTTTTGTCGTACCGCAAATCGGGTCCGATGATTACGCCTGCGTAGTTCAAGTCATAGCCCTGGACTGTGTGAATTGAACCGACTTGATCGACAGCACCTTTTGAGTTGATCCAGTCCTTATCAGTTTGGTTCCACTGCAGATCACAACCGTCAATTTCGATGTCTGCAACCTTCTTGTTCTTCTTACTTTTCCATTCCCATGCGTATCCTGCGACCAGTCTCGCCAGACCTTTCTCGCGGTCGCGCTCCCGAATTGCTTCATGCATTTCTCTGAGATTGTCGAAGAAGCGCAAGTCGTAGCCGTCGAACCTTCGCGGAGTTGGTGGTTCAAATCGATCTTCGGCGGGAGTTGGATCAAGAATCGATCGAATATAGCCGATATAGTCGTCGCCAGCTTGAACTCGCATTTGGGTGGTCAGTTCAAAGTGGCGGTGGTTTTGCTTCGATTCTTCAACGAGACGCTTGACGTCCGATTCAGCTAGATCCGCGGGCCGCACAGTTTGTCGCTTGTCTAGGAGCAGGATTTGCAACGTGCTTTTCTTCTTGATCCAGTCGAGTTGTGTGATTTCAGAACTGTCGGCTTCGAAAAGCTTCTCGTTAATCTGCTTGAACTTCTTATTCTGCGCAGCAGAGGGTTGATTCGCGCGGAGGCTCAATCGATGCGTTTCGTCAACTATTAACAGATCCCACTTTTCATCCGATTCTCCAAGCTGGAATGGATTTAGAACTTGCTGCTTCGACAATCCGGGAGTGCGAGCAAACACTCGACTGATACTCGAACGGAGTGACTGCTGTGGGATCACTATTCCAAATTTGAAATCGCCCAGAAGGTTGCGATAGTCGGACGTAAAGAATTCCGAAAAGATAGTGTCCCGATCAAAGCTGTCGTCGGTCTGGGTGGATTTGATATCCGCGATCAGCTTGAGCATGAAGCTCGCAACTATTGTCTTGCCGGTTCCAGGGCCCCCTTCTACTACAATCGGTTCGGGGTTCTTGGTCGGATGCTTCAGATCGTCAAACAGGGCTTTCAAGATTTCCATAACAGCGATGTTTTGGTCGTCGGTCAGTGACTTGAAGGGTGAAAGCTTGAACAGGTCACTATTTTCGATTTCGGTAATGCTCTTGGTGAAGATGCCTTCCACCCTCAGGCGTTCGAATATGTCTTGAAACGACTCCCGATACATTTCGCGGTCATAATAGTCAGCGTCTGTCACTCCATCATTTCGATTTAGAACTTTGTAGGTACCGTCTCCTGAAAGCAATCGAACGAGTTGGGATTCAAGATCCAGACACGCCGACTTGTTAAACGTGCTCCCGACAATGACGTGCGCCTTGACAAGGTGTTGCCTGTCTGGGTTTGATAAGTGCTGCAGCAACCTCGATTCGGCGTTGACAGTTTCCCCAACGTAGACATCAAATGTTTTCGATGTGGTTGGATGCTTCGCCGCTTGATCGAGGACGTAAACAACGGGCCAGTTCCGATGCTTTGAATCCTCCTTGGCCCAATTTCTCACTCCCACCGCTTTGAAGGGAATAGTTTCTAACTCAAAGCTGGTCATACTTCACACTTTTTCCTTTGGCGAGATCGGTCGGATACTTTTGCCGAGTGACTTCGAGCTTTTCCAAGACAATTTCCGCCGCATCAACACCTATCCGATCCGCGAGCAGAATTGCGTAGGTCAAGACATCGGCGAGTTCATCACGAACCCGAACAAGATCAGCATTGCCATCCCACTGAAAACATTCGAGCAACTCCCCGGCCTCGATAGCGATGCTCTTTGCTAAATTCTCAGGACTGTGAAATTGAGCCCAATCCCGCTCGGCCATAAACTCTCGAAGAGCCTTCAAAACACGTTGCTCGCTCATTAGCAAAAACTAGCATCCTCAAAGTTCACGACGGCTAGAACGGCTCTTTTCCTCTTGCCCACCACTCATCCCAGCTTAGATTTTGCGACACTATTTCGAAGTCTGCAAGCGAACAGTGCCCTGTACCTGAAAGTGCGTAGCCGAATGAGTTTGCAGAACGCAAATTGCTGATTCCTCAGGCATAAATCATTCTTGCCAGCAGTGCGGCTTGTGTTTCGTCGATTTCAAGCGAGCATTCAGAATGGGAATGAGTATTCACACCCCGGTAGCAATTTGCGGCTCAGATGAACTCAATGCCTGAAGAACAATTGCGCTTCGCTCGCTTAATGGCGATGTCAGTTCTAAGTCAATCGTGAGGATTCTCAATCGCAAAAAGAGGAACAACCTGTCCCAAATCAAATACCTGCATTGAGGAAAGAAAGTCAATATCCACGAGGTCGCCTACGTGCGTATCCTGTAGCGGGTTCGTAATGACAATTTCGAAAGACGATTGCTTTAGCATGACGAACCCCGGCCAGGAACTTTAAGCTAGCTGGAGTAGGTAGGTACTGGGTGTCGTTGATCGCCAGATTGAAATGCCAAGACACCCCAAGTAATAGCCACGCAAATGCGCAAGCCCCACGTGCTTTGCGCAGCTCACTCGCATGCTCACGACTACTTCGCTACCTGAGTATTGGTTGAATCGGGAACTATGGGGGCGTCAGACTCTAACGAGAGGTCGAAGTTCTTTGGCATCTTGGTCGTAGCGGTCTCTCGACCAATTATGTGTAGGGTCGCCCACAAGACATCCCCAACAATAAGGTTTGTTGCGCTCTCAAGCGGTATCTCTTCTGTGTCGATGCGAAGGGTGAACCTAAATTCGAAATTTGCGGAGAGTTCTGTTTCGCTTAAGAGGATGGAGTGACCAGGGATACTGACTGTAGTGATGGGGAATTCAGTGCTACTAAGCTCGATCGTGGGTGGAAAATCCCCATGGGCAAGTGAGAAATCGAAGTCATCCGGAAGCATAGGGGTCACGCTAAATTGGCTGGGGCCAAATTCCGCACGAGTTAAGCTGAGCGCGGAAGTTACACCCTCTCGGTGCTTTTCCTTGTTGGTAATCTTCTCCAGAGTCGTTAACGTCGGGCGATGTGTGGTGTAGGGCTGAAACCTTTTGTAGCGTGCTATGAGCCATGCGGGGAAACCGGCAGCGTGAGCTGACTTACGCCAATCCCTCCATTGACTACCTTTAGTTGCCATAGGGAAGCGGAGGTGGCCGGGCTCCACCCGCGATACGTAGTGGAAGATATTGTGGTTTAGCTGGTCAAGAGCGTTTCGCATATTGCCGAAAGCGTCACTTGCTTGAAACCACCACTCTTCCACGGGCGGAAGGGAGTCAATCTTTCCGACGATTTCGTAGCCTTCAGGCTTCGTGATCGAATTCCGTGCAACGAATCGGAGTTTGGCCGACTTCGACCAACTTTGAGTGGTTTCAGATAGTTGATCGAATGCTTTGAGGGCGTGTCTTATCTTCAAAACCTCGCGCCGGAATACGGGTTCCGGGAACACGAATTCGCTGTCCATCTCGAAACCTTGGGGCAGCGCGGATTGCATATTCTAAAGTTAGACCTAGACCTGAAGTTGGTGACTGGTTACCAGGCTGAAACTGGTATCAACCCATGTCGTCGGCAAATTGTAATAAGAGTAGTTACTCGTTAGGGGAAGACCTCACGAGTTAATCAATTAATGCATTTGAAACCCGACAAATATTCATGCGCAAATGAACAGCGGGCTGCGTTGAGTTCAAATACATAGCGAAAATGGATCTCCCCAAGCTTGAACATGTTCTTTACCCTCGAATTTGGATGACTTCGACCATAATCACTTTCGGTGTGTAGCTCGTTGTCCTCTTCTGAGACTTGACGAGTTCTAGGTGCTCGCGGAGAACGCACTCAAAGACAAGTACGAGACGCAAATCAAGGATCGCGACGAAACGATCGAGCGGTTGAAGGACATGAAGGCGCGGCTTTCAACCAAGATGGTGGGCGAGACGCTCGAACAGCACTGCGAGATCGAGTTCAACAAGATCCGCTCTACCGCGTTCCCGCGCGCGTACTTCGAGAAAGACAACGACTCGAAGACCGGCAGCAAGGGCGACTTCATTTTCCGTGACACGGATGACGCCGGCACCGAGATCGTCTCGATCATGTTCGAGATGAAGAACGAATCCGAAACGACCGCGACGAAACACAAGAATGAGGACTTCCTCAAAGAACTCGACAAGGATCGAACCGAGAAGAGTTGCGAGTATGCGGTGCTCGTCTCCCTGCTCGAACCCGAGAGCGAGCTCTACAACACCGGGATTGTGGATGTCTCACACCGCTACCCGAAGATGTACGTCATCCGCCCGCAGTTTTTCATTCAGATGATCACGGTGCTTCGGAACGCCGCCATGAACGCGCTCAAGTTCAAGACCGAACTCGCGCAAGTGCGGGCGCAAAACATCGACGTGACGAATTTCGAGAGCGAACTCGATAGCTTCAAAACCGCGTTCGGCAAGAACTATGAACTCGCAACCCGCAAGTTCCACGAAGCAATCGACGAGATCGACAAGTCAATCGACCGCCTGCAAAAAGTGAAGGATGCCCTGCTCGGCTCCGAGCGGAACCTGCGCCTCGCAAACGACAAAGCCCAAGACGTCACCATCAAGAAACTCACCCGCGGCAACCCCACCATGGAGCAGAAGTTCGCGGAGCTTGGGGAGTGAGGGTTCTAGACGGACGGGTCTCGCTGGTAGTCGAGGAATCGCGAACCGCTGTTTTGTCACGCTACCGTGTTAGTAATTTGACCGCCAAAAACACGGACGAGCGTAGAATCCACTTATGGTCGACCAAGGTCTTCTCGCAGAGGTGATGAAACTCGACGAATCGACGCGACGAGAACTCCGTGACGCCATAGACGACTCTCTCGACAACGCACAATTGAGCGCAGAGATCGCTCTACTAATCGATGACCGAATTTCGGAATCCGTCGCCCGCGCTAGTGACTCTGTGACCCTCGATGAAGATGAGCGTGAAGTGCGCGCGCGGTGACTTAAGGTGTGAGTTATAGTCTTCGCATTACGCCAAGCGCTAGGGCGGATCGAGACAGCGCTCTCGAATGGTACGAAACGCAGTCAACGGATCTCGCTGATCGTTTCGTCGAAGAATTCTTTGCAACCGCACGGCGAATTCAAAAATTCCCTTTTTCGGCTCCGGTACTGCGAGGCGATGCACGGCGCGTCAATCTCCACCGCTTTCCATATCAGCTTTGGTATCGAGTAGACGAGAAAGCGGCCGCGATTGTTGTAATAGCTGTTCTTCATCACAAGCGTGACTCCACGGATTACGGCGATCTGATCGACTAGTGCAGCGCACGAAAACTGAAATATGCCAACCAAGACGGCCTCATCAAACAATGAAACGCAACTAAACTACCCAAATGCTCCCAGAAGTCTGGATCGAACACCGACGAAGCGATGACCGCGAACTCGTGGGTTGGATCGCGCCAGAAGGTGACGACTTCGTCGCGTTCGATCTCTTGGGTCGCAAGGTGACTGAGCATCCGGTCGATTGGTTGACTGCGGAGGAAGCACTCGAAGCGAGGGGGCTCGGTTTTCTTGCTGGGCGGCACCGACTGCAATTCTCGGACGGAACAAGCCGGCCGGTGCGGATTACCGAAGTCAACACCGAGCACATCGTCGTGATTGCGGACGAGTTCGGCATTGCATCCGCGGTCGGTAGCGGCGCCGATACGTTCGAGCTTCCGTTCCCCGCGCCAGCCGAACTCGAAATCGCTGGGTGAGCCGGCTGAAGTCTTTGGCGAATTGATTTGATTCGCTCAGATTTGGTCAAGCTCTGAACTGTTATTTAGGACTCGATTGGCGTCCGCAAAAAGCTCTGTGAGGGACTCACCAAGCTCAGGTAAGTTCAGGGCCAAAGTCTGCCACGTTTGACGACGATCCGCAGCGTCATATCGGTGGATGAGAAAGTTGCGATTCGCGATCACAATTGACCAATCGACACCGGGTGGAGCCTTCACATCGAGATGCGAGAGTCGATTTGCCGCCTCTCCGATTTTCATCATCAGTGAGTCGCCTGCTTCTTGCAGAAGCGTGTCTTCAAGGTATGCCTTTTCTCCCCGTGAAACGATTCTCTTGGCGCTTTCCAACCAACCCTTGATGTGTAGCAACTCCTTGGCGACGCTGCGATCGATCACAACAGGATCGATTCACGAAGGATGTCGTCATCGGAACCCGACTTCAATCCGCCGTATGACACAAGGTCAACCTCTCGTCCTAGAACTCGTTCGAGAAGTTTCTCGAATTGGAGGAAGTCAAAGCTTGAGGTCCCGGTCGGTGCTTCTACCAGGAAGTCGAAGTCAGAGTCCTCGCGTCCTTCGCCTCGCGCGAGTGATCCGAACACGGCGAGTCTCGAGTAGCCGTTTTCAATTGAGAGCGACCTAAGAATAGGTCTCGCCGCCTCAAGCAAGGTTTGGGGATCCGCTTTGGAAAGTTCTCTCGAAGATCGCAATTGCTGACTCACGGCAGGTTGCGATATACCCAAGCTGCTGGCAATTTCTCGCTGGCTTTGACCCGACGCAACCATAGCGCGCAGAGCCAAAATTCGTCTGAGTCGCATTAGGTTCTCGCCATGTCGTGCGTTTCGGAATTCGCCAATTACGGACATAAGGGAAGCTTATCACCCAAGCACCTCTGATTCTTTAGATGGGTAGAGATATCCGAGTAAAGGGGTTGACAACTATTAACTTGCGCGAAAGCAACCCAGTGAGCCTGCCAGCAATCCCGCGCGACGCGACCAGCGAACCCGCAACACTCCCACCAAACCCGCGTTACGCCGCAAGCAAACACTGAGCGGACACCTAGAATCGCTCGGGTAGCCTTAACGGCAGAAAGGTGCCGGGTTCGATGCCCGGAACACGCATGGACTTCAAACGTATCCTTCGGGGACCCCTTCCTTATATTGCGCTGATCGTTGTGGCGCTCGTTGTTGGGTTCAGCCTGCTGACGAACACTGGATTCAAAGAGATCACGACTCAGCAGGGCCTCGAGTTGTTGTCGGGAAACAAGGTCTCATCCGCGACAATCGTTGACGCGGAACAGCGCGTCGATCTCGAGCTGAAAGAAGCTGGCAAAGACGGCAAAAACGTACAGTTCTATTACGCGTATCCGCGCGGTTCCGAAGTTGTAAAAGCGGTCACCGATGCTGGCCTCAAAAAGTTCAACGACAAGGTCGATAAAGGCAACTGGTTCACCTCGTTGCTCGGGTTGATCATCCCATTCATCATCCTGGGGTTGCTGTTTTGGTTCTTGCTTGCGTCAATGCAAGGCGGCGGGAACCGGGTAATGCAGTTCGGCAAATCCCGCGCGAAACTCGTCTCTAAAGAAAGTCCTAAGGTGACCTTTGCGGATGTCGCAGGCGCCGACGAGGCAGTCGAGGAACTTCACGAGATCAAAGACTTTCTAAAAGACCCGGCCAAGTTCCAGGCTGTCGGAGCTCGCATCCCGAAAGGCGTGTTGCTCTACGGCCCTCCCGGTACCGGAAAAACTTTGCTCGCGCGCGCTGTTGCGGGTGAAGCAGGGGTTCCGTTCTACTCGATCTCAGGTTCCGACTTCGTCGAAATGTTCGTCGGTGTTGGAGCCAGTCGCGTTCGCGACTTGTTCGAGCAAGCCAAACAGAATGCACCGGCGATCATCTTCGTCGACGAGATCGACGCGGTCGGCAGGCACCGCGGCGCCGGAATGGGCGGCGGTCACGACGAGCGTGAGCAAACACTCAACCAGCTCTTGGTTGAGATGGACGGGTTCGACGTTAAGACCAATGTCATCTTGATTGCGGCGACAAACCGTCCGGACATCCTTGACCCCGCACTCCTTCGCCCGGGGCGTTTTGATCGCCAAATTGGTGTTGACGCTCCCGACCTGAAGGGTCGCGAAAAGATTCTTGAAGTCCACGCCAAAGGCAAGCCGATGGCAAAGAGCGTTGATCTTGAAGTGCTTGCACGCAAGACTCCCGGATTTACCGGTGCTGACCTTGCCAACGTTCTGAACGAAGCAGCACTCCTAACCGCGCGTTCGAACGCGCAACTCATCGACAACCGCGCACTTGACGAAGCCGTCGATCGCGTCATGGCCGGTCCGCAGCGTCGCACTCGCGTCATGCGAGACCAAGAGAAGCTCATCACCGCTTACCACGAGGGCGGGCACGCGCTGGCCGCGGCATCCATGCGACACACAGATCCGGTCACGAAAGTGACGATTCTGCCTAGGGGTCGCGCGCTTGGTTACACAATGGTGCTGCCGCTCGAGGATCGCTACTCGGTGACTCGCAACGAATTGCTCGACCAACTCACCTACGCAATGGGTGGACGTGTTGCCGAAGAAATCGTGTTCCACGACCCGACAACTGGCGCCAGCAATGACATTGAGAAAGCAACGGCGATCGCAAGGAAAATGGTCACCGAGTACGGCATGAGTTCGGATGTCGGCGCAATCAAACTCGGCCAGTCAAGTGGAGAAGTTTTCCTCGGCCGTGACATGGGTCACCAGCGTGACTATTCCGAGAATGTTGCTGAGAAGGTGGATGTCGAGGTTCGCAAGCTCATCGAGCAAGCGCACGACGAGGCATGGAAGGTGCTGAACGAGAACCGTGACATTCTCGACAACCTCGCCTCAGAGTTGCTTGAGAAGGAGACGCTCGATCACTTGCAGCTTGAGCAAATCTTCAAGAACGTCAAGAAACTCCCCGAACGGCCACAATGGCTTTCAAGCAAGGACCGACCGGTATCGAAGCGCCCACCCGTTGCGCTACCGGACAAGGCTCCGGTTATTGAGGGAGTTGTTGACGGCGGCATTGATTCAACACCTACCAAGCCAAAGCGCGCAACAAGGCGTAAGGCTCCGGGCGTTGCGACCGCATAATTGAGTTAGCAATCTTCCGACCAAGCCCCTGATCGATCGGAGTGAATTTGGTTAGCGGTCGCGTCCCTCCTTCGAGAAGACCTGTCATTATCGGGATTCTGAACGTTACCCCGGATTCGTTCAGCGATGGCGGTCGCTATCACGATTTTGACAATGCGCTCGATCACGCCACTCGTTTGGTCGAAACTGGGGCAGACCTAATTGATGTAGGCGGGGAGTCAACTCGGCCGGGCGCGGAGCGGGTTCCGGCGAAAAAGGAGCAGGGCCGAGTGCTTCCGGTGATCCGCGAACTAATCGACCGGGGCATCCGCGTAAGTATCGACACGATGAATGCCTCGACAGCGGCCGCGGCGCTCGACCTCGGGGTAGTGCTCGTGAACGACGTTTCCGGTGGGCTCGCAGATAAGGCGATGCCTAGGCTGATTGCTGAAAGCGGCATCGACTTTGTTGCAATGCACTGGCGCGGGCACAGCAAAAACATGACGCAATTGGCAACATACAACGATGTCGTGCGAGACGTTCGAAACGAACTAAAGCACCGAGTTGCGGCGCTCATTGTCGCCGGGGTCGATCCGGCGAAAGTGATCCTTGATCCCGGGCTCGGCTTTGCCAAGACTTCGGCCCACAATTGGCAGCTACTTGGCCGATTGCGAGAACTTGAAACGCTTGGCCACAGAGTGCTGATAGGGGCAAGCCGCAAGCGTTTCCTCGGCGAACTGTTGCCGGAGGACGCACCGACGAGTGATCGAGACCCCGCCACTTCGACGATCAGCGCCCTCGCCGCCGAATCGGGAGTTTGGGGATTGCGCGTTCACGATGTCGCCGGCACGCTTGCCGCACTCGAGGTGTGGTACCGGTGGAACAACGGTCGGATGCCAGCGCCGCGGCCACTCGGCACAAGCGCTCCGCCACCGAAATTACCGGCCCCGAGCTTGCCGACGCCGAGTTCGCCGACGCAAAGTTCGCCGACGCCAAGTTCGCCGTCGAATGGAAGGAAGCAACAGTGAGCGCGGATCGACTTACGTTACTTGGAGTTCGAGCAATCGGTCATCACGGTGTGTTTGAACACGAACGTGCGGAAGGTCAAGAGTTTGTAATCGACGTTGACGTTGAGACAGATTTCAAGACTGCGATTGCTAGTGATGACGTTGAAGACACGCTCCACTACGGGATTCTTGCGGAGCGAATCGTCGCTGCGGTGGAGCGCGATCCGGTCGACCTGATTGAAACCCTTGCTGAACGAATCGCGGCGCTCGTGCTGGAATTTCCGACAGCATCCGAAGTGAAGGTTTGCGTGCATAAACCAAACGCGCCGATTACCGTCCCATTCCAGGATGTGTCGGTCTCGATCACGAGGTCGCGCACTTGACCAGAATGCTAATTGACCATCCCGCGGTTATAGCCTTGGGCAGCAACCAGGGGGATCGCGAGCATTATCTTCGCGAAGCTGTGGCAGCACTCAAGGCGCTTCCAGGTGTGCAAGTGACCGCGGTTTCGAGAGTGTATGAAACTCCGGCATTACGACTGAGTGGCGTCGATGAGAATGCACCAAGCTATCTAAATGCTGTTGCGCTAGTGCGCAGTGTTTTGCCGCCAGAAATGTTGCTCGGCTCACTTCACGGCATTGAGGCGAGCCTCGGTCGCGTGCGTGAGGAGCGCTGGGGTGATCGCACAATCGACCTCGATCTCGTGGACTACGACGGAACCGAGCTCGAGACCGAGTCGATAACTTTGCCTCATCCTCGAGCCCATGAAAGAGGGTTTGTGCTTAAGCCGTGGTTAGATGTGAACCCGGATGCCGTGCTTGTTGGCTTTGGCAAAGTGTCGGATTTGCTTGCTCGCACGACCGACAAAGTTGCGTTGGCATCCTCAATTGCGACTCTCGATGACACCGCTTCGCCAACGGAATCGCAGCAGGTGAAGGGGTCATGAAACCCACTCGAATCGTCACGATCGTTATGGTCGTCGTTGTCGGCATAGCTATAGGAACGCTTTCGGAGTTCGCTCTAGCAATTACTGGACGGCCGGTCATCATCCTTCCTATTACGTTGCCGATTGCGTTGGCTGTGCTCGGAGGAATCATCATCGCTTTGGCGGTGCCAATTAGACGGATGACAGGAAACGCAAAAGCGCCAAAAGTCGACCCGTTCTACGCAACCAGGATCGCAATGCTCGCGAAAGCCAGCGCAATAACGGGCGCGCTCATGAGCGGCATCGGAATGGGCGTTGTTGGCTATTTGCTTACCCGTTCGATAGTCAGCACAAGTGCGGCATGGCAATCCTCTGCAACAATTCTTGGTGGCGTAATGCTGTTGGTGGGCGGACTTGTCGCCGAGTACCTTTGTCGAGTTCCACCCGACAAGGGTGACGAAGCGAAGAATGGTGAAGGTGCCGCGAAGGCGTGAACACATCCTCAAGATCAAATTCAGAATGGTAGACAGATGGCCGAACGGTTAGACCTAGCAGGTGTTGAGTGGCAGCGAGTTTCTTCAAAGCTCATCCTTGCCGAGTATTTGAGCGCGGTCATTCCGACGGTCGTGTTCTTGGTTGGCAGTTGGTTTTTTGGACAAGTAGCTCCGTTCACACGACCCTGGCTCACCGCCGTGATCGCAGTAATCGTTGTGATTTCGCTCGCGTTGATTCCAAGACGCGTGCGCTCCATCGGTTACAAACTTCGTGACGACGATTTGCTGTTTCGGCGCGGCATCATGTTCCAACGATTCGTGGCCGTGCCGTACGGGCGAATGCAGTTGGTGGATATAAACCGCGGTCCACTGTCTCGCGCGCTCGGACTTAGTGAATTGAAATTTGTCACCGCTGCGGCTTCAACTGGAATCACAATCCCGGGTATGCCGCAATCCGAAGCCGAAACGCTTCGTGACAAGATCGTGGCTCTCGCCGAAACTCGACGGGCAGGGCTGTGACAGCAAACGGCACGGCAGAGCTCGCCGACGGACAGTGGCACAGACTACACCCGGCCTCCCCACTACTTAAAGGTGGGCTTGCGCTAGTAGCGGTGTTGGGTGTCGTCATTGCGAACTTGCGCGAGCGGATAATGCACTTGTTCATTCCAATCACGAATGAGTTCTCTGGCGAAGAGGATCCAGTCGACTTCATTGTCGCTAACGGACTTATCGGATGGGCTGCCCTAGTGCTCGCTGCGCTACTCATCGTTCTAATCGCGGGTTTCTATGCCTCTTGGAGAATGCACACATTCCGAATCACCGGTGAAGCAGTCGAAGTGCGAAGCGGCATCCTGTTTCGTACTAACCGCAAAGCAAGGCTTGATCGAATTCAAGGCATAAATATCGTCAGGCCGATGTTCGCTCGCCTATTTGGGGCCGCAAAACTTGAGATCAACCAGGCTGGGCAAGACGCGAACGTGCTATTGAGCTACCTTGGTTCAGCAGCCGCCGATCAACTTAGGGTCGAGATTCTCAGGCTTGCTTCTGGGTCCCGTTCACCGGTGGCTAGAGACGATTCCGAAGTGCAATCGTCAAACTTTGTTGAGCGGCGAGTGAACGAATTACTCGCACCGGAACTTGATCCGAACCTTGCCCCACCGGAATCTGTTGTGAAACTTGATATGGGGCGCTTGATTGGGTCAATACTACTTAGCAACGTGACGCTTGTCGTGGTCATGATAGGCATCGTGACAATTGTTGCAACGGTCATGAGCGGCGAGCTCTTTATTCTGCTCACCATGATCCCGGCGGCTATCAGTATCGGTGGATATTCCATCCGCAGGTTCACCAAGTCACTTCGATACAGCATCGCAAAAACCCCTGATGGAATCCGAGTTGGATACGGCCTGCTGTCAATTAGCAACGAAACTCTGCCGCCCGGCCGGATCCATTCGATCAGAGTGAGCCAATCCTTGCTTTGGCGGCCTGTCGGTTGGTGGGAAGTAAAAGTCAATATCGCTTCGAGGTCGGCGACGAACAAGGGTGCCGACGGTCAAGGGATGACGACACTATTGCCAGTTGGTGATCGTGAGGATGTTCGTAAAGTCCTTGAACTTGCACTACCTGAATTGGATGAAGCCAACGGTCGCAGCCCGATTTTGACTGGAATCGAAACCAAGGGTTTTGAAGGCGACGGGTTTAGCAATTCTCCAAGACGTGCGATTGCAATTCGCCCGTTCTCGTGGCGCCGAAACGGCTTTGCAATCACCCCTAGATCAATAGTGTTGCGAAAGGGTGCGATCTGGCGTCAACTGGTTGTCGTGCCGCAGCCGCGCATCCAGAGCATATCGATGGAACAAGGTCCGCTACTTCGAGCGCTGTCTCTTGCTGCCGTGAAGTTGCATACAGTGGCCGGGCCGATCACGGCGGATATCGGTGCTTTGGGTGTTCGGGATGCAATCCAATTTTTCGAGAACGCTTCAGCAGTAGCGATTGATGCTGCCAAGTCTGATCGCACGCATCGCTGGCGAGACGGCCAACCGTGAGCACACAGTCCGGTCGCCTCGGTGTAGGAATAATCGGTTCCGGAAAAGTAGGGCCGGTTATCGGAGCAGCCCTCGCAAATGCAGGACATGCCATTATCGGAATATCTTCAACTACTCAAGCTGATCGGGATCGAATCGAGGCGATCCTTCCAGAGGCGCCGATCCTTGACGTACCGGTAATCGTCGAACGAAGCGAGCTGGTGGTGCTCGCAGTCCCGGAGTCCGAACTCGAAGCACTGGTGAACGGTCTCGCAACCGTTGGCGCTTGGCAACCGGGGCAACTGGTGTTCCACACGGTTGCCGGCTTGGGCACATCGGTCTTGGCACCAGCTGTCCGGGCGGGCGCAATTCCGCTCGCGTTGCATCCGGCCTTGGCGTTCACTGGAACGAGCGCCGACCTAGTTAGGTTGCGTGAGTCATACTGCGCGGTGACTGCTCCGGCGCCGGTGCAGGCAATCGGTCAAGCACTTGCTGTCGAGCTCGGCACAGAACCGGTGCTGATCGAGGAGAACGATCGCAAAGCGTATGGTGAGGCAGTGGCAGCGGCTTCGTCATTTTCCGCCGCGATTGTAAGTCAGTCGATCGAGCTACTACAGGGGATCGGTGTCGAGTCGCCCGGAGCTGTGATCGCATCCCTTGTGCGTTCAACTGTTGATAACACGTTGAACTCTGCAACTGTTTTACACCTGGAACCCACGCCTGACGGAGAACTTGATGACTCAATTGATCGATTCGGTTCGGGGTTTGAGAGCCCGATTGGCGGGGATTCCGGATGTCGCGCTTGTCCCAACAATGGGCGCGTTGCATGAGGGCCATCTCGCCCTCGTGGACAGGGCCAAGTCTCTAGCCGGGAATGTCGTTGTTTCGATCTTCGTCAATCCGCTTCAGTTTGGTGCGAACGAAGACCTGGATCGTTACCCGCGCGACTTGAAAGGCGACCTCGAAAAACTCCCAAGTGACGTGATCGTGTTCGCGCCGAATGCGACCGAACTGTATCCGCTTGGACCGGTCGAGACACGGGTAACAGCGGGTCACGCTGGCAGCACCTTCGAGGGAGCAAGCAGACCCGGGCATTTCGACGGGATGCTCACAGTCGTCGCAAAACTGTTCAACATTGTGAACCCGAAAGTTGCAATCTTCGGACAAAAGGATGCGCAGCAAGTGTTCCTCGTGAAGCGGATGGTTAGCGACTTAAATTTTGCGTTAGAGATAGAAGTTGTCCCCACCGTTCGTGAACCCGACGGGCTGGCAAAGTCCAGTCGGAACCGTTTCCTAAACGAAGAACAACGCAAGGATGCTCTGGCCCTTAGTCGCGCATTGAACGCCGCAATGCTTGCTGTCTCGATCTTGGAGCAAAACAAGAGCGCGGCTGACGGGGAAATCATCCGTAGCGCCGCTCTCGAAGTGTTACATGCCGTGCCCGGCATACAACTCGACTACTTTGAAATCGTCGACCCGCTGAAGTTTGAGCCAATACCGGTTGATTACCACGGACCGGCAACCGCAATCGTTGCAGCGAAAGTCGGAACCACCCGCCTTCTAGATAACGCGCCCCTCAGCATCCCGTAGCCCCCAGCCTCCCGTAAGCCGCAACATCCCGTAACCCGCAGCATCCATCCCCCGCCCCTCCCTCCTTGCACCCCGCACTTTGCCCCAAATCCGGCAAATCCGGGGTGCTCGCCCCACCCAACTACGGAATTGCCGGAATTGGGAGGGGGTGCGCGCGTGAGCCGGTAAAATTGCCAAGACTTTAGGAGCCGTGAAACGCATGACCGAACATAAGGATGCCGCAACAGGCGGGAGCGATCAGAGCCACGCGACGGCTGAACTGAATGAAGCAGAAGTCAGTGAGCAAAAGGCTGTTCGCCTGGCGAAACGTGATCGGCTCATCGCTGACGGCGAAGGGGCGTATCCCGTTGTGCTTCCGATCACTACAACAATTGCGCAAGTTCGAGCACAGTTCGGTGACCTCGAAGCGGATGCGACATCCGGCACGGTCGTCGGTCTCGCCGGTCGCGTCGTCCACCTTCGCAATACCGGAAAGTTGTGCTTTGCCGCATTGCAAAGCGGCGACGGATCACGAATCCAGGTGATGATCTCGCTTGCGGAAGTTGGGGAGCGTTCTCTTGAACGTTGGAAAGAACTCGTCGACCTAGGAGACCACCTATTCGTCGAGGGTGAAGTCGTTTCGAGTCGAAGGGGTGAGCTTTCGGTTCTTGCCAAGAGTTGGCAGATTGCGGCGAAATCGATTCGACCGCTACCGAATCTGCATAACGAATTGAGCGAGGAAACGAGAGTTAGGCAGCGCTACCTTGATTTGATCGCTCGACCGGCAGCGAGAGAGAACGTGAAGGCGCGGGCCAAGGTCAATGCCTCCCTGCGCGAGACTTTTGCGGGTCACGGCTATATCGAAGTCGAAACACCGATGCTGCAGACCATGCACGGTGGGGCGAGCGCGAGACCGTTCGTGACCCACAGCAACGCGTTCGATACCGAACTGTACTTGCGCATCGCACCGGAATTGTTCCTGAAGCGGGCTGTCGTCGGCGGGCTTGAGCGAGTGTTCGAGATCAACCGAAACTTCCGAAACGAGGGCGCGGACTCAACCCACTCGCCCGAGTTCGCGATGCTCGAGGCGTATCAGGCATACGGGAATTACAACCAAATGGCGCAATTGACGCAGGAGTTGGTTCAGAACGCGGCGTTGGCGGTTTCGGGATCCCACGTCGTCACTTGGGCTGATGGCACCAAGTATGACCTCGGCGGGGAATGGCAATGGATGTCGATGTACGAGTCGCTTAGTGAATCAAGCGGCATCCAAATCACGCCTGAGACAACCAAATCCGAGTTGCAGTCAATCGCGGACAAGCTCGGACTGGAGGTACAGCATCCAACCGCCGGCAAATTGGTCGAGGAGCTTTGGGAGCATTTTGTGAAGTCAAGTCTCGACCGACCGACATTTGTTGCCGATTTCCCGGTGGAGACATCCCCGCTGGTACGGGACCATCGCTCCAAGCCCGGCATCGTCGAGAAGTGGGACCTCTATTTGAGAGGGTTCGAGCTCGCAACCGGCTATTCAGAGCTCGTCGACCCGGTCATCCAGCGCGAACGATTTGTTGCTCAAGCTGCGCTAGCTGCTAAGGGTGATGTTGAAGCAATGCGATTGGACGAGGAGTTCCTCACAGCGCTTGAACACGGCATGCCACCAAGCGGTGGGATGGGGATGGGCATAGACCGGTTGCTTATGGCCGTGACCGGGCTCGGCATCCGAGAAACGATCTTGTTCCCTCTGGTTAAGTAGCTCTGACCGAGCGGGATTGCCTCCTACGGCAAGCGATGACCGAGCGGGATTGCCGCCTACGGCAAGCGCGTGCCGCGATCCCGGGTTAGCCTTGAGTCATGCCTCAAGGTTTTTGGTGGAACGTAATCTATTCGATAATTCCAACCTTGTTCATTGGGTTGGTGTTCTGGCTGGTTTTGCGTTCAATCATTCACGCTGACCGCAACGAACGGAAGGCATACGCAAAGGTCGAAGCCGAAGAGCGGGCCCGACTTGAGCGGCTCGAACAAACAAAATCCAGGTAACGCCTGTGGCGAACAGGGGCAGATTGCAAGGCTCCGCATCGTTACCCTCGATATAGCGACATTTATCGAATACGTGTCGCGAGGAGTAAAGGATGTTTGAGAGATTCACCGATAGGGCTCGCCGCGTAATCGTCTTGGCTCAAGAAGAAGCCAAGATGCTGAACCACAACTACATCGGCACGGAGCACTTGCTACTCGGCTTGATTCACGAGGGTGAGGGCGCCGCAGCCAAGGCACTCGAGTCGCTTGGAATTTCATTGGATGCCGTGCGTGAGCAAGTGCAAGACACGATCGGCCAGGGACAGCAGCAACCTACCGGTCACATCCCGTTCACTCCTCGTGCGAAGAAAGTTCTTGAGTTGTCCCTGCGCGAGGCGCTTCAGCTTGGCCACAACTACATCGGCACCGAGCACGTATTGCTTGGCCTGATTCGCGAAGGTGAAGGCGTTGCGGCACAAGTGCTTGTGAAGCTCGGGGCGGACCTGAACCGTGTCCGCCAGCAAGTCATCCAGCAACTGTCTGGTTACCAAGGCAAAGAGCAAGTTCAGGTTGGAGCAAACGAACAAGCCAGCGCCCAGGCTGGCTCGCAGATTCTCGACCAGTTTGGTCGCAACCTGACTCAGGCCGCTCGTGACGGAAAGCTCGACCCGGTAATTGGGCGCGAAAAAGAGATGGAACGCGTCATGCAGATTCTTTCTCGTCGCTCCAAGAACAACCCGGTGCTAATTGGTGAACCGGGCGTTGGTAAGACGGCGGTAGTTGAAGGTCTTGCCCAAGCGATTGTTCGCGGGGATGTTCCTGAAACTTTGAAAGACAAGCAGCTTTACACTCTGGACTTGGGCAGCCTCATCGCCGGTAGCCGTTACCGCGGTGACTTCGAGGAGCGACTGAAGAAGGTCACCAAGGAGATCCGCACTCGCGGCGACATCATCACGTTCATTGATGAGATTCACACTCTTGTTGGCGCTGGAGCTGCGGAGGGTGCGATCGATGCTGCGAGCATCCTGAAGCCGCTCTTGGCTCGTGGCGAACTTCAGACGATCGGTGCGACAACACTTGACGAGTACCGCAAGCACTTCGAGAAGGATGCCGCGCTTGAACGTCGTTTCCAGCCGGTGCAAGTGCACGAGCCGACGATCCCGCACACCATCAACATCTTGAAGGGTCTGCGCGACAAGTACGAATCGTTCCACAAGGTTTCAATCACGGATGGTGCACTCGTCTCGGCTGCAAACCTCGCAGACCGCTACGTGAGCGACCGGTTCCTGCCGGATAAAGCAATTGACTTGATCGATGAAGCTGGCGCCCGTTTGAGGCTCTCGATCCTGTCATCCCCACCGGAGTTACGTGAACTCGACGACAAGATTGCGGGAGTGCGCGGCCAAAAGGAAGCCGCCATTGATGAGCAGGACTTTGAGAAAGCCGCGAACTTGCGCGACGAAGAAAAGAAGTTGCTCGGTGAGAGGCTTCGACTCGAAAAGCAATGGAAGAACGGTGAATCCGGTTCTACCGGAGTTGTCGATGAAGGCGTGATCGCTGAAGTGCTCGCTGCTGCTACCGGCATCCCGGTGTTCAAGTTGACCGAGGAAGAAACCGCGCGGCTCGTGTTCATGGAGAAGGCCTTGCATGAGCGTGTCATCGGTCAAGACGAAGCAGTATCTGTGCTTGCAAAGACGATTCGTCGAACGCGTGCCGGTCTGAAAGACCCGAAGCGCCCATCCGGTTCGTTCATTTTTGCTGGCCCAACCGGTGTCGGAAAAACTGAACTTGCGAAGGCTCTAGCCGAGTTCTTGTTCGATGACGAGAACGCTTTGATCTCGCTTGACATGAGTGAGTATGGCGAAAAGCACACGGTCTCCCGGCTGTTTGGTGCCCCTCCAGGCTTCGTTGGATTTGAGGATGGTGGCCAACTCACCGAGAAGGTGCGCCGCAAGCCGTTCAGTGTAGTGCTGTTCGACGAGATCGAAAAGGCACACCCGGACATCTTCAACTCGCTACTGCAGATTCTTGAAGAAGGTCGACTGACCGACGGTCAGGGTCGCGTTGTCGACTTCAAGAACACCGTGATCATCATGACCACGAACCTTGGAACCAAGGACATCGCGGGCGGCCCTGTCGGGTTCCAAGTCGAGGGTGATCCGACGACGGGTTACGAACGGATGCGCGCAAAGGTTGTCGAGGAGCTAAAGAAGCACTTCAAGCCCGAGTTCTTGAACCGCGTCGACGAGACGATCGTGTTCCCGCAACTGAGCAAGGCCGAGCTTCTGCAGATTGTTGATCTGTTCACGAAGCGACTGGCTGACCGGATGATGGATCGCGACTTGACTGTCGAACTCACCGTTCCCGCCAAGGAGCAACTGATCGAGCTAGGTTTCGATCCGGCTCTCGGCGCGAGACCGTTGCGTCGTGCGATGCAACGCGAGGTTGAGGACAAGTTGAGCGAGCGCATCCTGCAGGGTGAACTAAATGCTGGCGATCACGTCCATGTTGACTTCAAGGGTGGCGAGTTCGTGTTCACGACAACCCGCCAGCCGGGCCGCGAAGAAATCGACGCCCTGGAAGCCGCAGAACTAGCCAAGTAACCCCCAACTTTCATTATTCAGGAGTTCTTGGTACCAACGTGAACTCCTGAGGCAGGTGTGACAGTTGAACACCGGATTTCGGACAAAACTCCTGAATAATGAAAGCGAATTGGGGCAGATAGAGTCTGCATATGAGTTTTACGGTGCGGCCGGCGCGTACGAGCGATGTTTGGTTCATCCGCGAACTCGTCGGACCTTACGTTCAACGCAGGATTCTGCTTGGCAAAGAAACGGTTGTGTTCTTCGAGTCAGTTCAAGAGTTTCGAATCGCAGAAGACGAGCAAGGCAACAGAGTCGGATGCGGCGCCTTACATGTCATGTGGGAAGATCTCGCCGAAATACGAACTCTGGCAGCAGCAGAGCAATGGCGAAACAAGGGTGTCGGTCACGCACTCCTTGCTCAATTAGAGTCGGATGCCAGAGCGCTAGGGCTCACCCGCCTGTTTTGCCTAACATTTGAGGTCGACTTCTTTGCTCGCCACGGCTTCGAAGTCATGACAGAGGGTGCAATAGATACGAATGTTTATTCCGAACTCGTCCGCTCCCCAGATGAAGGCGTTGCCGAGTTTCTCGACCTGGCTCGGGTGAAACCAAACACCCTTGGAAACACTCGGATGATCAAGCAACTCAAATAGTTCACGCGGGCACTGCGACGAAGAAACCGCAATCGCGCAGTTCAATCCGGTAGACCATCCCAGGGACTCGCCGAGAGTCGATGCAATCTTGAGGTTCTAGCGACATACCCTTGATTCATGTCGACCTTCCGGAATCCGGTTGGCCCCCAACCGGCTAGCGTGTACTGGCGTAGGCGCGCAGTCGTTGCGTTACTGTTGCTAGCCGTTATCGCCATTGTTGTGCTGATTGTGATTCAACCTAGGGGAAAATCTCCGAACCCTTCCGACACGAAGCAGCCAAAGCCTTCAGCATCCCAAACTGTCGACCCCAGCAAGGCGTGTGCACCGGGTGTCATAAAACTGACCGCCGCTACCAACAAATCAAATTACGCGCCCGGTGAGAACCCGCAATTGATCTTGACGCTGACCAATGAAGGTGCCGTACCTTGCACGATCAACGCGGGTACCACAAAGCAGGTCTTCACGATCACTAGCGGCAGCGAGACCTATTGGAAATCCACCGACTGTCAGCAAGACCCAGTCGACGCTAACGTCGTGCTGGAGCCAAACATCCCACAATCTACGAGCCCCTTGACTTGGGATCGAACTCGCTCATCCGCAACTACTTGCAATTCGAGCAGGCCGGCTGTTCCCGCGGGAGGTGCCAGCTACCACTTGAACATCACGCTTGGAGATCTCGCTTCCAACGATGTGCAGTTCTTGCTGAACTGAGTTTCGAGGTATCAACGGTTCGCCGCAAGTGTCCGAAATCGGATCGAAACTCGCGTCGTCTTTAGAACGCAGGTTGGTCATCCACACTCGGCATCGAACCGTTTGGGAGAGCCCGCTGTACCGCGGCCTTCAATTGCCCACACTCGGAATCCAAAACGGTACTGAATCCAAGGCGTTTGGCTTCGGCAATCCTCCTGTTGGCGTTCGATGCCGCGCGGATCTCCCCAGCTAGGCTCACTTCGCCAAGCGCCGCGGTCCGAGAGCTTATTGGCCGGTCGTGATGGGCACTTGCCAGAGCCAACGCGATCGCTAAATCCGCACCAGGTTCAACCACTCGGATGCCGCCGACCGTCGAGACGTAAACGTCCTTGTCGCCAAAACCTAGTCGCGCCCTTCTTTCCAACACCGCAAGTAACATCGCAACTCGGGCAGAGTCCACTCCACTAACAACGCGTCTTGGTTGTGGACTCGAACTCGGCACGATTAGTGCTTGGATCTCAACTGGCAATGCGCGTCTGCCTTCGATTGCAATGGTCACGCAAGTTCCACTCACGGATTGACTATTGCGACTCAAGAAGAGCGCGCTCGGATCAGGAACCTCGGCGATCCCTTCGCCGGTCATCTCAAAGCAGCCAACTTCATCGGTCGGTCCGAATCGGTTCTTGAGGGTTCGAATGAAGCGAAGCGCTGTCTGTCGATCACCTTCGAACTGACAGACAACATCCACTAGATGTTCAAGTAAACGAGGACCAGCAATTGAACCGTCTTTGGTGACGTGACCCACAAGCAACACTGGAAGCTCGCGATCTTTCGCAACCCGAATCAGGGTGCCGGCAACTTCACGAACTTGGGATGGTCCGCCTGCGAAGCCATCGCTTAGCGAACTTGAAACGGTCTGAACGGAGTCAACTATTAGAAGGTTCGGCTCGAGGTCGTCAATGTGCCCAAGTATCGTCGCCAAATCTGTCTCGGCGGCAAGGTGGAGTTGATCGCTTAGCGCTCCGGTGCGTCCAGCCCGAAGTCGTACTTGGCTCACCGATTCTTCCGCGGAAACATACAGAACTCGGAGCCCTTGACGCGCGGCTTTGGATGCCACCTCGAGCAGTAGCGTCGACTTGCCGACACCGGGTTCCCCGCTCAACAAAATCGTTGAACCGTCAACAATGCCGCCACCCAGGACTCGATCAAACTCTGCGATTCCGGTCGGTCGGTGCGCCGCCTCGGCGCTTTCGATATCTGTAATCGGTCTTGCGGTTCGCTGAGGAGTAGGTCTGATTGGGGTAACTCTCTTGCTTAGACCTTGAGGTTCGGCCTTTTCAATAACCGTCCCCCAAGCTTGGCATTCACCACAGCGGCCAACCCACTTGATCGTGTTCCAGCCGCACTCGGTGCACTGGTAGTTGGTAACCGATCGAGCCATGATGACAGATTACGCGAGGGCACCGTCATCCTCTCTCACGATTGGCTTACTGGGGATTAGGCGGAACTTACTAGCTTGGACGCCTCGCGTTGCAAGTATTCGAGGGTTGCCATCGCAGTCAAGTCGTCGGTGATGATGAGCGTTGGCAGTTCGGTTCTGGCAAGTCCGACTAATGCCTTAACTTTGTCTTCACCGCAAAGCACGGCGATCGAGGTGGGTGTGCGTTTTAGTTGCTCTAGACTCACCGCAACTAATCGGTCGGTCCATTCGTGGCGGATGAACTTACCATTAAGGTCGTACAAATGACCGAGAACGTTTCCGACGATTCCTAGCTGAATGAATTCCTTGGACATGCTCGGTTCCGTACTCCCGGTCCACGCATTTGAAGTTGACCGTGTTGGCGAGAAGGCTCCGATCCCGTATATAGCGGCGTTCAAGTGATCCCACTTTTCGGTGGTAATTCGCACAGTCTCGTTGAGCATGATTGTTCGACGTGATTCTACGGAGTCGCAAACTGCCGGTGCGTGCAAAGGGTAGCTTGTAGCTTGAAACCGTTCGGCGAAGCTTCTCACCAAGGAGTTCGCGTCTAGGTGTGGGTATCCCGCATTCCAGCCACCCATTAGAGGGATGATTCCAAGTCTTGGTCTTGAAAGTTTTCGAATCGAGGAAAGCATGCCGTTTAGCGTGTGCCCGGCTGCTATGCCAACGATCCCTTCGTCCGGCAAGCGTTCCAGCACGTAGGGCGCGGCCGCGGCTCCACAAATTCGCGATTCTTTCGCCAAGTCGACTCGGTGACCGGGTGTGACAATAAAGGTGCTACCCAAATGTGCGCTCAATTGCATCGCAAGATCGTCAAAATCAACATCCGCAGAAGCGACGCTTATTGTGACAACTTTTCTTTCCCGCGCAAGCTTGTTCATCCTCGAAATAGTTGCAGGGGAGAGGGATGTGATTTCGCTTATCTCCGCGAGGTTCAATTCCCTCACGTAATAGAGGTGCGCCACGAGTCTGAGCATTGAGTCTTCGGGGGTTGATGCTTTTCTTCCCATTGTGCCTCCGCTCCATTGCGTTGAATTCGTACTGCGATCTTCGCTTGACTTCCATCTAGAACACTGATAGACACGCAGTAGATGAAAATCTTACAATGAAAAGTTTTTCAGAATCAAGTGGAGGCTTTGTAATCTATGGAAATTCTTATCGCCGGTCACGGTGAACTTCCAGAGGCCCTCCTAAGCAGTGCACGAATGATTGGTGGCGAACTTTCACAAGTTAGCGCTATGGGGTTGTTTCCCGGCGAGACTCCGCAAGACTTCAGAGCACGGATGCTCGAGCGTCTTTCTGAGAGACCGGTCGAACTAATTCTTACCGATCTAGCCGGAGGAACCCCGGATAACGTCGCAAACCTTGTTGTAAAAAGTGGCGCTCATGAAAGCGTCCGCTGGATAATCGCTGGCGCCAGTTTGCCGCTATTACTTGAGATCGCGCTCATGCCTGAAGGCGTGGAGTTTGACAGCGAAGTTGCGCTTGAAGAGACCGTTGCTCAAATCCGTTATGTGAAGGCCTCAGTTGAGTAACAACGATCTTCAATTGAAAAACAAGGGTGCAAGGAGGCACTGACATATGACCCTCTCATTAGTTCGAATTGATGACCGCCTGATTCATGGGCAAGTCATCGCTGTTTGGTATCGCGCGCTTGGTGCAGATGTAATCGTGGTCGCTGACGACGAAACTGCTGCAGATGAGTTTCTAAGCGATGTACTCGTCCTCGCCGCCCCTCCGGGAGTAAACGTCGAGGTTTATACGGTGGATGATTCGATAGCTCGCATAAAGGAGCTAGCGGAGTCAACCGACCGGGCTTTCATCCTGATGCGTTCGCCGTTGGCGGCGCTTCGCATGGTGGAGCTCGGTGTACCCATTCCGGTGCTGAACATCGGCGGAATGGGTGCAGCTACAGGCCGCTCAAGTCTGTATCGAAACATTTCTGCAAGCCCTGCCGAAATAGAAACGATGCGTGAACTTGAGCGAAAGGGCACGAAGGTGGAAATTCGCATAGTCGCGGATGACCCCGTTGTGACCTTCTCATCAGTTGCCCCATAGGCAACCAACTCGAATGGAGTCTGAAGTATGTCAAAGACAGCGAAAGTGAGGTGGCGGCTTTCGCGTAATGCGAAAATTTCGCTGACCATCTCGACTTTGCTCGTCATCATCGGGATCCCGACCGCGGTCCAGGCGATGACGCTTACCGAAGCCGCACCGACTGAAACAGTGACAATTTCGCTGTTTCAAGCGATCTTGATCGGCCTCGGTTACTACCTATCACAAGGGCCGTGGATTGCTGGACTCAGCTTCTACACGTTGAACCGTCCACTGGTGGCCGGTTTGCTTGTAGGTCTGATTCTCGGTAACCCTGGACAGGGTGCCCTAATCGGAGCAGCAATTAACCTGATCTACCTCGGATTCATTTCCGCCGGTGGTGCAATTCCAGGTGACCCAGGGCTGGCGGGATGGGTCGGTACGACCATCGCTATCGCCGGTAGCCTGAACTACGGCGCGGCCCTCGCGCTCGCAGTTCCGATCGGACTCCTTGGAACCGTTATTTGGAACGCAAGAATGACCGTCGACTCGGCATTCATGCACATGGCTGACCGAGCAGCTGATAAAGCAGATGTCGGCGGAGTAATTCGCGCGAACGTGCTCTACCCGCAGGCATGGTTGTTCCTGATCACCTTCGTACCAGTAACCATCGCGGTCTTCCTTGGTGCAAAGTTCATCGGTGACGTAATCAACGGGTTCCCGGTCTGGTTGCTTGGTGGACTAGCAATTGCAGGTGGAATTTTGCCAGCAATTGGTATTGCGATGAACATGAAGTTCATATTCATGGGCACCGCGATTCCTTACTTCTTTGTCGGATACCTAATCATGGTGGTCCTTGGCAACGAAGTTTCGATCATGGTTCTCGCCGTTATCGGTGTAGCCCTTGCCTTCCTGCACGTTGCCTTCCTCGGTGATCGAGTCAAGACTGCGGCTAAACCGGAGAGCAAGAAACTCACCAAGGCTAAGGAAGCGGAGGCCTCACGATGAGTTCAACAGAGAAAGCAGCGAACGCTGGCGAGAAGAGGATCACAAAGCGCGATCTAGTAATGTCGTGGCTGATCTGGACATTCTTCTCACACTCCAACTACAACTACGAGCGGCTCCAGGCATCGGCATTCGCCCACGCAATGGTCCCAATCATCAAGCGGTTGTACGGCGGCGACAAGGAGCAGACTCGCGAGGCGCTACAGCGTCACTTGGTCTTCTTCAACACTGCACCAGACATTGGTGGTGTTATCCACGGAATCACGATCGCAATGGAAGAGCAAAAGGCCAACGGTGAAGATGTCACCGACAACGCCATCACCTCGACCAAGACCGGTTTGATGGGACCGATGGCTGGAATCGGTGACACGATCAGCCAAGGAATCGTTACACCGCTACTTATTGCACTCGGCATTAGCGTCACCGGTCTTGGGGCTGAAGCCCAAAAGAGTGGTGACTTGAGTGGAATTACTGGTAACCCTCTCGGCCCGATTCTGTACTTCGTACTGATCTCGGCATTCACGCTACTAATCGGGTACTTCTTCTACACCCAGGGGTTCAAGCAAGGTAGATCCTTTGTAACCTCCGTGTTGAAGTCGGGCTTGATGGACAAGGTCATCATGGGCGCTAGCGTCCTAGGTAACATCGTCCTCGGTGCCCTAACCGCACAGTTCGTGAAGGTCTACGTCGGTTGGACAGTTCACGCCGGAGACAACACAACTGTCTACATCCAGCAGGATGTGCTCGACAAGATTCTGCCGGGACTACTGCCTCTAGGACTAGTTGTCTTGACATGGTGGTTGCTCATGCGCGGTTGGCACCCGATCAAGTTGCTTGTGATTTACGTAATCATTTGCATCGTCGGAGCAATTCCGTTCATGGGCCCGCAGCCGAAGTACATCACAGATGCCTGTGGTTCTTCGATCCTGCAACCATACGGTCCTTGCCAACCACCTGCTCCTCCTACTGACGAAAGCAAGTAGGGATAGCAGATAAATGATGTCGGATCAGCGGACCGCAACTGAGTTGACCAAACGGGTTAACTCGGTGGCAGGCATTGGCGCCTCCCTCGCCGTGCTTGCAGCGGCATCCTATGCTGTCGTAAACGCGCTCTTGCGCTCCGTTGCGGCAGACGTGGACCCGTTCGCTGGTTCGCTGATCCGACAGATCCCTCTTCTTCTAATAACGACAACTGCCTTAATTGTTCTTCGCCCGGCAGCTGTAAGGCCAAAATCGATCGAGTTCATCGGCACAAGAATGGTGCTTGTTTTGTTGGTGGCAGGGAGCATCAGTTTTCTCGTCGGTAATGTCTTGCTTTTTTCGGGACTCAATTTCGTTGGCCTAGCAGTTGCAACTGCCGCTAGCCAAGGAGGAATGGTCGCTGGTGGTGCATTGGTTTCGGCCATCGCATTGAAAGAGCCACCATCGAAGTGGCAAGTAATTGGCATCGCAATTGTGCTAATTGGCCTGATATTTGTAGCCTCACCATCGTTCGGTTCTGTAAAGGTAAATGCTTTGGCCGCAATTGGCTTCTTACTTAGCCTTGCCGCCGGAGTTTGTTACACCATCTCGAACGCAGCAAGTCGAACCGTTCAGCGCAAGCCGCGCACATTCATGACGGCACTTGCTCTAACAAACATCGGCGGAGTTATCGCCCTTATTGTTGCCGTTGGTGTTCTAAACGGATGGCGCTTCGACCTCGTCTATCAACAACTAACTGGTTCACAGATTTTGATCATCCTCCTGGCGGGAACCGTTAACGCCGTAGCGATCGCATCAATAACTTTGGCCGTCCGATTCACCACGGTTACAGTCGTCAGCGCGATCGGCAGCCTCGTCATAGTCTTCGGCATTCTCATCGCTTGGATCGTTTTCCATGAAGAGATTGCCGTGGCGGTATCCGTTGGAGCCGCAATTATCATCGCGGGTGTATTGGTAACCCAATTGAAATCTCGAGCAATCAAAAAAGGCGCGAATCTCGATCAGCACCAATCCGTCGCAGAAACCCAAGACGCGAACGCGTAATTGATCAGGAAAGCAGGAAGATTCACATGGCCAGCACATTCAAAGCGGGAGCTATCACCGGCGTCGGCGCGGTTGAACTCGTCGACGTCCCAACCCAAGAACCCGGAATCGGTGAGGCGCTAGTCAAAATAGAGGCAAGCGCAATTTGCACTTGGGAGCAGCGCACCTTTAGCGGAGCTCAAGGAAACAAGTTCCCATTCATCGGAGGGCACGAGACCGCTGGAACGATTGTGTCTTTCGGACCCGGCTACAAGGGTTCACTCAAAGTCGGTGACCGAGTTGCCCTTGGTGGTGCCTCCTGCGGAAGTTGCCACTGGTGCTACACCGGCAAAGACCGAGTTTGCGAGCAGCATTACGGTGGCTCGGTCGATTACCCACAGGGTTGGGGACCGGGTGGCTTTGCCGAGTTCAAGATTCACCCGGCTGACGGGTTGTTCCCGATTGGGGATGTCGACGCGGATGTTGCTTGCCTCACCGAGCCGCTATCTTGCGCGCTCCACGCCGCCAGACTTTCCGGGGCATCTGTCGGGATGGATGTTGTCATTCTCGGCGCCGGTGTCATGGGACTCATGAATGTCATCGCAATGAAGAAGCGTGGCGCGCGAGTGATTGTTTCTGAAATCGATGCCGTTCGCTTGGAGAAGGCCAAGAAGGTTGGTGCGGACGTAATTATCGACGCATCCAAAGAGGACCCAATCGAAGCCGTAAAGAAACTCACAGACGGTCGTGGAGCAGACATTGTTCTCGCGGCAATCGGCCACAAGGTTGCAAACGAACAAGGCATGCAAATGATTGCGCCTCGCGGAACATTCGTGCTATTTGCCTCAGCTCACCCCGAGGTGCCAGTAGAGGTGGGCCCGAACGCGATGCACAACAACGAGCAGCGAATCATGGGAGTGGTGTCAAGCGAGAAGGAAGACTTCTACATCGCCGCGAAACTCATCCGACAGGGCCAGGTCGATTTGAGCTCACTTATTCAAAATCGCTATCAACTTAGCGATCTTAAGGGTGCTCTCGACGAGGCAATCTTGCCGGGCACCTACAGGATCGTCGTCAAAAACTAGCGTCGCCCAAGGCAACGACGCGCCGCAAGGATCAGAGCCTAAAGAAGAAAGAAACTAGGAGCAAGAAAAATGAAGCGCAGAATGAAGCAGATCTTCGGAGCAGACGGAAAGATGCTCATGGTCGCAATGGATCACACCGCATTCCTCATGGAACCGGTCGATGGACTCGTAAACTACGGTGAGACAGTTAAGGCGGCAGTTGCTGCTGGTGCCGACGCATTCCTTTCGCCGATCGGTTCCGCCGGTCGCTACGACGAGGAGTTTGGGCGTTCATCGGTTGTTGTTAGCGTCGACACTCGCGCGCCGTTCGGTGCAGAAGCGGTCGACCGTGCCCTCGCGATTGGCGCAGATGGAATCAAGGCAATGGTTTACCCATTCGCAGACGACGACTGGGTGAACCAGTCTGCAGCGCTTGCCGCAAAGGCATCCGCCGTTGGCCTGCCATACCTTGCCGAGCCGGTTCCGGGTGGTTTCTCCCGCCAAGACATGCGCACCCCAGAGATCATTGCCGCCGGCGCTCGCGTTGCCGCAGAGACCGGTGCCGACATGATCAAGACCTTCTACACGGGCGACCCAAAGTCGATGCGCAAGGTCGTTGACTACGCAGGAGTGCCGGTAATCATTCTCGGTGGTCACGCAAAAGACACCCTCGAAGAGTTCTACGGTCCAATTTGGGATGCCATCAACCACGGTGGAGTACTTGGGGTCGCGGTCGGAACTAACATTTGGACTGCTAAGAACCCGGGTGGTGTTGTCAAGGGCCTCAACGCGATTCTGCACGAAGGTGCAAGTGTTGAGCAGGCTGTAGCGGCGGCAAAGTAATGACCATCGTCAGCCCTGATGTGAAAACAGACCCTCGTTGGTCGCTGTTGGACGGGACCCTGCCGATGCTAATCGGCGGGGAACTCCTCGCCGACGGTCCAACCTCAAACATTGTTTCGTCTCGTGATCGCAGCGTCGTCGGCAAGTTTGCCGTGGCGGATGCTGCGATCGCAGACAAGGCGGTAGCGGCGGCCCGCAAAGCAGCACCAGGCTGGGCGGGCCTCACCGGGTTTGAGCGCGGCAAGTACCTCCTAAAGATCGCCGAGATCATGGAGGCTCACGCCGCCGAATTTGAGTTCCTGGATGCCGTAGATATCGGCAAACCGGTTACCGGAGTCCGTTACAGCGACATGCCGGTATCACTTTCGGCTCTCGCCTACTTCGCCGGTCGAGCACAGGATCTAGGTGGTCGAAGCGTTGAGGTAGGCGATCCGATGGTGAGTCATCGCGCGAGACTCGAGCCATACGGTGTCGTGCTCGAAGTACTCCCATGGAATGGCCCACTCTGGACCGGAGTGCAACGGATGGCCGCGATTCTTGCAGCCGGAAATGTCGCGATAATGAAGCCGTCTGAACTTGCTTCGGCATCCTTCAGTTATTTGGCTTCGCTCATTGCCGATGTGCTCCCTCCGGGAGTGCTTACCGTTTTGAACGGCAAAGGATCGGTCGTCGGGGCAAGACTTGTGACTCACCCAGACGTTGCGATGGTCTCGCTTACCGGTGGTGTCGAAACCGGTGTGCGAGTGCTTCAAGACACAGCAAGCCAAGTCAAACGAGTTTCGCTTGAACTCGGCGGCAAGAACCCAAACATTGTTATGGCGGATGCCGACCTCGACTCCGCGATCATGTGGAGCACGATGGGTGGGTTCTCGAACTCGGGTCAAATTTGTGTCTGCGGGTCACGCATCCTGGTGCAAAAGGGAATCTACAAGGAGTTCGCTGCTCGATTGGTTGATGCGGCGAAGAAGCGAGTCGTCGGCGATCCGCTGCTTGATAGCACCGAAATGGGTCCAGTAGTCGGTGAAGACCATTACAACAAGATTTGGGGCTACATCGATCACGCAGTGAAGAATGGTGAAGGCGAACTTCTCGTCGGCGGAGAGCGCTACACAGATGAACTTCGCGCCGGTGGTTGGTATGTGCCTCCGACTGTTTTCGGTAACGTCACCCCCGGTTGCGTAATCGAGAAGGAAGAAATCTTCGGGCCGGTGGTTACGCTCACGCCGTTTGAGACTCTCGACGAAGCGCTCGCGA
Source organism: Cryobacterium sp. (assembly GCA_019639015.1). Taxonomy (GTDB): domain Bacteria; phylum Actinomycetota; class Actinomycetes; order Actinomycetales; family Microbacteriaceae; genus Terrimesophilobacter. Next base: position 40,143 of record JAHBSS010000004.1, on the reverse strand, counting down.
TTGCCAACGACACCACGTTTGGATTGGCATCCGGAATCTTCACCTCGAGTGTCGAAAACGCAGAGAAAGCCGCTCGCGAATTGCAAGCAGGACAGGTCTACGTCAACCAGTGGTTTGCCCCTGGTGGACTTCAAGCACCATCCCAGGGCTACAAGACCAGTGGTCTCGGCGGGGTCGGGATCGAGAAGTACCTGCAGACGAAGAACATCTTCATCAGGTCAAACAACGGCGCTTCGTGGTAGAACTCTTCTGAAAGTGAGTGGAAATGAGTACGGAACTAGTTGAAAACGAAGAGTTGGTTAGCGTGGAAGTGGTGGTCGGCTCTAAAGCCGGCCTCCACGCCCGGCCAGCAGCGGCAGTTGTGAGCCTTGCCGGAAAGCTTGACCCTGCGGTTACGTTGCGCAAACCCGAAGGCACGGCGGTCAACGCCAAGAGCATAGTCAAGGTGCTTTCGCAGAACTTTTGCCACGGCGACCTTGTGGTGGTTGAGGCAAAGGGCGACGGTGCGGCAGAGTCGGTTCGGCAAATGGTTGAACTTATTGCTCAAGAGCTCGACCACGAAGCCGAGTGAACTGGTAGGAATTGCTTTATGAAGTACACCGGTATGGGTGTCGGCCTTGGCGTGGCTGCCGGCCCGGTCAAACGGATGGCACACACCGTCCCGGAACCGACCGGCGGCCCTTCAACACTGCCCAAAGACGTTGAAATCGAGCGGGCAAAACGCGCTCTGGATGCGGTCGCAGCTGAGTTAGAGCATCGTGCTCAACGAAGCGAAGGGGCGGCTGCCGAGGTGCTTTCGGCTCAAGTGATGATGGTTCAGGACCCCGACGTTTGGGATGAGATCGAAGCCTCTATTGAAGAGGGAAAGTCGGCTGAATGGGCGGCTCACTCCTCTTTCGAATCCATGGCTGGCATTCTGAAATCCCTTGGCGGCACTCAAGCGGAACGAGCCGTTGACCTCATCGATATTGGTTGGCGCACGGTCGCGACACTTATGGGAGTGCCTTACGGGGTAATCCCGGTTTCTGACGAACCGTTCGTGCTTGTAGCCGACGACCTTTCGCCAGCGGACACTGCGGTTCTTGACCTCACCCAGGTTGCTGCTTTGGTGACTTCCGGTGGTAGCCCCACGGCTCACACGGCTATTTTGGCCAGAGCGCGCGGATTGGTTGCGGTGGTTTCGGCATCCGGAGTGCTCGACATCCCAGACGACACGATTGTGATTGTGGATGCCGCAACAGGGACGGTTGATTCAGAACCGAGCGCAGAGCAAGTTGAACAGGTGAAGTCGCAACGCACCGAGTCGGCGGATGACGCGCCGGCCTCGCCGGGCCGAACCTCGGATGGAACAGCGATTCCGCTCTTGGCCAACGTCGGATCAGTCGCCGACGCGAAGGAAGCGTTAGCGAAAGGGGCCGAAGGTGTCGGCTTGTTGCGAACCGAGTTCTTGTTCCTCGGGGCCAGCGAGCAACCGTCGGTAGAGACTCAAGCTACCGAGTACACCGAAATCGTTGCGGCGCTAGGTGGGCAAAAAGTCACGGCACGCACTCTCGATGCCGGAGCAGACAAACCGTTACCCTTCCTGAACTTGGGGCACGAAGAGAACCCCGCACTAGGCGTTCGGGGGATTCGCACCGGAATCAAGGACGAGTCACTTCTAAAGAACCAGCTTGAAGCGCTCGTGCAAACCCAAAATGCCGGAGTCGGCGAACTGTGGGTTATGGCACCAATGATTGCGGATGCCGCAGAAGCCGAATGGTTCGTCAAGCACGCAAGAGCGGCGGGCCTAAATAAGGTTGGCGTCATGATCGAGGTGCCGTCTTGCGCGCTCGTTGCTGAAGATGTTTACAAGGTCGTCGACTTTGTGAGCATCGGCACAAACGACTTAACCCAATACACGATGGCGGCAGACCGTCAGAACGGTGCCGTAGCTGGCTATCAGGACGCTTGGCATCCGGCGGTTTTGCGGTTGATTGGCATGGTTGGTGCGGCTGCGACGAAGGCGAAGAAGCCGTTAAGTGTTTGCGGTGAAGCAGCTTCAGATCCTCTTCTTGCTCTGGTTCTCGTTGGGCTCGGAGTCACCAGTCTTTCGATGACCCCGAACGCGCTTCGGGATGTCCGCTCAACTCTCGTGAGATACAGCATCGACGAGGTGCGCGAGCTCGCCAACCTGGCCGTTGCCGCTGGCACCGCAGCGGGCGCACGGGAAGCAGTTCGAGCGGGCCTGCCGCGTCCACCTCGCTAAAACGAAAGAGTTCCTGAATGTCGGAAAGTAGCGAACGCATCAACGTCATCGGGTTGCGATTCGAGCTGTTTGTTTCGGATGTCGCAAAAACGGTTCGCTTCTTCCAAGCGACCCTGGGACTCAATCCTCCCGAAGGGCACGAGCTTGAAGGCTACGTTCCGTTGAGCTCCGGCGTTGTGACTATTGGCGTTCAACGACCAGACGGACTACACGCTGGCCACCACTTCAGCCCGGCGAATTTGGCGGGGCCACGCGGTGTTGGCGTAGAAATCGTCATCGAGGTCGAGGATGTCGACGCCGCTTATCTAACGGCAAGCGCGAATGCGGCAATTCACGGCGGTATCTGCGAGGGCATCAAAGAGCGGCCCTGGAAGACGAAAGACTTCAGACTAATCGACCCAGACGGCTACTACATAAGAGTGACGTCTCTGCGGGCGGCCTAGCCCGGTCCGCGACGATCCCGGATGTACTAAACTCGCTTGCGGTACCGTGTCCGAGCGGCCGAAGGTGCAACTCTCGAAAAGTTGTGTGGGTGAAAGCCCACCGTGGGTTCAAATCCCACCGGTACCGCCAAATTTATTGCGCAGGCGCGAAGCAATTTGCCGGAATCCCGAAAAGTGCGACCGCTATTTGCCTTCGAGGGCGGCCCGAGTTTGAGCGTATTTCTTTGAGCCGACCCATTTCCAAATGAGTCGCACAGGTGGTGGCAGGTGCTTACGGAGCCAAGCGTCAGGATCTGGTTGGCTGCTAATAATCGCGCCGAGCGCATTCCAACCTTGACCTTTCGGGGTCGATTTTTGGCCGTGTTTTGAAAACCAGTCAACTTCTGGTTGGGTGATCACGGTCTCCATCACCGGGACGATGTTTTTCTCTTCATCCGGCAAATGGATGCCGAGCGCCTTGTTGATTCCTTCGATCGCTTCAACAAGTGGCTTAGCATCGGTAGGCTTCGCGCTTGCTCGCCAGAGCGGAAGCGCTGCATCCAACTTCTTGAGCTCAATTGCGAGGTTGGCATGATGCGACTTCATTCGATCAACATCCACTGCACAACTAGGGGCACGAGATTCGAGCGCTCCCCACAGTCTTTGGTCCTCGCCCTCGTGGTGCGCGTGCAAACTGACCGAAAGCAAATCAAGTTGGGTCGCGACGACCTTCGCGTGTTCCAAATCGCCGCTCTTGACGCCGGTGACTAGCGCTGGTGCTTCCTTGAAACCGTGTTTGTACATCCGATGGATCTCCGCCATCCCACTTGCGTCGCAAGTCTTGTGCGGGATGTCACCGGTCGCTGGCAGGGCTTTCGCAGGCATTCCAATTCCCCCTCAAGTTCGGGTACGGGATGCTCAAATGTACTGCCAACCGGCGCACCCGGCAAGCAATTACATGACCGCTTTGCCCGACTTACCCGATAAGTGCGGGCCAGCAAGAACCGGCTCGTACTTTGGCTTCTCACCCGCGGCTAGTACCGAGGGAAGGCACTCGACCACAGCAGAGTAGTTCGCGTTGAAGAAGAACGGCATCGACTGGCGCCTCGAAGAGCCGGGCTTTCCGGCAGCCGGATTAGCGACCCTGTGCAGCGTCGACGTCCAGCGATCGTTCGTCCACCTCGCCATCAGGTCGCCAATGTTGATAACAAGTGCACCGTCGACCGGAGCGATGTCGACCCAATCATCCGACTTAGAATCGAATACTTGAAGCCCCGCCTGACCGAGTTCTTGGCGAAGGATCGTCAGGATGCCGTAGTCCGTGTGTGCCCCAGCTCGCAGTTGATCCTTTTCCGGCGGTGAATCCTGCTCCGGGTAGTTGATCGCGCGGAGAGCGCTCGGACTCAAGTTCACCTTCTCGTCGAAGTAGTTGTCAGGAAGTCCAAGTCCCAAAGCGAACATCGACATTAGGCGACGAGACAGTTTCGCCGCTTCAGCAAAATACCCACCCCAAGCCGCCTTCATCGAAGGTAGTGCCGCAGGCCAGCGAACCTCGGCAAGGGCAGCGGCTTCATCTTCGTCGATCGGCGAGTGACCGGGATAAGGCCCCGGACCCATGTTGAAAGATTCTTTCAAGTCACTTGGCACGACCTCGCCCCGCGAAGCGGCAAGCGATTCTGTTTTCATGGGAAAATAACCAAATAGACCGGATTCCGGTCGCCTTACTGAGAGCTTTTCTTCAAGCGGCAAATCGAAGAATTCGCGGGCCGAGTTCCAGCAACGATCGGCGACGCTTTGATCGATTCCATGGTCAACGATTTGGAAGAAACCAACCTCCCTGAGAGTCTCGTCGAACTCGCGACCGACGACTACTGGGTCACGGTCAAGACTGATGGTCGGAACCTGAATCTTGGATTCTGCGGACATTTGAACTCCTTTCAGGCAGAAGATCGAGCCTAGTCCGAAACGTCGGTCACTGCTACTTCACTCGGGCTATGACAAACCCGTCCCAACCCTTGACACCAACAGTTTGAATCGCAGTGGCCTCCAAACGATCCTCCGCTGCTACAGCGCTCAAGAATGCGCGCGCCGCTACCGCGGCCGTTTCTTCATTGGTCTCGTCGGCGACTCGCCCAGCCCAAATCACGTTGTCGCACACGATGACACTTCCCGGGTGGGTGAGCATCATCGCCCACTCAAGATATTTTGCATTGTTTGACTTGTCAGCATCCGGGAACACCAAGTCGAACGGTTTTGCAGAACTGGCGACAAACTCGGCTAGTGAATCCAGTGCTTTTCCGACTTGGATCGTTACTCGATCAATAACTCCCGCACGCACAGCATTTGCGTGAGCGATATCAGCGTGCTTTTGGACAGATTCAAGCGAAATCAGCTCGCCGTCTTTTGGAAGTCCCCGCGCCATCCACACCGTGCTGTAACCGCCCAGCGTTCCAATTTCTAACACTCGCTTTGCGCCGAGCATCTTGACGAGCAGCATAAGCAACTTGCCTTGCGTTGGTGAAACCTCGATCGGGGGCAGCCCCATCCCAGCGCTCGATTCGAGGACACTTGTCAGTGCACTGTCGTGCCCGATCAGGATGCCGGCCAAGTAATGGTCGACTTCGCTCCAAGTTTCGTCAGCCATGCAACCATTGTGCTCTCGACCGAAATATCGCACCAGTCTTGACTGATATAGTTTCTAGGTCGAGAATCTCGACAAGTGCGCCCGTAGCTCAGCGGATAGAGCAATTGACTACGGATCAATAGGCCGGGGGTTCAAATCCCTCCGGGCGCGCCAAATGGGAGGCTTGGTCTTTACCTCACGGATTCTTAGAGAATGATCTTGTCGTCATTACCCAATTTGTTATCGGGTACTCGGAGGTACTTGGAATACGCAACTCGAGCCGACCATCTGAATGTTCGACCAGTTCTGGCTGGATCTGTTTAGTTGCTCGCGAGAGAGCCATGTTGATTGCATGTTCGGAATCGCCACTTTGTGCAAGGAGCGACAAGTTCGCAAGCGTTGGAAAGATAATCGGTCGCTCACCCGAAAGGGCAAGCTTCACGGCTTCATCAGGTGCGAGCCACTCTGCCGAGATCGCTTCAGAATTGTCGATCTCGACATTTTGATCGGTTGGGAACTTCGCAAGGTAGAAATGAGTTTCAAAGCGTTTCGGCTCGAAAGTTGGAGTAACCCAATGAGCGAAATGTGTAAGCGATCCCAATCGCAGGTCCATGTGCAAAGATTGCACGGTCTTGAAAAACGGTTCACTTCGGTCCCGAACTTTGTATGTATCGTGGCCAATCAAGACACCGGTCTCTTCCAACACCTCCCTGATTGCCCCAATTCGCAAGGCGCGTTGAGGTTCCTCAAATTGGTCGAAATCAGCGAATGCCTCTTGCCAATGTGGGGCACGGTCAGCGTCTTCAATGACTCCGCCCGGAAACACCTGGATTGAAGGGAATGCGCCATGTGAACCGCGTCGAATCATGAGTACCTCGAACGGGTCGTCACGCAAAAGCATCACTGTGGCGGACTGTCTGGGCTTCACAACCGAATTGGGTTCCACTCCCTAATGCTACGAGACTGCAAATTTTACGTTCCGGCATCGAAACTCCGCCCGTGTGGATAACGCTATTCACGATCGGTTAGTCTCCAAGAATGCAAGAGGTTCAGGATTGTGAAATCTCGGCTCGTTCACCCAAACTCGATGAACCGGCAATTGTTGTGAAAATTCGTGAGAGCGTCATCGGTGACGACCGTCTAATCGATGGCCCATACGGGTCAAAACCGGTGACCTACGCCGATTACACGGCTAGCGGCAGGTCTTTGACTTTCATCGAAGATTTCATTCGAAATGAAGTACTACCGCGCTATGCAAATACCCACACCGAGTCAAGCGGCACCGGTCTTCAAACAACTCGACTGCGTGAAGACGCTAGGGACACCATTCGCAGGGCTGTGAATGGCGATGACGACACAATGGTGATTTTTACAGGAAGTGGATCAACGGGTGCGATCGACAAGTTGGTCGGCATCCTGGGTCTTCGAATTTCTCACGAGCTTGACAAGAACTACGATCTTGACCGACACATCCCAAAGGCGCAACGCCCGGTTGTGTTCATTGGCCCGTTTGAGCATCACAGCAACGAACTTCCGTGGCGCGAATCAATTGCGGATGTCGTCACAATTCACGAGGACGCGGATGGCCACATAGACCAAGCGCAACTAGAGGCTGAACTGAAAGTTTACGCAGATAGACCGTTGAAGATCGGATCCTTCAGCGCCGCAAGTAACGTAACGGGAATTATAAGCGATACGCATTCAATCACAAGGCTCTTGCACGAACACGGAGCACTAGCGTTCTGGGATTTCGCGGCAGCAGCGCCATACGTTGACATTGAGTTCAATCGGCGCGGAGGTGAATCAATCGAGCGAAAGGACGCGATATTCATTTCGCCGCACAAATTCATTGGCGGGCCGGGGACGCCTGGAGTGCTCATTGTTGATCGAGCACTACTTAGAAATGCGGTTCCCTACGTAGTCGGTGGTGGCACCGTGAGCTACGTTAATGCGGAAAAGCACCGCTACCTAAGCAATCCGGAACACCGCGAAGAAGCCGGAACCCCGGCAATTATCGAGTCAATTCGAGCTGGCCTGGTATTCCAGCTCAAGCAAGCTGTCGGGGTTGAAACCATCCACGATCTTGAGTCGGATTTCTTGCGCCGAGCAATTACAGCTTGGAATGCACATCCTTCTATCGAAGTTCTCGGGAATCCGTCCGCGGAACGACTCTCGATCGTGTCGTTCGTTGTCAGGCGACCGGATGGCAAATTCCTTCACCACAACGCGGTTGTCGCGATGCTAAACGACGTGTTCGGTATCCAAAGTCGTGGCGGTTGCTCTTGCGCCGGCCCATACGGTCACAGACTGCTTGGGATCGATGCGACTCGCTCTCAGGAACTGGATTTCGAAATTCAAAAGGGTTGCGAAGGAATCAAACCCGGTTGGGTTCGCGTGAATTTCAACTATTTCATCAGCGAAGAAGTCTTCAAGTACATCGTTGAATCGGTTGCGATGATCGCCGAGCACGGCCACAAACTGTTGCCGGATTACAGTTTTGATTCAAACTCTGGACTTTGGCGCCATCGATCGGGTCCAGCAGAGCCACCTCTGCGGTTCAGTGGACTGCAATACGACAAGGATGGCAACTTCACATTCGAGCGACACAACGATAGAGCCCCAAAGACCATATATGCGGATACTCTCGCAGCGGCGAGGCGATTGTTTGAAAGCATCCCGGACAGCGAATCGACAAACGAAAGTGTTGCAAAGTTGCTGGGGGAAGATTTTGAATCACTCAGGTGGTTTGAGCTCCCAAGCGAATGCTTAGCCTGATGACAAACCGCCTACTGGTGTTTGGTGACGTAATCAACGACATCGTCGTTGTCCCCTCGGCACCGATTCGCAGAAACACTGACACACCTAGTTCAATATCCCAGCAACCCGGTGGGTCTGCTTCAAATGTCGCTTGCTGGTTGGGTGTGCTGGGCTCACCAGTCGATTTTGTTGGGCGGGTAGGTTCGGCCGACCTGGAATCGCAAACCCGTGCTTTTGCGACATTCTGGGTGAACGCGCAGCTCACAGCGGACACGGATTTACCTACGGGATCGATAGTCGTACTAGTCGAAGGCGACGATCGCACAATGTTGACTGAGCGAGGCGCAAACAAAGCGTTCAGTTTCGATCAGATTACGGATACTTTGCTCGCGAGTGCATCCATCATGCACTTCACGGGTTATTCGGTCTTCCACTCGGGAGCAATCGAGTCGTTGGAACAATTGTTGGCGCGGGCACGAAACGCGGGTGTTCGAGTGTCAGTCGATCCGGCATCAGTTGGTGACTTGTCTGATTTTGGGGTCGGTAGATTCATTGAAATTACGAAGGGCGCGTCCTACATTTTTCCGAACCTTGATGAAGGCCGAATCCTCACTGGACTAAGTAGACCACTTGAGATTTCTGCCGAGCTCTCCAAGAACTACGGGTGTGCAGTGTTGACCATGGGTCCTGACGGGGTCGTTGTCTGTAGCAAAGGTTCAAACCCAATCCACTTTGCAGCCATTCCGACTGTCGGAGTTGATCCAACTGGTGCAGGTGATGCGTTCGTCGCGGGCTTCCTTGATTCGATAAACCGCGGGACAGATCTAGAGCCTGCCGTATCCGCTGGTCAGCAAACGGCTAGCCGAGCAGTTCAAAAGCTTGGCGCTCGCCCACCTTTGCAACACAACGTGTAAAGGGCTCGTCACCGAGACTAGTGACGAGCCCTTGTTCCCTTGCACCAAGAGTGTCCTGCAATACATGATGCAGAAATTGCCACAGCAAACAACTCCTGCATTCGAACCATATAACAGTTTGGTAACAGAGTCCAGTCGTATTGCTGAGACAACCTTATGTGTCAACTGAAAGTTTCTTGAAGGTCGTGTCCGCTTGCTATCTGGCGAACTGGCCGATTAGCACCGTCGAATTGAACAACGGGGAAGTGGCAAGTTTGGTTTGAAACCCGTGACGCGCCCAAATCCGAGCGATAAGGTCACTGACTGCTTCATCCGCTTCAATGAATAAGAAGCCTTCCTTTGAAAGCCAAAGCGGAGCCTCAAGCACCAAGCTCTCAAGTCGAGATCCGGGTCCGATCTCCCAAGGGCTGCGCGATTCTTGTTCGGCGAACGGGTCGAGAACAGCGCTTTCGGTTGCCCCCCAACGCTTCCCAACAACGAGGATGTCCACACGACCCTTTATTTGTTCAGGCAAACCTTCAAACAGTTCGCCCAGAAATGCTTTGCCTCCGAATCGTTCAAAGTTCGAAGTCGCATTCGCAACGGCAACAGGACTCGAATCTGTTGCAAACAATTCAGCTTCTTCAATCGCAGAACACACCGCGATTCCTAAGGCACCCGAACCGCACTCAAGTTCTACAACTACTGCTCCGCTCTTTGCGCGAGCGATTGCTTCTCTCACAAGCAACTCGGCACCCGGATCGGGTCCGGCGATTGTGCTTGCCAGTTCAATCTTTAGCCCGAAAAACTCAGTGCGACCAACAATCTGATCTGTACTTTCACCGGCAATCCTGCGAGAAGTGAAAGACTCCAATTCTTGTTCGTCGGCAGCAGCTTCCAAGAGCCGCCTGAAGTCAGCTACCGCGAAAATGCATCCAGCGGAATGCAACTGACCGACGAGCTTTTGCTCAAGCTCCGCCGGGATACTTTGCAAATGGGTTCCCTTCCAAGCAAACCCTATCTATTCAACGAAGCAAATCATCAGAAGTCGGGGCTTGGAGTTGATGCGAGTTGCACCGAAACATCCGCATGACGATCGAACCGATATCCAATTCCTCGAACGGTAATCACGATGTCCTCGTAACCACCGAGTTTCGACCGCAACCTGCGAATGTGAACATCGATGGTTCTATCGTTAGGTACGTCGTGATCATCTGCGCGCCAAATTGACTCGATGAGTTCTTTTCGGGACACTGTGCGACCTTCGCGTAATACCAAGAATTGCAGTAGCTCGAATTCTTTGTATGTCAAAGGAGCAATTTCGTCTTCCAATTGGACGCGCTTTCGCGACAAGTCGATCACGACTCCGCGCGAGCGCGGTTCGTCTTCTTCGACATCCTGCTGTCTGCGTTTAGCAAGCGCCGCAGGGTCTTGAAGCGCAAGCCGGACTACGTCAACGTCTTTGCCTCCTGACCCTCTTGGGGCGAATGCTATCGCCGCGTAAGTTTCGGATTGCGGAGCAAGGTCGTTGGTTAGCTTGCGAAGCGCCCGAACAAGCGAACCAATATCGATTCCCGCCTCCGAAGCCTTGGCCTCGTCGAGTCCAACGTAAAGCACGAAACCTCGGGCCTCTGGGCCTTCCGGTATCGCTCGGATTTGGGGTGCTGTTTGTGTTTCAGCCGGTCGTGGGGCTGCTAGGGGCTGGAGGTGGGTGTTATCCAGCGCAAGTGATGCAAGTGACATTTGTCGAATCCCTGTGGGATAGGTTGAAGGCTCTCTAATGAGGAGATTGCGCCTTCGGTAACTTCTAAGCGTTGCTGACGCACGATCGTGATGAAGACCGACGCCAGGGAACCGACCCTATGGGTGCGGTTCGGCGAGAGGTTGGCCGATTAGGCACACATTCGACAACAGTCGATCACGCTAGCTGGCATCCACATGCCAGCAGTCCTCTGAGCCAGAGCGGCTTTGAGGTCAAGCGTGTTCGAAGTCATGCAGACACTATGGAGCAAAATTGGGTGACTTGTCAAACCGGGCCCGACCCGCAAGCCCGCTCAAGTTCATCCAACAGTGCCGTACAGGCGGTCTCCAGCATCACCAAGCCCCGGAACGATGTACCCGACTTCGTTAAGCTTCTCGTCCAATGCGCCGAGCACAATCGTCACTTCACGACCCTTTGTGGCGTTCTCAATCATCGCTAAACCTTCCGGTGCGCCAATTAGACACACCGCGGTCACATCCACTGCGCCTCGTTCGAACAGATAATTGATCGCAGCCAGCAAGGAACCGCCTGTAGCCAGCATCGGATCCAAAATGAAGCACTGTCGATTTGAAAGATCTTCTGGCAACCGTTCGGCATAAGTGGTTGGTTTTAGGGTTTGCTCATCTCGAACCATTCCCAAGAAACCAACTTCCGCCGTTGGAACCAGTTTCACCATTCCCTCTAACATTCCAAGTCCCGCCCTGAGAATAGGTACGACAAGAGGGCGTGGTTTGCTGATGGCTATTCCAGAGGTTTCCGCAACTGGCGTGGAAATTTTCACGCTCTCGACCCGGACATTTCTTGTTGCTTCATAGGCGAGCAAAGTGACCAGTTCCTCAACTAAGGCTCTGAACACCGGCGACGGGGTGCGTTTGTCGCGAAGAACCGTAAGTTTGTGAGTGACGAGTGGATGATCGGCAACGTGGACTCGCATAGGCTCAATCTACTTGACCAGACCGGAGATGGGGATGCTGGAACCAGAAACCCTGATGCAGATTGCTCTCGAAGAAGCTCGACTCGCTCTCGATACGGGTGACGTTCCCGTTGGGGCTGTAATCGTTGATGGATCAGGGCGCGTCATTGCTAAGGGTCGTAATGAGCGAGAGGCAACAAAAGACCCAACCGCCCACGCCGAGATTATCGCAATAAGACGGGCGGCTAATCAACTTCAATCCTGGCAACTAAATGAACTTACTCTCGTCGTCACACTTGAACCTTGCGCGATGTGTGCTGGGGCAATTTTGGCATCCCGCATCCCCCGAGTCATTTTCGCTGCCTGGGATGAGAAGGCGGGCGCTTCGGGTAGCGTCCATGATCTGCTTAGAGATCGACGACTGCCTCACAGGGTCGAAGTGTTAGGTGGGATTCTTGAAGCCGAAAGTCAGACATTGCTTCGAGAATTCTTCGAAGCGCGCCGAAGCTGAACTTAGTGCGTTCTAGCCTTTAGCCCGTCAAGCCACTCACTGAACATTCTGTTTGAAGCTACTTGCATGGCATCGTTATGCAACTCTCTTTGCCGCTCCCATTCTTGGCGGCTAATACCTTCCTTAGCCAACAAACCGTCGGTGTCTTCACTCCATTGCGCGTGCATTTCGTCGGTAACTTCCGGATGAAATTGCACTGCAAGTCCAAAGTCGCCAATTGCAAACGCTTCGTTTGGGTAAGCAGAGGATGAGGCCAAAACAGTCGCACCTTCAGGCAGAGTGAAGTGGTCTCCGTGCCATTCAAGCATCCCAACACCCTCGGCATGTCGAATGACCGATTCTCTACCGGCTTGTGTTAGCTGCAGTTGCTGATAGCCAAGATCCGGCTTCTCGCCTTTGTAATTTTCGCCACCCATAGCGCCGGCCATGAGTTGCGCTCCGAGACACACACCAAATGTTGGTTGTTTGGCATCGATTCTCTTGCGAATTACGGCTAATTCGTCCTTCAAATATGGATGAGTATCGGTTTCGTATGCACCCTCATGACCGCCGAGCACGATCAGCAGGTCTGCACTTTCAAATTCGTGTTCATCAAATGGAGCGCTCGTTGCATCAACGATTTTGATTTCGTAATTGTGCTCCCGAAGCACCGGTTCGAGATTGCCAAGGGTGATGTGGTTATGGTGCTGCAACACCAAAGCTGTTTTTGTCATCAGTCTGATGCCCTAATAACGATCGATTCGGTCGAAGGATTGCCCTTGCTCGGGCGGTGATACACGTCTGGTTCGATGTAGATGAGCCTTGCTACTGGTACGTCTTGGCGTATTCGACTTTCGAGGTTGTCAATTGCCCTTGCAACATCGGCGAGTTTGGTCTTTGGTGCGAATCCAACTTTTGCCGCAACCAAGAGTTCGTCGGGACCCAAGTAGAGAGTTTTGATGTGAATTAGCGTCTCGACTTGCGGGTCAGCGTTGATCGATTCGACTATTGCATCCAAGTCGGAAGGTTTCGCTCCTTCACCAACGAGCAAGCTCTTGGTTTCTACGCCCAGAATTACCGCTACGAGTACGAGCAGGATCCCGATCATCAAAGTGCCGATCGCATCCCACATTCCATTCCCGGTGATGACGGTCAGTCCGACCCCCAGGAACGCGAACACGAGTCCTGTTAGAGCCGCCGAGTTTTCAAGCAATACCACCGACAGTTCGGGATCTTTTGTATGCCTAATGTATTGAATCCAGTTTTCGTCTCCGCGCTCGCGATTTGCCTCTCTTATCGCTGCGACTTGAGAGAGCGACTCGAGGATTATTGCAATCACCAGGATCAGAATCGGCAACCACGCATTTGAAATTGAGTGAGGGTTCGACAACTTTTCAATTGCTTCGTAGATCGAAAACACACCACCGATCGTGAACAAGATAATCGCAACCACAAACGCGTAAACATAACGTTCACGGCCGTATCCAAAGGGATGCGCTTTGTCGGCATGGCGCTGAGCTCGCTTGCCCCCAATGAGGAGCAACACTTGATTGCTGGTGTCTGCTAGCGAGTGGACCGCTTCGGCGAGCATTGAAGCAGACCCGGAGAACGCCCAGGCGATGAACTTAGTTGCCGCAATACCGAGGTTCGCTGCCAGTGCGGCAAGAACCGCTTTTTTGCTTTCACCCGCGCTCATCTGGCAAAAACCCTCTCTCCTGTTCAATTCTAGAATGCCCCATTTTTGAGGCCTCGGTGGCCTCGACAGAAATCTCCTATTGCTTAGGTGAGTAGATGTCGGGCTCTATATAAATCACTCGCGCCACGGGCACATCGTTGCGAATCCTTAGTTCAAGTTCGTTTATTGCTTGAGTAAGCTCTGGGAACTTGATTTTCGGGTCGAACCCCACTTTCGCCGCAACGAGTAATTCTTCCGGGCCGAGATAAAGCGTCTTTAGGTGAATGAGTCTCGTGATCTTCGTGTCTTTGCCAATTGCAACTCTGATCGCGGAAAGCTCACTCGGCCTGGCCCCTTCGCCAACCAGCAGGCTTTTCGTCTCAAGACCGAGAACGATTGCTACGGCAACTAGCAAAATGCCAATTGCCAACGTTCCAGCGGCATCCCAAGTACTATTGCCTGTCGCCACTGTGAGCCCGACCCCGAGGAACGCAAAAATCAGCCCAAGCAGAGCCGCCAAGTCTTCAAGTAGTACAACAGGTAACTCAGGTGCCTTGGAATGCCGAATGAACTGAATCCAACTTTGACCACCACGAACATGATTGGATTCAACGATTGCGGTTCTAAACGAGAACGATTCAAGCAAAATGGCAATCGCAAGAACCACTAACGGAAGCCAAGCATTTTCAATCGCGTGAGGGTGGGAGAACTTCTGGAACGCCTCATAGATTGAAAAAAGTCCACCGATCGAAAACAACACAATCGCTACAACAAACGCGTAGATGAATCGTTCACGACCGTATCCGAAAGGATGATGCTCACTGGCCTTGCGCTTCGAACGAGACCCACCCAGTAGCAGCAAGCCTTGATTGCTCGTGTCCGCGACCGAGTGAACGGCTTCCGCGAGCATTGAAGCTGATCCGGAGAACGCCCAAGCAACGAATTTCGTGATTGCAATTCCAAGGTTTGCAAGTAGCGCTGCGATTATTGCCTTTTTGCCACCACTCGTACTCATCCAGATCCTAACTATCGGTCGATTCGTCAATCCTAGGATGTTGTTGTGGACCTTCCGATAATCGCAATTCTTGGTGCCGGCTCAATGGGCGGGGCAATTCTTTCAGGATTACTTAGCCCAAGCGTTCAATTGGCTGGACCGGTTAGAGTTACCAACCGCTCAGCATCAAAGGCGAGTGCGATCTCAAGTTCGAGTGTTGAGAGTCTCGCAACTGAGTTGAATCCTGACGCGAACATTCAAGCAGTGACCAGTGCAGACATCGTTATTTTGGCGGTGAAGCCAGCCATGATTCCAGAATTGTTGACTGAAATTGCATCGCACCTATCGCCCGGAACCTTGGTTGTCAGTGTTGCCGCTGGCGTAACCACCTCGAGGATGGAGCAATTGCTTCCAGAAACTGTTTCAGTGTTCAGGGCCATGCCTAACACGCCCGCGCATATTGGCAAAGGAGTGACTGGCCTAAGCGCTGGAAGTCGCACCAGCAAGACTCAGTTGGAACAGGTTCAGACTCTGTTTGAAACCGTTGGAAAAGTAGTCGTGATTCCCGAAGAAAAGATCGACGCGCTTAGCACGATTTCCGGTTCGGGCCCGGCTTACGTTTACTACTTCATCGAACAATTCACAAAAGCCGCCATTGACCTTGGCTTTAACGAATCGACTGCGCTGCTTTTAGTCTCCGAAACTTTTCTTGGAGCAAGCGAACTGCTCGCCATGAGCGGTCAGAGCCCAACAGAACTTCGCCGACAGGTAACGAGCCCGAAAGGCACTACCGAGAAGGCGATTGAGCAATTTGAGGCTGCGAATTTGAAAGCTGTGTTTGACAAAGCAACCGCGGCCGCGCTCGCAAGAGCCAAGGAACTCGCTGCCCAGGTTTAGTCGTTTCAGCTTTCCAGTGCAGCAAACTTTTCGATAGCGCCAAGCGGTCCGCTTACAATTATCAAATCTCGGTTGGTTAGCACCGTCTCGGGAGTCGCGTAAGTGAAATCCGAACCCGGGGCCTTAACCCCAACAACGGTTATTCCGTACTTCTTGCGGATGTCGGTCTGACTAAGTGGCGCATCCCGCACCGACCGTGGCGGATACATTTTCACCATTGCAAAATCGTCGTCAAATTGAATGAAATCAAGCATGCGGCCCGAAACAAGGTGGGCAACACGCTCACCGGCCTCGACCTCTGGGTAGATCACATGATTCGCACCAATGCGCGAAAGAATCGTCCCGTGCGACTGGCTAATAGCTTTTGCCCAAATTTGCGGAATCTGAAGGTCAACCAGATTCGCGGTAATTAGAACACTTGACTCGATTGATGAACCCACCGCGACAATCGCGACAGTGAAGTCTTGGGCACCAATTTGTTTCAGAGCCTCCAAGTTTCGCGCGTCCGCTTGGACCGCGTGAGTGATGCGATCTGACCACTTCTGGACGAGGTTCATGTTCTCGTCGATCGCGAGGACTTCTCGACCGAGTCGATCCAACTGGCCAGCGGCACCTGAGCCGAATCGACCGAGGCCGATCACCAATACCGGCGCATTGTGTGCAATCTTTTCAACCAACGATGACCCTCTCTTCGGCACGAACGAATAGTTGCTTACGCTGGGTGGCAGCTAATGCCGCGGCAAGGGTTACTGTACCAACCCGACCCGCCCACATGGTGGCTGCGAGGATGTACTTTCCCGGGTCGTTGAGTTCGCCAGTTACCCCGGAAGACAGTCCACAAGTTCCAAACGCCGAGATCACATCGAACAGCGCGTGATCGAATCTCGCATTCGTTACTTGAAGCAAAGCGATTGTCGCGATTGCAACAATTGACGCGCCCCAAAGCACGACACTCACGGAAAGTCGCAGCACATCCGGTGGGATTCGTCTAGAAAACGCTTGGATATCCGAATCACCGCGTGCCTCGGCAAGACCGGCCAAGAACAACACGGCCAACGTCGTGACCTTGATACCGCCGGACGTGGATGCCGAACCGCCTCCAACAAAAATGAGCATGTCCATGACTAGCAGACTTGAATCGTTCATCTGCCCGATGTCTACCGTTGAGAACCCGCCCGACCGGGTCATGATCGAAAGAAAGCTCGCGGTCATCGGTCGAACTAGAGGGTCTTGGGCCCCAAGTGTTGCGGAGTTGTTCCACTCGAGTCCGTAAATCGCGAGTGTGCCGACGATGAACAAGATCAGTGAAGTGACGAGTGTGAGCTTGACATGTAACGTAAGTCGGCCCGGCCGGCGAATTGACTTTGACAGGGCGAAGATCACGGGAAATCCGAGGCTGCCAAGTACAACGGCTAGGGAAAGCGCCCCCAACATCCAAGGATCTGAAGCAAACGGAGTCAAGCCTTCCGTTGTGGGTGTGAACCCGGTATTTGTGAATGCGGAGGTTGCATAGTAGAAACCTTGCCAAATCGCACTCCACGGATCCGCCCCAGCTAAGAGCAGTCTCGGAGTGATCATGGCGGTGATGATTGCTTCTATTACAAACACGCTTATTGCAACGGTTACGAGAAGGCCGCCGATTTCGCCAAGTCGAACCGCTTGGCTTTCTGCAACCGGGCCAACATGAAGCCTCAACGGGTTTGAGTCGCTTGCAGCCAAGAGTTTTGCTTTCAGCCCGAGCCGTTTTGAGACGAACAAGCCAAGCATGCTCGCAAGAGTGAGCACCCCGATTCCACCGACTTCGAGCCCTATCAAGATTGCGACGTTGCCGAATGTCGACCAGTGGGTTGCCATGTCAACGGTTGAAAGACCTGTAACACAAATCGATGACATTGCCGTAAAGAACGCATCCGCTAGCGGGGTAATTGATCGATCTCTCGTAGCAATCGGAAGGCTAAGGACTGCGGTTAGTGCCAAAACAAGCAACGTGAAAATTAGGATCGCGAATCGCGCCGGCGAATTAGACGCGAAGAAGTCGAAGAAGTCGCGTAACTTCTCCCACCAGGTGCGTTGGTCCCGGATTTTCACGCGCATACCGTCTCCTTAGCTGGTTGGGCCGCATTCGCGTGCAACGGTTTGACATGGTACTACCAAGTGAAGGTGGATAGCCTGTTTATATGGCTGACATCTTCGACGTAATTGCTGATCCAACTCGTAGGGACATCCTGCAGCGATTATTTTCAACGGGCAAGACTACGGAACTGAGTGTCACCGAATTGGTTGATGCGCTTGAACTGAGTCAACCGACAGTGTCGAAACACTTGAAGGTGCTTAGGGATGCTGGGCTGGTTTCGGTTAGAGAAGACGGTCAACATCGGTTTTACCGTCTCGAAGCTGAGCCATTGGAAGAGTTGGAAGACTGGTTGGAATCGCTCCTTCCAAGCTTTCATTCAAATAGTTCGAGCGCCGATCAAACCGTGTTTGCGGCCTGGTCAGGTTCTGAATTACCCGAGCCACTTCGCCGGGTCGCTGATCGGATCGAACACTCGGCAGATGCGGGAAAAACTCTAGGTCGAAAGGCAGCAGAAGCTTCGCATCAAGTTCGAACCGTTGTAGAAGGTGCAGTGCATGCGGTTGAAGATGCCAGCTCGAAGGTTGAGGAAAAGATCATTGAACCGCTACGCAGAAAGTTGTCAAAGCGCGATAAGTGATCACATTCAGGTAGCGAACTCTGTTTAACTGTAGACAATTTTCACAACCACCCCTAGAGTATCGAATCAACACTCCTGTAACACCCGTTGGAGTGTCGCAAAGGGGTATTGTGCCATGGCACGCGAGCTTTCAGACGTGAAATTCCTCACGGTCGCAGAAGTAGCTGAAACGATGCGCGTTTCAAAAATGACGGTTTATCGGCTGATTCACGCAGGAGAGTTACCGGCAATTCGGTTTGGGCACTCATTTAGAGTGCCTGAGTCCGCCGTGAAACTAGCAGCATCCGCTGGGATCGGTTTTGACTCACAATTTGAGTCCAAAGCCACAGGTTGAGGCAATAAGGGCCAAATTTGTTCCGCTAGACTGTCTCGGGACATTCTTCCCGTCGACTACAGTCGGCGAGTCACTCCGATCCGGGATCTCAAATCCGATCGATAACTATTGAGGTATTTATGGGTTCAGTCATCAAGAAGCGTCGCAAGCGCATGGCGAAGAAGAAGCACCGCAAGTTGCTTCGCAAGACTCGCCACCAGCGTCGCAACAAGAAGTAGTCAAAGCTAATTCGAGCCCGTGAAAACGGTAGAAGTCACTATTCTTGGCAAGCCTGATTGCCATTTGTGTGACGTGGCTGAAGAGGTCATCCGGGATATTGCCGGTTCCATTTCAGAGATCGTTGAGGTTCGTTTGAATAAGCGTTCCATCCTCGACGATGAAGCACTCTACTCAGCGCACTGGGAGCGGATTCCCGTGATCTTCGTCAACGGTTTGGAGCATTCTCACTGGAGAGTTAATCCAGAGCGTTTGCGAGAGGCAATTCTGAAGGAGTAGTCATGCTAAAGCACGTCGTTTTGATGCGCATGAAATCCGAGTCCAGTGTTCAAAAGGAATTGGATTTGAAGCAATTGATTGGCGCGTTGGAGGCACTACCAAACACGGTCGCGCAAATCGAAAAATTGGATGTTGTAAGAAACGTCGTTGATCGCCCAGGAAACTGGGATTTGGCCTTGACTGTCGAAGTTTCCGACGAGGATGCGCTTGAGCAATACCGCACTCACCCAGAGCACTTGAAAGTTGCTTCGCTTATCGATCACGTTGTCGCGGATCGGTGCGCAGTCGACAGTCTGCACTAATTAGAGGTCGAAATATT
This sequence comes from Cryobacterium sp., assembly GCA_019639015.1. Taxonomy (GTDB): domain Bacteria; phylum Actinomycetota; class Actinomycetes; order Actinomycetales; family Microbacteriaceae; genus Terrimesophilobacter. Next base: position 20,613 of record JAHBSS010000004.1, on the reverse strand, counting down.
CGCCTCTAGTCCGAGCTTTGGCCTTGGTCGAGCTGTCGCTATGGCTGGAGTCTGGTTGGTCCCCGGAAAAGGTATGTCGATTCACGCACGTTGCTTAGCCCAAGCATGATCATTAGCACTCGCACGAGTCCCATCCCAAATCCGCCATGAGGTGGCACTCCGTAGCGGAAGAAATCAAGATAGAAACCAAGCTCTTCGGGATCTAACCCTTTTTGACGCGCTTGCGCTTCAAGGATTTCGATTCGATGCTCTCGTTGCGCTCCCGTAGAAATTTCGACTCCCCCGTAAACCAGGTCATAGCTGTTTGTCAGGTCGGGATTGTCGGCATGCCGCATGTGATAAAACGGACGGATGCTTGAGGCGTAGTCAGTCAGAAACACAAAATCGTGCCCGAACTTCTCACGAACGTAAGCTGCGATTTGCCGCTCACCTTCCGGGTCCATGTCATCGTCATGGCGAGGAACCTCGTATCCTCGCTCAGCGACAATTCGTTTCGCTTCCGCCAGTGGGATTCTCGGGAACGGGGTCTTCGGGACCGTAATTTCGATCCCAAACAATTCAAGAATGGCGGCACCGTGTTTCTGTTTCACGGCTGAAAGGCCGGCAACCATGAGTTCCTCATGAATCTTCATGACATCCTCATGGCTGTCGATCCAACTGAGTTCCATGTCAACGCTTGTAAATTCCGTCGCGTGGCGGCTTGTGAAGCTCGGGTCGGCTCTAAACGCCGGAGCGATTTCGAAGACTCGACCGAAACCAGCAGGTTGAGCCATTTGTTTGAAAAATTGCGGGCTTTGAGCCAAATACGCCTTGCCTTCGAAGTACTTAACTTCGAACAACTCGGCGCGGGATTCACTCGCACTTGCCATCAATTTTGGCGTGTGAATTTCGATGAAATCGTGTTCAACCCAGTAGCTTCGCCAAGCGTGTTCGAGCGTGGTCTGAATCCTAAAAATCAGATTGTTTCTAGGTACTCGAAGATCCAGGAATCTCCAGTCCATTCGCTTGTCGATTCCAGTGTCTTCAGCTATTGGTGACTCAAGTGCGACGGATACAACGTTCAACCGCTCAATCTTGACCTCTAAACCGCCAAGTTTTACTCGTTCGTCGTGCTTTAACTCACCCTCTACTTCAATGAATGATCCGAGCCCAAGAGCAGAAATTTGCTCGGCGAGCTCATCGTTTTCTTCCGAACGCGGGTGAACCAGTTGTACGGCACCAGTTTCATCTCGAAGGATCACAAATTGAACCTTCTTTTGATCGCGGACTGTATCAACCCAGCCGGACACCTTCACTGGCCCATCCGGCAGGGGGGCTAGCTCGCTGATTCTTGACCGTTCACTCACCCCCCAAGTTTAGAGTGAGAGCGCATCCATCGAATTCGCAAGGTTGAGCTATCTAGACTGGAACGGTGCCCGCTAGTCAAATCCATCTCGTTCGCCACGGCGAGGTCGACAACCCCAAAGGGATCCTTTATGGTCGACTACCCGGTTTTGTGCTTTCGGCAAGAGGCAAGGAAATGGCCAAAGCGGCAGCGACAACTCTCGCCGAAACCAATAGACCAGTCGGGGCGTTATGGGCTTCCCCACTCGAGCGTGCCCAACAATCGGCCCAGCCGTTTGCGAAACTGTTTGATTTGGCGATCCAGACGGATAACCGTTTGATCGAACCAACGAACAAATTCGAAGGTCAAACTTTTGAATTTGGTCCAAAAGTGTTGCTTCGGCCCAGATCTTGGCCTTGGGTGCTGAACCCGTTTCGACCAAGTTGGGGTGAACCTTACGAGAGCGTTGCTTCAAGAATGCTTGAAGTCGTCGAGGATGTTTGGAACAAGACGGAAAGTGGCGACGCGGTATTGGTTAGTCACCAAATGCCAATTTGGACGTTCGTGAACTTTCTAGCGGGCAGGAAACTGTGGCACGACCCGAGGAAGCGTCGTTGTAGCCTTTCGAGTATCACGAGTTTTGCGCGTGAAGGTGAAACGTTCAAAGAGGTCGGATACGTCGAAACGAACGCCAAACTCCTTGCGAATTCAATCGATAATGGTGCGGTCTAATGAATCGAACACGAGTAGCAACGGTACTGTTTGTGCTTTCTTCGGTCATTCTTTCGGGTTGCTCCGCCGACCCACTCGCAACCGAGTACGGTTCCGGTGGCAACAAGAATTATGTAGCCGGTGATGGAACTGTTCTTGAAATTGTCCCTTCAAAGCGAAGTAAACCAATCGAGTTCACTGGCACCACTGACTCTGGGGCCACGGTCTCCAGGACAGACTTTGACGGTGAAGTGCTCGTTGTGAATTTTTGGGCGGGATACTGTGCGCCTTGTCGTGTGGAAGCACCGGAGTTGCAAGCGCTTTCCGAGAAATGGTCTAGTGACGGTGTCGCGTTTCTCGGCGTGAATACGAGTGATGAACCAGAGACCGCTCAAGCGTTTGCCAGAACTTATGGAGTGACTTATCCGTCGGTAATTGATGCAAACAGTGGTGCAGTGCAATTGGCGTTCGCCGGAACCGTTGCTCCGAGCGCCTTGCCAACCACAATCGTGCTTGATCGGCAAGGCAGGGTTGCGGCTCGCATCCTAGGTCAAATTCAAGCGGAGTCGATTCTGGATGCGATCATTTCAAAGCTCGCAAGCGAGGATGCCGAATGACCAACCCGATTGGCGAGTTGGTTTTGAGCGGAAACCTCTTACTCGCCGTGCCGATAGCGTTGTTGGCTGGTCTCATTTCGTTCGCTTCCCCGTGCGTTTTGCCTTTGGTGCCCGGCTATTTGGGTTATGTGAGCGGTTTCACGAGTGTGGAAGAAAGCAAGCAGAACGCAAATCGAAACAAACTGATTGTCGGAATCCTGTTGTTCATTCTCGGTTTCAGTGTTGTGTTCGTCTCGTTTGGATTGCTGTTCGGTGTTGCCGGGCTAGTACTAAAGACCTGGCTTGACCCGATAATTCGAATTGCTGGCGTGATTGTGATCCTTATGGGGCTCATCTTTATTGGATCATTCACTTTCATGCAGCGAGTCGTAAAACCAAAGTGGAAGGTTGCCACTGGACTTGTTGGCGCACCGTTCCTTGGGGTCGTATTCGGCTTGGGGTGGGCGCCGTGCATGGGACCGACTCTTGTTGCGGTGTTAGCAATGAGCATTGACGGGGCATCGCCTCTAAGAGGAGCTCTGCTCGGGTTCATTTACTGCCTTGGGCTCGGCATACCGTTCTTGCTAGTGGCTCTAGGTTTTGGTTGGGTCGCGAACTCGGTGAGTTGGTTGAAGCGGAATATTCGCACGATCAACATCATTGGTGGTGCCGTCTTGATCCTGGTTGGACTGCTCATGGTGAGTGGAGTCTGGCAAGCAATAATTTCAAGTCTGGGGGCGGTGATTAGTTCTTTTGTCACGCCCCTTTGATCACATCGAGAGTGAACAAGATCGAATAACTCAACCAAGGCTTGGTTTGACCGGATATTTAAGATTCTTCTGGCGTCAACTCACAAGCATGCGCACAGCAATCATCCTGCTGCTTCTAATGGCTATTGCCGCAGTTCCGGGTTCGATGTGGCCGCAACGCAGTTCGGACCCCAATGGAGTGATCCAGTTCTTCAACAAGAACCCGGATCTTGCGAAATTCCTCGACAAGATTCAAATCTTCGATGTCTACACGTCGATCTGGTTTTCTGCAATCTACTTATTGCTGTTCATCTCGTTAATCGGTTGTGTGCTGCCAAGAACGATTCATCACCTCAAGTCCTTGCGGCTGGCGCCACCAAGAACCCCAGCGAATTTCGAACGACTTCAAGCTCACGAATCGACAATCAACTCAACAGTTTCCCCTGAGAACGCAGTCGCGATCGCCGAAAAACTTCTTGCAAAGAGCGGCTACCGGGTTGCGAGATACGACGGCAAATCCTTCTCAGTTTCGGCTGAACGCGGTTACTTGCGTGAGGCAGGGAACTTACTGTTTCACACTTCGCTCATCGGCGTGCTCATAGCTGTCGGTCTCGGCGGCGGCTTCGGCTATACGGGCCAGAAGGTATTGGTAGAAGGACAATCGTTCGCAAACATCCGAGGAGGATACGATTCGTTTACTCCGGGCCGATTCTTCAGCGACTCTGAACTTTCACCGTTCAGGCTCAAACTCGACCAGTTCAATGCGGTCTACGAAGAACAAAACCTTCTTAGTTACGGGAAGCCAATCGATTACACGGCACTGCTAACAACCTGGGAACCGAACGCCAAGAACCAGCAAGCCGAAATCAAAGTAAACGAACCGTTAGGAATCGGTGGCACACAAATTTACTTGCTCGGTAATGGCTACGCACCGACAATTACGGTTCGCGACAGTGAAGGAAACATCGCGTTTCGTGCCTCCGTTCCTTTCCTACCGGCCGACGCCAACCTCACTTCAACCGGTGTGATCAGGGTCCCGGATGCCAAACCAAGTCAGTTAGCAATGATCGGGTTTTTCTACCCAACAGCGCGGGAGCTCCAAACGGGAGCGCTCACATCCATTCATCCGGATCTTCGCAATCCGATGTTGACTTTGAGAGTGTTCAAAGGTGATCTCGGGTTGGATTCTGGGGTACCGCAAAACGTTTATGCACTCGACCCAACTGGCCTAACCCCGGTTGCCGGGGGTGATGCTTCGGCGCCTTCAATCGAACTTCAACCCGGTGAAACCGCAAGCCTTCCAGACGGATTAGGTTCGATAACGTTCGAAACCTCCCGCCCGGGCGCGGGTGCTGCCGACTGGTCAGGTAGTGTTCCAAGGTTTGCCTCTCTCGACATCCACCACGATCCAGCTCAAGGCTGGGTGCTAGCGTTCGTACTGCTTGCAATAGCCGGTTTGCTCACTTCACTTTTCGTGCCTCGCCGTCGAGTCTGGGTACGGGCTACGCAATCCAAGTCAGGAACGCTCATCGAGTACGCGGCACTCGCACGCGGAGAGGATCCCCGACTTGAGTCGGCGCTTTCGGATTTTGCAGTTCGCCATGGCAAAGAATTGAAGGCTTAGGCTGGTTGACGTGACAAATTCGTTCGACTCCCTCTCGCTCGTCGCAATCTATTCAGCACTAAGTGTTTACGTGCTTGCGTTTGTGTTTTTTGCGATGGATTTGGCAAAACGTTCCGCAGCAGCTGGGGTAACTGAATCCCAAAGCCAGGCGACAGTTCAATCCGTCAAAGGCAGTGTGAAAACCCTCGAGCGCACGGAAACCAAAGTCGCTGCAACAAAAGATCTTCGATTTGAAAAAACCGCTTTCGCTTTGAGTGTCATTGCGTGGATTTTGCATGCCACTGGGGCGGTATTTAGGGGAATCGCAGACGGGCATGTCCCTTGGTCGAACATGTTCGAGTTTTCGTTGGTGTCATCCGCGATCATCGTAGGTGTATTTTTGGCGATCCAGGCATGGCAGAACTTGAAGTTCCTTGGGACCTACGTTGTCGGTTTCGCACTCGTTGTGCTCGGCATTGGAACTGTGAACTTTTACGTTGCCGTGACACCGCTGCCACCGGCGCTTCAGTCGTACTGGCTCGTAATTCATGTGTTCGTGGCATCCCTTGCTACAGCGTTTTTCGGCCTAGGAGCAGGCCTTTCTCTGACCCAGTTGATTCAGACGTCTAGGGAGACCGGCAGGTTGAAACGGTGGAGGTTCCTTGCGACACTTCCTGATTCTGAGCAGTTAGAGAACCTTGCGTATCGAGTGATTGTCGTGGGATTTGTGCTCTGGTCCTTCACACTCATCGCAGGTGCGATCTGGGCTGAACGGGCTTGGGGACGCTTTTGGGGTTGGGACACAAAAGAAGTTTGGACGTTCATAATCTGGGTGCTATTCGCCGGTTACATTCACGCGAGAGCTACGAGGGGTTGGCGGGGAACAAGATCGGCTTGGCTTGCGCTAGTGGGAATGAGTGCGGTCGCGTTTAACTACACGATCGTGAATTTATTCTTCAAGGGACTTCACACCTATTCGGGATTGTGACTAGGTGCGCAAAGGTCCGGTCAGACGATTCCTGGGCTGGCGATGGTGGCGCGGCTGGCGCGGATGGCTCGTGTTCCTCGTCGTCGCTTCAATTCTTTGTACAGCCAGTGGCATTTGGCTTGCGCAAACCTTCTCGCCTTCGCCAGTGCCTTGGAGTAAGTTCCCGGGGGTTCCGCAGTTTTCGACGGACCAAATTCTCGCCAACGAAACAATCGAGCAACTGGAACCGCGAGTCAATTCCGCAATGGCGGACATCCGAATCGCGATCACGGATGAATTCGGGCTCGAATGGGTGAAAGTTTCGACTTCACGCGCGGTTAAGGAATCGAATCGGTACCACGGTCAATCGCTGTTGAATGTTTGGGACAGTGATACCTGGCAAACCATAGGAACCTTGCGAGACGAGTCTCAAAAGCAATTGGCGGTTGAAATAGTCGGCAAGATCATGAAGAAATACGGATTTGGTGACCCGCGTCTCTTGAATATTCAAGGACCCGACGGCATTGGTGAGTTCGGCGGTTACACACTTGCTGATCAAGGACTTTGGTTACTGTCGGGCGCGCCGCCCGAAGTAAGTAGGGGGAGTTTGAACTTCAAAATCCTTGACCTCAACCAAGATCGCACTGGGGTTCTAACGGCGCAATCGCAAGCAGACCAATCAGAGTTCGGCTGGCAGCCAGAATACTTGTCGATCTCATTCCACGGTGACTTCATGTTGAGTCAAAAGGATCGCGCAGAGTTCAAGAAGCGAGCCGAACCGTATCGAGGGCATATTGCTCCAAATCCCGGCAGAAATAATGACTAAGAAAGCAGTCTCAAACACCGTTCCAGTCGGTTAGTCCACCAGATTTGGCGGTCGGGGCTCGATTGCAGTTTCTTAGCGAACGAGCGGCTAACTTCAATGCGAGAGGAGGGGATTTGGCCTCCAACCGGAATTAGGGGGTACTCCACGACATCCGCTTCAAATAGTGACGCTGTTCCTAAACCGCAAGCAAACGGTAGTTCATCCAGGCATGCGGCAAGTGCTGCACCCATCGATATGCCAACGGAACTATCCAGCGCGCTAGATACCACGACCGGCAGTCCCGCCTGCTCCACAATTTCTCTCGCCGCGTTTATTCCTCCCAAGGGTTGAGCTTTGATGACCAGGATGTCGGCTGCTTTGACTCGTGCTACTTCGAGGGGATCGCTTGCTTTTCGCACGCTCTCGTCTGCGGCGATCGGGATTCCAAGCTCCGACGCGTACGCCCTGATCTCCACCAACTCGGCAACTGTCATACATGGCTGTTCCGCGTACTCCAATTTGAACTCTGCGAGCGCGTGCAACGCGTTCTTCGCTTGATTCAAATTCCATGCACCGTTCGCGTCGATCCTGATTCGGCCGGAGTCTCCCAAGTATTTGCGGGTGGTTTTCACTCGTTGGATGTCAGCGTCAAGTTCTTGACCAGCTTCGGCCACTTTAACTTTCACGGTTCTGCATCCTGGGAAGCGATCCAGAATAGCCGCGACTTTGTCGGGCGCCACCGCGGGCAGAGTCGCATTGACTTCGATGAGCTCGCGTTTCGGTGCGGGCGTGGAACCCCAACCAAATTCGATCGCCGCTTTCAACCACGTGCTTGCTTCAACATCGCCGTATTCCGTGAATGGTGAAAACTCGCTCCAACCGTTTGGGCCCTCAAGCAGCATGACTTCCCGCACCGTCACGCCCCGAAACCTGGTCTTCAAAGGCAACGAGACAACCAAGCTCGATTCAACCAACTCTTCAAAGCTCGGCAAGGCGAAATCAGTACCCATAGCAACAGTCTGTACCCGTCATGGCTAGGCTCATTTCATGACCTTCGTCTCGGAACTATTCGACGAGAACATTTGGAACCCAGTGGCCGGTTTTGAGGACCTGAGAGACGTCACCTACCACGTGGATGTCACAGGACAGATCTGCAGAGTCGCGTTCAATCGACCGGAAGTTCGAAACGCGTTCAGACCGCAAACCGTTGATGAACTGTTCAGGGCCTTAGAGCACTCCAGAACCAACCCGAAGGTTGGTGTTGTGCTTTTGACGGGAAACGGACCAAGTCCGAAGGACGGTGAGTGGGCGTTCTGTAGCGGTGGCGACCAGACAGTGCGCGGTGCCAGCGGATACGAGTACGGCGACGGGGCGTCACACGGCCGCCTGCACATTTTGGAAGTCCAACGACTAATACGGTTCATGCCAAAAGTCGTTATCGCTGTGGTTCCGGGATGGGCTGCCGGAGGGGGTCACTCTCTGCACGTTGTTTGCGACTTAACGATAGCCAGTGCTGAACATGCAAGATTCAAGCAAACCGATGCGGATGTTGGTTCTTTCGACGCCGGATACGGTAGCGCATACTTCGCGAGGCAAGTGGGTCAGAAATTCGCAAGGGAAGTGTTTTTTCTTGCGCAGGAATACTCGGCTGAGCGGGCCCATGAAGCTGGCGCGGTCAACTTAGTTGTGCCGCACGAATCCCTTGAGAAAGTTGCTTATAGCTGGGCGCAAGAAGTACTAACAAAGTCGCCCACTTCAATCCGGATGCTGAAATATGCCCTCAACTCGGTAGACGACGGACTAGTAGGTCAGCAGATTTTTGCAGGAGAGGCCACGCGACTCGCATATGGAACGGCAGAGGCGAAGGAAGGCAAAGACTCGTTCCTTGAAAAGCGCGACCCGGATTGGTCACCATACCCGTGGCCATATTGAACCGAATTGTGTAGTCCACCTGAATATGAAGGCCAAGCAGTATGCGCGAACTTATCCAGGTATCTGACGAACCGTTGACGCTTCTTGGTGCGCTACGCAACGCACTAGGCGGCGGACCGGCGATTACACCGGTTAGAAACCTGCAAGAACGTCTATACCCGAACACGGTGGATTCAAACGTTTCGATCGTGATCCAAACAAGCGGATCGACAGCCGAACCGAAGCAAGTTGCATTGGGTGCCGCGGCCGCAACTGCGAGTGCGCGGGCTTCGGCCGAGCGACTGGGCGGAACTGGCCAATGGTTGCTTGCCGTTCCAACAAGTTATGTTGCTGGGATCAACGTTTTGGTTCGCTCAATTTTCGCAAATACCGAACCCGTCGTAATCCGAGACGGTTTCAGCGAGGGCGCCTTCTTTGAAGCGGCGAAACAAATGAATGGGGATGCTAAGTTCACCTCCCTAGTTCCGAATCAACTTTCCAGGCTGCTCGAGAAAGCCACGAAAGACGAATTGTATTTGCTGTCGCGTTTCGACCGGATTTTGATCGGAGGGCAAAGGCTTCAAACTCAGACCCTGGACAAAGCCCTAGAGGCAGGATTGAAGATCAGCCGAACCTATGGTTCAACGGAGACTTTCGGTGGGTGTGTTTATGACGGTGAACCGTTGCCTGGGGTTCAGGTTCGCACTCGACTTGGAGCAGTTGAGATTTCCGGCCCAACTCTTGCCGAAGGGTATTTAGGAAACCCCGCCCTGACCAACGAGAAGTTTGTACTCGATGACGGAACACGTTGGTATCGAACTGACGACTTAGGTGAGATCGTTGACGGCAAACTGAGAATCTCGGGTAGATCGGATGACGTGATCATTTCCGGTGGGATCAAGGTTTCGGCTGCGGCGATTGAGCAAGTCGTTCGCTCAATCCCGGGGGTTACTGGAGCTGTGGTTTTCGGTGTTGAAGACGAGCATTGGGGCCAGGTTCCCATCGCGTTTATCGAGGGTGTGAATATTGAACTTGGCGAGCTCAGGGAACTGGTTGGAGCACAACTTGGTCCCGCTGCCAGGCCAGCACGATTGACGTGGCTTGAGACGATACCGCGTTTGAGTAACGGCAAACCGAATCTCATCGCGCTTCGCAATCGCTAGGATTCAGTCGTGGCAAGCAATAGAGCAAGACAACAACGATTCAACCCGGCGAAAACTCCCGTCAAGAGTGAATTACGTGAACCGGTAAAACAATCAGCGAAGCAAACTGTAGTTGCCACTCCAACGTACGAAAAGAAAAAGCAAGCAGCCAAGAAACGCAAAGGCGGCCGTCCTGGAGGACGCTCCCCCGTTCCCGTGGTCAAGAAAGCGAATTTGGCTGATTGGATTGCAGCGGCTCGAGTTCGCACACTCTCGCTTTCAATTGCTCCCGTTGCACTCGGAACCGCTTGCGCATTCGCGGTAGAAGGATTCCACGGCTGGCATTGGGTTAGAGCGTTGCTGTGTCTGGCAGTTGCTATGGGATTGCAACTAGCGGTGAATTATGCGAACGACTATTCTGACGGCGTTCGAGGCACTGATGCGTTCAGGGTCGGACCGTCTCGTCTAACTGGCTCTGGAGCTGCAAGCCCCAAGAGCGTCCTGGCAGTTGCATTGGTATTTTTTGCTCTTGCTTCTGCCGCGGGTATTACCGTGATCATTCTGAGTGGGCAATATTGGCTTTTTGCTCTCGGAGTTGTGTGTTTGCTTGCCGCGTGGTTTTACACGGGTGGAAAGCACCCTTACGGCTATTTCGGTTTGGGTGAAGTGTTCGTGTTTTTGTTCTTTGGTGTTGCCGCAACGGCAGGCACAACCTTCGTTCAGACCGGGAAAGTCAATCTTGAGAGTTGGGTATCTGGTGCCGCGGCAGGCTTACTCGCCTGCGCAGTTCTCATCACGAATAATTTGCGCGATATTGAACAAGACCGCAAGGCCAAGAAGCGCACTCTTGCGGTTCTTTTCGGTTCGCTGACATCGAGAATCTTGTATGCGGTATTCGTGCTTTTGCCATTTGTTGCCGTTTGGTTCTTGGCGCTGTTCTACGAGAAGACATACCTCGTGTATTTCGCACTGCTACTTGCCGTGCCGTGTGCGCTGATAGTGCTTACGTCGAAAACCTCAAAAGAGTTCGGGTTAGCGCTTCGGCTCACAAGCCTGCTTGCGCTTATCTTCGGTGTCGGGCTTGCACTTACGATCGCTTTTTAGACTCAGCCTCTTCGCGATCTAGAGCTTCGTTTTCTAGGTCGCTATCGGCATCCTTGCTTGAGTTGGAACGCAACTGTTCCAAAGCCGCCGCGACCTCATTTCGTTGGTTGTGCAGAAACAAGTATGAAAGGCACAATCCAACAATTGCTGCGATAGCTGCCGAGGCCCACCAAATGATTCCAAACATCATCAATATTGCAAATGGCAATGCGAAAACAACAAGCCGCAATATTGAAAACGCAAGGATTTTTCGCCAGGGACTCACAAGCCAAGTGTAGGTCGAATACTTGAATGCTTCTTGAGAACCTTCAACGGACATCCAAGAGTTCACTGGCTTAGAATTGTGTCATGCGGGCCTTCTTGACCCTCGCCGCCGGCGCACTGGCGATTGGTTTTTGGGTGTATGCCGTAGTTGATTGCGCCGTAACAGATTCGCGACGAGTTCGCGGAATCCCTAAACCCGTGTGGCTCCTAATTGTCATTTTGCTGAACGTTATCGGTGGAGTGCTTTGGTTCATCATTGGCAAGGATCGCGCCAATCCGAACCTTGAACGCATTCGTTTTCGCGCGCCAGAAGATGATCCAGCGTTCATGCATCAAGTTGAAGGTGAAATGGAGCAAGACGCTCGAATCAAAGACCTTGAACGACAAATAGCTGAGCTTGATGACGATTCGAAGGAAAGTTGAGTTCTGATAGCGGTGCGACCAAAGTCGCGAGCGCGTTATTGCGCAATTTCATTCGACTGGGCGTGACGCATTTTGTGGTTTGCCCGGGCTCGCGTTCCCAGGCTCTAGGCCTCGCTGCAGCTCAACTGGAGAAATCTAATGAAGTCGTACTTACTGTTCGAATCGACGAACGAAGTGCGGGGTTTTTGGCTCTCGGGTCGGCTGTTGAGACTGGTGTTCCAGCGGTCGTAATTACAACTTCAGGAACCGCTGTTGCCCAATTGATGCCAAGCGTCTTGGAGTCACATCATTCTGGGGTGCCGATGATTCTTCTCACCGCGGATCGACCGACAGAGTTGCGCGGGATTGGTTCCAATCAGACGACGGATCAGTTGGCTGTGTTCTCCAAATTCGTGCGCTTAGCCCGTGACATATCAGTTCCTTCAACGGGTGGTTTGTCGGAGAGTTTTCTTGAGTCTTTAGCAGCTGAGGCAATCGGGGCAGCCACTGGTCGATCGGGCAGCCCAGGGCCAGTTCAACTGAATCTTGGCTTTAGGGAACCGCTTTCGGGAGAGTTGAGACCTAACGATCACGCTGTTGAACGAAAGTTGGCGATCGGACCCGCAACAAACTCAATCGCGGCAACCGCATTACAAAGAGAACAGGGAACTGTTGTTATTGCCGGTCACGGTTCTGGGGCGAAAGCAGAGGAGTTCGCAAGAACTATCGGCGCCCCGCTACTAGCAGAAGTTTCAAGCGGAGCACGGTTTGGGCCGAATCTGGTTGTTAGTTACCGGGAGCTGCTGCAAGATCAAGCATTCGGGGGAATGGTCAAACGCGCAATCGTTTTTGGACATCCGACTTTGAGTCGAGAAGTACCCAAACTGCTTGAACGTTCGGATGTTGAAACCATCATCATTAGAGGCAACACAGCTGAAGCATTCAACCCGGGCCGACGAGCTGCAAAAGTTGTTGAATCTGTTGAAGCTGTTGGTGAGCTCGGAGATTGGGCGGATCCTTGGGTCGCAAAGTGGGTGTTCGCGAGCCGTGAGTTGAATTCCACTTTCTCAGTATTTGACCCGGAGGCTTCTCGTACCGACGATAGTCGGACAGTATCGAGGCACGGTCGTGCGCAACTTGAGGTGTTTCGAGAACGGATCACTAGAAAGTTGCTAGTTGAATCTGTTTGGCAAAAGACGTGGCCTCACGATCGGTTGGTGTTCGCATCTTCTAGGTTGATTCGCGTAGCGGATTCGGTTGTGACCGGCAAACGAATAACTGTTCACTCAAATAGGGGGCTAGCGGGAATTGACGGGAACAATGCAACTGCAATCGGTATTGCAATTGCCAGCCAAGGCGGTCTCGTTGGTTCAACCGCTGCTAATTCCGTTGCCGGGATGACGCGGTTAGTGACCGGAGATCTCGCGTTCTTGCACGATGTTGGTTCGTTACTGTTTCCGATCGGCGAATCGAAACCAAGAATCCAAATCATTGTTGGCAACGACAACGGCGGGAGTCTATTTGATGAGCTTGAAGTTGCTGGGACTGCCGATTCGGACTCCTTTGATCGCGTGATCTTTACACCGCACGACGCAAAGATCGCCGCACTTTCTAGCGCTTACGGTTGGGACCACCGCCTAGTTCGAAACAGGGGAGAGCTTGATGAGGCGTTGAGTCTCACCGAAGGGCAGGTAATTATTGAGGCGGTACTTGAACGCGATTAGTGAAGGCGATCGCCGAGCAGGTCTGCTATTGGTTTGAATTTGAGTTTGGTTTCAGCGAGTTCTTTTTCGGGAATGGAACCCTCAACGATTCCAGCACCGGCAATTGAACGAATTGAACCTGACTCCCCGAGTTGCGCACATCGCAAAGCGATCGCCCATTCCCCGTCGCCTCTTGCATCTATCCATCCGACGGGTCCCGCGTACCGGCCCCGATCGAACGGTTCAAGTTCCTCGATAAGTGCTAGCGCAGCTTCGGTTGGCGAACCGGCAACTGCGGCAGTAGGGTGCAGGGCTTCGACTAGGTCAAGACTGCTGGATTCATCGGAAAGTTCCCCCAGAACATCGCTAGCCAAGTGCCAGAGATTCGGTAGTCGAATCGTGAATGGAGTATCGCTAGCCGTGACCGAAACGCAGTGGGGTCTAAGCGAAGCAACGACGCTTTGAACCGCAAACTCATGTTCGTCTTGATCTTTGCCTGACGTGGCTAATTCGATCGATGCGTTCATGTCGGCGTTAGCATCCACTCCTCTCGCTGCGCTACCTGCGAGCACTCGGGCTGAGACAGCACCGGAATGAACTTGAACCAAAGTCTCGGGGCTGGATCCGAAAAAGTTGTCGATTGCAAAGGTCCAACAATCTGGATATCCGAGGGATAACGACCCAACGGTGTCTGCAAGGTCGAAGTCAGTTGACACCTCACCTACTAAGTCTCGAGCCAGAACCACCTTTTCGAGTTGGCCATCGCGTATCCGTTCAAGCGCAATCGAGACTGCTTGTTTGAATCCGTCCTCGCTAAGCTGCTCCCCAGCAATTTGAACGTTTTTCGCGACTAGTTGTTCAACTACCGATGGAACAAGCTCAAATGTCGTGAGCCAAGCACGACCGTTCTTTCGCCCCAAGAGTCTTCTTGGAACAACAAGAACACTTGGAGTTTGCGAACCGGACGAGAAGCTGAAACTTCCAAATGCTACAAGACCAGTGCCAGGTTCAGTCAACTCGTTTTCAACGTTGGCGGTTTCGGCAGTGTTGCGCCAAAACGTTGATGCATCTCGAAACCTGTTGAGACCCGAAAACTCGACCCTGAGTGCTTCCCCAAAACCTAGTAACCCCTCGCCTCGGCGAAGCCACAACAGTATTTCCGAATCAGGAAGCATTGGGATGAGGCTTCCGGGATCCTCTATCTCGACCGTTACCACTTTCAAGCGGCTGTCAGATTCTAAGAGCGAAACCCAAGACTGATGATCGTTCGCGATTTCGCTCACGTTACAAGCGTATCCCGATGATGGCCAAGCCGAACTCGTAATTGGTTGCCCCAATAGACTTGAGTGGTGCCTGCGGAAGAGTTGAGCAAAAAGCCAGAAAGAGTGGCTGAGATGTTCGACGGTGTCGCGAAACGATACGACCGCTCAAACACCGTCTTGTCGTTCGGCAATGATCTACTTTGGCGAATTCAAACAGTCAAGGCAATTGCGCCGAAACCGGGTGAGCGCATCCTCGACATTGCAGCAGGCACCGGTACAAGTTCGGTTGCTATAGCAAGATCGGGGGCCGAGGTAGTCGCTCTCGATTTCTCAGAAGGGATGATCGAGGAGGGCAAGAAACGTCATCCCCAGTTGGAGTTCGTACAAGGCGATGCTTTGAAACTGCCCTTCAAAGCGAACACCTTCGACGCCGTAACGGTCTCGTTCGGCTTACGCAATTTTGAGGACCCGCGCAAAGCGCTCGCTGAAATGTATCGAGTGACAAAGCCGGGGGGCCGGGTTGTAATTTGCGAATTTTCCAAGCCGTCGAGGGCGCTCCTTCGCGCCGGTTACGGGTTTTATCTAAAGCACGTAATGCCGAAGATCGTGAATGTCAGCGGGCTAAAGCAAGACGCATACAAGTATTTGTCGGAATCAATTCAAGAATGGCCTGACCAACTTACGCTTTGCCAGTGGTTGCGAGGAGCTGGATTCAGCCGCGTCGTTTACCGGAATCTAACCTACGGGGTCGTTGCATTGCACAGAGGCTACAAGCCGGTCAGAAGGTCACTGAAATCTAAAGGTGCGGGGGCTGAGTAGGTGCCAGAAAAACTCACTGATCAGCAATTGCGCCGAAGACACAAACTGAAATCAACTTTGGGTCTCGGCGAGACACTATTTGCGTCCGCCGAGGAACGCAAGTTTGCCCTGCAGTTGGAAGACGGACTGCGGTTGGTTGAAGAGGGACTGCGCAAGGAAATGACGTTCGCCGACCCGCTCGCGGATGTTACTGCGCGCTACTTGTTTGAGGCTGGCGGTAAGCGAGTCCGTCCCGCGCTCACGTTGCTCACCGCCCAACTTGGAAAAGGGAACACGCCAGCGGTCATTATCGCCGCTCAAGCAATGGAAATCACGCACCTTGCATCCCTGTATCACGACGATGTGATGGATGAAGCGGAAGTGCGTCGTGGAGTTCCGAGCGCACAATTCGTTTGGGGAAACTCAGTAGCGATCTTGACTGGGGATCTACTTTTTGCCCGCGCCGGTCGATTGATTTCGGGGCTGGGGGATCGCGCAGTCGAACTTCAGACTCTTACATTCGAAAGGTTATGTCTAGGTCAACTTCACGAGACGATTGGGCCAACTCCGGATGAGGATCCAATCGCGCATTACATTCAAGTGCTCTCAGACAAAACTGGTTCGCTTATTTCGGCGGCAGCCCAAATGGGTGCGATTTTCTCTGATGCCCCAACACAGTTCCAGGAGCCACTTCACGAATTCGGCGAGAAAATTGGTGTCGCCTTTCAATTAATCGATGATGTGCTCGATTTGTCTGGGAGCGTGGAACAAACGGGTAAGGCGCCAGGTACAGACTTGAAATCCGGGGTCGCGACCCTGCCACTGTTGTATTTGAAGCAAGAGGCAAAGAGTGACATTTCGGCAGCGAACCTCTTGGAGAGACTCGAGCTTGGCGTACGGGCAGAAGGCAAAGTGCCAGAAGACTTCACGGTCGCAGTGGCCGAACTTCGAACTCATCCGGTAACAAAGAAAACCCTGAAGGAGGCGCACCGCTGGGCCCACGATGGAGTGGAAGCTTTAGCGAGTTTGCCAAACGGGCCAGTGCGCAAAGCGTTAACTCGTTTTGCGGAAACCCTGGTCGAGCGTTCCAACTGAGGGGTAGTAGTGGCCGTTTTTCGAGTGGCGATTGTAGGTGCCGGACCTGCGGGAATCTTCGTTGCGGATTTGCTTCGAAACTCCGAACGAAGTTTTGAAGTGAGCATCGATCTGTTCGATCAGCTCCCGGCGCCATACGGTTTGGTCCGTTACGGTGTCGCTCCAGATCACCCTCGAATCAAGGGCATTGTGAACTCGCTGCGTCAAGTAATTGATGACGACGAAATCAGGTTGTTGGGCAACGTTTGTTACGGGCGAGACATTACCCTGACCGATCTGAAACGGCATTACCATGCGGTGATATTCACTACCGGAGCGACCAAGGATGCTCGGCTCACAATTCAGGGCGCAGATTTACCAGGAAGCTTTGGCGCCGGTTCGTTCGTCAGTTGGTATGACGGTCACCCTGATGTGCCGCGCGATTGGTCACTAAACCACAAGGCTGTTGCAGTAATCGGGAATGGCAATGTGGCGCTGGATGTGACTCGAATGTTGGCAAGGCGCGTGAATGAACTCGCCACGACTGAAATGCCCAAATCGATCCTTGACCAATTTGAGCGCTCGCAAGTCACGGACATTCACGTGATCGGCAGGCGCGGACCGCTACAAGTCAAATTCACACCGCTTGAACTGCGTGAGCTTGGGGAACTGCCGGATGTCGACATCCTTCTTGACGAAAACGACTTCGTTTCTGACGAAGCATCAGAGTTAGCGAAGGCCACAAACAAGCAAACGCAAATCATCGATCGCGTGTTCACTGCATGGCGATCAAGAGAGCCAATCGGAGCCAACCGCAGAATACATTTCCATTTTCATTCGAAGCCAATAGAAATATTTGGGGCCAATCAAGTTGAGGGAGTGCGACTGGAACGCACTGAACCCGACGGTGAAGGTGGAGCGCGAGGCACCGGCAGAACTTTGGACTTGCCGGTTGATGCTGTTTACAGCGCGATCGGCTATTTCGGTACTGAGCTACCGGACATCCCATTCGATCGACTCCGAGGCGTGATACCTAATCGGGCGGGCAGGGCAATAGACGATAGCGATCAGCGAGTCCACGGAGTTTATGCGAGCGGATGGATAAAGAGGGGACCAGTGGGGCTCATTGGCGCTACAAAAAGCGACGCGATTGAGACGGTTCAAAGTTTGCTTAGCGATCAGGCCGATTGGTGGACTCCTTCAGATCCGTCCCCGGATTCTGTGACTTCGTTGCTCAAAGACAGGGGTGTCAAGTTCACAACCCTGGAAGGTTGGCACAGGCTCGACGAATACGAAATCGGACTTGGGGCCCGAGAAGGAAGACAGAGGGTAAAGGTTATCCCTCGCGAACAGATGGTGGAGATTTCAAACAATGTCTAAGGTTCTTTCAAGTTTGCCGGTCGGGGAGAAAGTTGGAATTGCGTTCTCTGGTGGCCTTGACACATCCACAGCCGTCGCGTGGATGCGCGAGAACGGCGCCATACCTTGTACCTACACGGCGAACATTGGCCAGCCCGATGAACCCGACATTGAATCCGTGCCGGAACGCGCGTTGCAGTACGGTGCACAACTCGCGCGAATCGTTGATTGTCGCACGGCACTAGTCGAAGAAGGACTTGTGGCATTGCAGTGTGGTGCGTTTCACATCAGCACCGCCGGTAAGAAGTATTTCAACTCCACGCCCTTGGGCAGAGCGGTGACAGGGACAATGCTCGTGCGGGCGATGAAAGAGGACGGCGTTGAGATTTGGGGAGACGGTTCGACCTACAAGGGGAACGACATCGAACGGTTCTACCGTTACGGATTACTGGCAAACCCGCGGCTTCGGATTTACAAACCCTGGCTGGATGCAAACTTCGTGCGCGAACTCGGCGGCAGAAGCGAAATGTCCAAATGGCTGATTGCGAAAGGTTACCCGTACCGAGATCCAGAAGAACGCGCTTACAGCACCGACTCGAATATTTGGGGGGCTACACACGAGGCAAAGCAGCTTGAGCATCTAAATGTGAGCGTCGAAATTGTCGCTCCAATCATGGGTGTAGCACCGTGGGACGAATCCGCCCGAATTGAAACCGAATTGGTGACCGTTGGGTTCAAATCCGGTCGGCCAGTGTCAATCAATGGAGTCGAGTTCTCCGACCCGGTTGACCTGGTGCTTGAAGCGAACCGTATCGGCGGTCGCCACGGTTTAGGAATTTCTGACCAGATAGAAAACCGAATCATCGAGGCAAAGAGTCGTGGTATCTACGAAGCTCCCGGCATGGCTTTGCTCCACATTGTTTACGAGCGACTCCTCAACGCAATTCACAATGAAGACACCCTCGCCAACTATCGACTTGAAGGCGGTCGGCTGGGTCGGCTCATGTATGAAGGTCGTTGGCTGGATCCGCAATCACTAATGCTGCGAGAGTCCCTTGTTCGCTGGGTGGCTTCAGCTGTTAGCGGAGAAGTTACTTTGAAGCTTCGGCGCGGAGATGATTACACGATTGTTGACACGAGAGGTACTGGCCTTAGCTACCATCCTGATCGGCTTTCGATGGAACGCGTTGAGGATGCTGCTTTCGGCCCTGGTGATCGAATTGGTCAACTGACATTGCGCAATCTTGACATCGCGGACTCGCGTGCCCGACTTGAACAGTACGTGTCTCAAGGGATCGTCACCGGGGAAACCGCAAAACTCATGGGGGAGCTTGCGAGCGGCGGCGCCGATGAGATCGCAGAAGGTGAAGCAGACGTTGAAGAAGGCGCAGCGCTGGATCGAGCAGCGATGGAATGGGGCACTGACTAGGCGGGCTTCAAATTACCTGAAGTTCACGAATTGCAAGTCAACTTCAAGCTTTGACTCTTTCAATAGTGAAATCGTTGCTTGCAGGTCGTCGCGGCTCTTCGAACTAACTCGCAATTCATCGCCCTGGATTTGCGATTTCACGGACTTGGGGGCTTCATCCCGAATTATCTTCGCGATCTTTTTTGCATCCTCTGAACTGATTCCTTGCTTTATAGCGATTTCCAATCGGAATTCTTTACCGGATGCGAACGGATTGCCCTTGTCGAGGCTCCGAAGAGATATGCCCCTCTTGATGAGTTTGGATTCAAACACGTCGAGCACGGCGTTCACACGTTCTTCGGTGTTGGCTTTAATCAACACCTTTTCACCGCTGAAGTCGATGTCTGCGCCGACACCTTTGAAGTCGTAGCGTTGCGCAATTTCCTTTTGTGATTGGTGAAGCGCGTTGTCGAGTTCCATCTTGTCGACTTTGCTGACGATGTCGAATGTTGAATCTGCCATGACCAGATTTTAACCGGACTTGCGTCGTAGCCGAAGTTTGAAGCCGTTTCACTTCAGTGTTCCCTCAGTGGATTGTGTTGAACTTGGCGAGATGAGTCAGAAGTCGGCACTATTTATTGCGATCGCTGCTGTCGCTGTGGTGCTTTGTGTAACAGCCGTGTATGTACTTCTTGCGCCGACTCCAGCTCTTGTTGGGCCCAAGACTCAGCTGAATCAGCCACCGGATTTTGCGATTCAAGTTGATCTTCCGCCCACCGCAATTTCCCCGGTTCGCGGAGGTGTAGCCGGGCTAGCGGATGAAGACTGGGTGGGCCAGGTTTCAATTCGAACCGGTATCCCGCCACGCGTGCTGGCGGCGTATGCCGGAGTGGCCATTGTGAAAGCGCAAATGATGCCTGAATGCAAGTTGGGTTGGACCACATTGGCAGGTATTGGTCTGGTTGAGAGCGACCATGCTAGGCACGGCGGATCGACGGTGGACGAAAGCGGTGACGTCAATCCACCGATCTTTGGTCCCTCACTTGACGGAAACTCAGCCGCGCACATTCCTGATTCGGATGGTGGCGAAATTGACTCAGATAGCGACTTCGATCGTGCGGTCGGCCCGATGCAATTGATTCCTCAGACTTGGCGAAACTGGCACATTGATGCCAACGGTGACGGTGTTGAAAATCCCCAGAATATTGATGACTCTGTTATGGCCACAGCGAACTATCTTTGTCGGGCAAGTGGCGATATGGCTAGCCGTGAAGGTTGGCGTAAAGGAATTGCGGCATACAACGCTTCGAATAGTTACATCCAGTCGGTTGCGGATGCCGCTAACAGGTATCGCGCTCTTTCAAAGTAAGCCGTATTCCGGCATCCAAATTGTCGAGGATTTGGAGAATGGCGCCTCAGATTCACGCTATC
>JAHBSS010000039.1 GCA_019639015.1 Cryobacterium sp. | reverse complement strand
ACTCGGGTTCCGCAAGGGTGACAACGCACCCATGGCGCAGATCGAACTGGTTTTGGAACCTGTCGTAGCGAAACCTAAGGCAAAGAAATCCGTCACGAGCGAGCCAGCCGTCAAAGCGGAGTCGAAAGTGACTGAGAAAGCCGATGACGAAGCTGCAAAAGCCGATGACGAAGCTGCGAAAGCTTCAGACGAAGCGGTCGATTCTGAAGCTTCGATCGAGGAAAGCGCAGTCGCTGAAACCGAGACTGTAACTGACGAAGCCGAGACCGAAACCGAAGCTAACGAGGTCGAGGAAAGCTCAGCAGAAGACCAGGACGAAAAGTAGTATTTCGTTACAATTTTGGGGTTATGCGGACTCGCATAACCCCATTATTCTTTAAGGCTCTCTATACAAACCCGAACTGATTGGTAAACAATTGAACGAACTTTCGCCGCTTTCTGAGCGCGTTAAAGCGGGCCCTGTCCGGTTACCAGTCTCGACAGACTCGATTACCTGGCGACCGGCAACAAAAGCCGACATCGATCAAATCTTGGAATGTTGCCAAGCGGCCGATCGAGTCGAACATCCAGAGTATTTGACGCCGCGAGAGGAGTTTGAAGAGGAATTTGGTCACAGCTTTTTTGACCCAAGCATCGATTCGCTCTTAGCTGTCGATTCAACCGGTGAAGTCATAGGATTCGGCATGACCATCGCAAATCCCGGTCAAGAAACGCTTGTTCAATCAATATTGTGGGGCGCTGTACGACCGCAAAGCCGCGGCAAGGGTATTGGTCGCCAGATTCTTGCTTGGCAAGAAGCCCGATCAAAGCAGATATTCTCTTCGAATCCAAAACCACTTCCGGGATGGATCATGCTGTATCCGGACGATCGAGCTGTCGAAACTCAAAAGCTCGCCTTGAGGGCGGGGTTCAAGGTATCCCGGCATTTTCAATCGATGGTGCGCGATCTTGCAAAACCGATCCCTACGGGTGAGTTCGGCGAGTTTGAGGTTAAGCCCTTCGATAACTCTCTTATCGAGCAGACATTTCACGCTCGAAATGCGACCTTTCGAGACCATTGGGGTTCCCAACCTACGACTCGGGAACGGTGGGATGAACTCTTTGAGAGGGATACTTTCCGCGGTGACTTGTCGAGAATCGCGCTTGATTCTGACGGTGAAGTAGCGGGATTTGTGCTCTCTGAAGTGAACGAGGCGGACTTTGCAACCCAAGGCTATAGTTCGACCTATATTCTGCTCGTTGGGGTTCGACGCGAATATCGCCGACGTGGCTTGGCGTTCTCGCTCTTGGCATCCGCGATGGAAGCGGCGAAGGCTGCCGGCCTTGAAAAGGCGGTTCTCGATGTTGATTCCGAAAGTCCCACTGGAGCGGACGGACTTTACAGTCGTCTCGGATTTGAAGTTGAACAGCGGTCCATGGCGCTCGTCAAGGAGTTCTAGGCAGGTCCAAGTCAGGCTACGAGGGATGCGGCGCCAACCCGTATTCTTTCGCCGAGAGCAACGGCGGCAATTCTGCTAGTCGTTGGAGTGCATCTTTCACCGCTTGAGCGTAGATTGCGCCGCCGGTCGGTCCAGGATGAATCTGATCTCGAGCCAGAAGGTCGAGGTGCGCTGCGATTGCGTCGCGCCAATTCGCGATCTCAACATTTCGATACTTTTGAGCAAATTTGAACAGAATCTGATTCACCCCGTCAGTCCAATATCGAGGTGCTTGAACACTGATCAAGATCAATTGGCGATTTGGTCCAATCAATTCGTGGATCTTCTCGAGCTCGCCAAAATTGATCGGGCCATTCGTGCCGAGCCCCAAAATCAATACTTGGCGTAACGAGTCTTGGCCAATTAGAGACCCGACAAGCGCGGGTCCGGTAATCATGTCTCTAGACACCGTTGCGTCGATAGAAATTCCTGGAAATGCTTCGAGCAAACTTGGTGCGGAAGCCAACATCACCGAATCCCCGATTGCCGTGAGTTGACTACCGGCTAATATCCCGGAGTTAGAAGTTGGAGTTGCATTCGAATTGGACTTCACAGGAACGGTTGGCACTTCGGGAGTCTCCAAAGCAGCCGCACCAGCCTCGATTAGTGCTTGAGCATCTGTCTTAGAAGGTGCTGCCGAAAGAGCCAAACTGCTTGCGTACACCCCCGTTGCCAAGGCGCAAACGGATGCCAGGCCAGTAAGCAATTTCGGCAGCGAGTCCCACCAGCCGGTCCACCACACTCGCATGGTTGAGCGAAAGCCTTGCTTACGGATTGGCTGTTCGACGAATGTGTACGACAAGCCACACGTACCAAGGCTGATTGCAAGCGAGATGAATCCAACAACCCAGAGATTGGTCGCTGAGTTGCTCCCAGCGAAAGCACTAACGAGCACAAAAACGGGCCAATGCCAAAGATACAGACCGTAGGATCGTTCACCTACCCACTTAAATACCGGATTGTCCAACCACCGTCCGAGAATTGAATTTGGGATGACGGAGCCAGCGATAGCGATCGCGGAGAGCGCGGCAACCAGTTGCAATCCACCCCGATAAGTGAATGCGGAATCATCAGCCATGAGTTGAGTCATCAACACGACTCCCACGATTGCGGCGACGCCAGAGAATTGAATTGCGGCCAGAGCAACGCGATTCCAGCTCGAAGATCCTGACAACCAAACGCTAGTACCGAGCGCGAGACTTGCACCCAGGGCGAGACCGAAACTGTGGGTATCTGTACCGTAGTAGACCCGCGTTGCATCCGCGCCAGGAATGTACAACATCGCCATTCCAAGAGCGGAAACAACTGCGACGACGCCAAGTAGTGCGACTCGGATCCATACTTTCCGGATCAGCACGACCAGGAGTAGGGCCAGGGGCCAAAGCAAATAGAACTGTTCCTCAACAGCTAACGACCATAGGTTCCGAAACAATTCAGGGTTTGATTCGGTGAAGTAACTGTGGTTTGAGAATGTGGCAAGCCAGTTACTGCTGAATGTTGATGCCCCAAGCAATTGCCGGCCGAGATCGATTAGAACATTTCCACCCGCTATTGCGGCAACCGATGCGCAAACTATTAGCAAGACGAACAGGGCGGGTAACAAGCGGCGTGCGCGTCGACGCCAAAAGTCCACAAGCTTGAGCCGTCCTAGGGTGTTCCATTGCTTAAGCAAGAGGGCTGTGATTAGGAACCCGCTTATAACAAAGAAAATGTCCACACCTAGATAGCCACCCTTTGTTGTACCTGGGAACAGGTGGTACGCGACGACACTCAATACTGCTATTGCTCTGAGCCCGTCGAGACCGGCGAACCTGCTTTCCGACGATTTTGGATGGCTTGGGGTAGGTTTTGCCCTAACTGCCGGTATCGGTTGGGACCGAACCTTCGCTCGTTCCAAACCTGAAGCTTTCGGCGTCGACGAATAGACTCGGCCTGTGGATTCCACAGCACCTGGGACTGTTCGAGTTCGATTGGACATTGCATACGATGGTACGGACTTTCGCGGCTGGAGTATGCAACCAAACCTGAGAACAGTCCAAGGTGAAATCGAGTCGCATTTAGCCACGATTTTTCGGCGTTGGGGACCTGAACCCAAACTTACAGTTGCGGGTCGAACTGACGCCGGAGTTCACGCTTCCGGCCAGGTGGCTCATTTCGATTTGACGAAAGCACAAGTTGAAGGCTTTTCAAGCACTGGTCCAAGTTCAACGCTCGATTTGATCGCAACGCGAATCAATGGAATAGCCGGACTGGAAGCCGACTTCAAAGTTCTGGAATCCAAAAGGGCGCCTGACGGTTTCGATGCAAGGTTCTCGGCTATTTGGCGAAGTTACAAATATCGGATCGCTGACAGTGTTGCTAAGTGGGACCCAATGTTTTGGCGGGCAACTCTCGCTTATCCGCGCGAATTGGCTCTCGAGCCCATGCAGAACGGGTCCGACAAACTGTTGGGACTTCACGACTGGAGCGCGTTTTGCAAATCGCGGGAGGAGTCAACGAATATTCGTACACTGTTTGAATTCGATTGGTCGCGCGACAACCAAGGGGTGCTAATAGCGAGGCTCAGAGCGGATGCATTTTGTCACAGCATGGTCAGATCACTTGTTGGTGCTTTGGTTGCGGTTGGCGAAGGGAAACTCTCGAACGCCGAGCTTTTGCAAATACGGAAGTCGGGCATCCGCGGTTCACGGTTCAAAGTCTTGCCAGCGAAAGGGCTTACATTAGCCGAAGTCGGGTACCCTCCGGATAGTGAACTCGCGGATCGGGCTACGGCCACGCGAGCCAAAAGACAGCTTGATGAAACTGGGCTTTGACCCGAACTGGTTGTTTCGGCTATAGTTGACCCTTGGTGCCTGCTGGTCAGGCTATCGAAGCTGAGCCCTCCAATGGCTGAGTCTCAAAGAATCTCTTCGAGAATCACCACGGAGCGGGATTCACGAACAACTCCCTTCGAAAGAGAAGATTCATGCGTACATTTACTCCAAAACCTCAAGACATCAAGAGGGACTGGCTAGTGATTGACGCGACCGACATTGTGCTCGGTCGCCTCGCCAGTCACGTAGCAACCCTACTTAGAGGAAAGCACAAGGCCATCTTTGCCCCACATGTCGACACGGGCGATTTCGTAATCGTCGTCAACGCCGACAAGGTTGTGCTCACCGGCAAGAAACTCGAGCAAAAGATGGAATACCGTCACTCGGGATATCCGGGCGGATTGACTGCAACAAAGTACGCGCAAGTGCTAGAAAAGCACCCAACGCGCGCCGTCGAACGTGCAGTTCGCGGAATGTTGCCCAAGAACACGCTCGGCCGCGAACAGTTTGGAAAGCTCAAGGTTTACGCGGGACCAGAGCACCCTCACGCTGCACAACAGCCAAAGCCGTATTCACTCAGCCAGGTCGCTCAGTAGCAGCGCAGAAATCAAAGGACTTTACAAATGGCAAAGATCGCAGACTCGATCGAAAACGCTGCGTTTGACGAAAACGAAGATGAGTTCGACGGTGAAATAGCCCAAAGCTATTCAACAGAATCCCCAAGCAAGCCAGCTACCAAGAAGCCGCGACCGGCACTAAACGTTCCAGGCGCAGGGGTTGGACGTCGCAAGCAAGCTATCGCGAGAGTACGACTCATTCCTGGCACTGGAGTCATTAAGGTCAACGGCAGAGAATTCGCCGACTATTTTCCAAACAAGCTTCACCAGCAGCTAATTACTGATCCGTTCAAGGTCTTGGACTTGACCGGTAGTTACGACGTGGTTGCCCGGATTACCGGCGGTGGCCCCTCAGGTCAAGCTGGTGCGCTTCGGCTCGGAATTGCACGTGCGTTGAACGAGATTGACCGCGACAACAACCGTGCCGACCTCAAAAAGGCCGGATTCCTAAGCAGAGATTCACGAGTCATCGAGCGAAAGAAAGCCGGACTCAAGAAGGCTCGCAAGGCTCCTCAATTCTCCAAGCGTTAGTCTTGGGCTCTCGGCCATGCCGCGCTTATTCGGTACAGATGGAGTTAGAGGTCTGGCGAATCAGACTCTAACTGTTGAGCTTGCACTTCGACTTGCTCAGGCTGCAGCGGTGGTTCTAGGCCGGGGGCGGTATGCGAGCGAACGTCGCGCTACTGGTCACAGACCGATGGCGGTGCTTGCCAGGGATCCTCGGGTTTCAGGGGAGTTCATTGGGGCGGCGGTTGCGGCTGGACTTGCGAGCTCTGGAGTTGATGTTTTCGATGCTGGGGTAATCCCGACACCCGCACTCGCATTCCTTGTAGCTGATCATGACGCAGACTTCGGCGTCATGGTTTCTGCTTCACATAATCCTGCTCCGGATAACGGCATCAAATTTTTTGCGGCGGGAGGCGTGAAACTCCCTGACGAGGTTGAGGATCGAATTGAAGCTGCCTTGAACGATCCTCCTGTTGCGCCTATAGGCGCGGATGTGGGGAGGATTCAGCGATTTGCGGATGCGGAAGACCGCTACCTGCTTCACTTGCTCGGCACGATGCACAATCGACTTGATGGGCTCAAGGTGGTATTGGATTGCGCGAATGGAGCGGCATCCGGTGTTTCGCCAGATGCGTTCCGTAACGCCGGCGCAGAAGTGATTCTGATCGGGGCGGAACCAGACGGCATAAACATCAACGCGGGTGTCGGATCAACCCACTTAGAGCACCTGAAATCCGCTGTAATTCAACACGGTGCCGATTTGGGTATCGCCCATGACGGAGACGCGGACCGTGCGCTCGCAGTCGACGCTAGCGGCAACTCGATCGATGGCGATCAAATCATGGCGATTCTTGCTCTATCGCTTAAGGAACGCGGAGAACTCGCAGAGAACACACTGGTAACAACTGTGATGAGCAACCTCGGATTGCGCGAGGCAATGTCAAAAGCAGGCATTGGCTTAATCGAAACCAAAGTTGGCGACCGCTACGTTCTGGAAGCGCTAGTGGCAAATTCTCTCAGCCTCGGTGGGGAACAGTCCGGTCACGTAATCATGACAAAACACGCAACAACAGGTGACGGGGTACTAACTGGCCTTCATCTTGCGGCGGAGCTCACCCGGACCGGGAAATCGCTCGCCGAGCTGGCTTCGGTAATGACGATCTACCCGCAGACGATGGTCAACGTAAAAGATGTCGATCACGAGTCGCTCACGGATGATGAGGCAATTGCTCAAGCTGTGGTCGTCGCGCAAAAGCGACTTGGCGATCGCGGTCGAGTGTTGCTTCGCCCGTCGGGAACTGAACCACTCGTTCGAGTAATGGTTGAAGCATCCGATCAAGAATTGGCGGATGAGATCGCTCATGCTTTAGCCGAAGTAGTAAAAGCCCAACTGGCGCGATAGGTTCTAGATCTTTCGAAGCAGCACGCTATTTACGGAATGATTTGAGCCTTTCCGTAAAACTAGAGTTGCCCTTGACCTAGTGGGCAGTATGTTTTGGATCAAATTGGGTTCGTTAATTTGCGTCCAGATTTCTCTGGCTCGCGCTCGAGCTTGGGTTTCATCCAGACCGGCGTAGCGATGAAAGAACGACTCGGGTTTCTGGAATGCACTCTTTTGCAAAGTCAAGAACCGGTCCTCATACCACTTGGCGATATCTGCGGTTCTCGCATCCACAAAAATCGTGAAGTCGAAAAGGTCGCTTAGTGCAAGAGTGTGCCCTGCTGGTGCTGGTTGCAATACGTTGAGACCTTCAACAATCAAAATGTCTGGCCGGCGTACGACTAATTCTTCGTTAGGCAAGATGTCGTAACTAAGGTGGGAATACAGTGGAGCACGAACTTCAGTAGTACCGCTTTTTACACTCGTGACGAACCTGAGTAGCCTTCGACGATCGTATGATTCTGGGAATCCCTTGCGTTCCATGAGTCCACGACGTTCAAGTTCGGCATTCGGCCAAAGAAAACCGTCGGTAGTGACAAGTTCAACTCTTGGGGTCTGTTCCCAACGGGAAAGCAATTCTCTAAGCACACGAGCGATTGTGGATTTGCCAACAGCGACCGAGCCGGCTATCCCAATTACGAACGGTGTGCTTTGGCTACTTTGTCGAAGAAAACTGCTCGTGGATGCGTGAAGCCGTTTCGCGCCAACGGCATAGAGGTTGATCAGTCTGCTCAGCGGCAAATACACCTCGGCTACCTCGTCGAGGTTCAAGGTGTCGCCAAGACCTCGAAGGTCAATTATCTCTTTCGCCGTGAGCTGGTGTTCGGTTCCTGGCGCCAGTTCCGCCCATGAAGCGCGGTCAATCTCCAGAAACGGCGTCGAATGGCCGTTGGAATGAGTTGCTTCTGACATCCAGTAAAGCCTAGTGGCGGGGGTTCCTTCAGTTGCTTACCCTAGAATTCACCTCATGTGTGGCATCGTGGGTTACGTAGGTGACAAGAGCACAATTGATGTGCTCTTGGGAGGTTTGCGACGGCTTGAATACCGGGGTTACGACTCGGCGGGCGTAGCGGTGATCGATTCAGAGGGGCACTTATCTACCCGCAAACACGCTGGCAAACTTCAAGTGCTAGTTGACGACTTGGCTAACACGCCGATACCGCAAGGCGCTACCGGAATCGGTCACACGAGGTGGGCGACGCACGGTGGCCCAACCGACGAGAACGCCCACCCTCACCTGGGTGATGACGGAAAGCTTGCGCTAATCCACAACGGTATTATCGAAAATTTTCAAGAACTCAAAGCCACATTGCTTCGAGATCACCCAGAGACTGAATTCACAAGTGAGACTGACACTGAAGTCGCGGCGCACATGGTTGGCTACGCATACCGAGCGACGAAGAACCTCACCGCAGCTATGAGGGAAGTGGTTTCAAAACTTCACGGCGCATTCACATTACTTGCGGTTCATAGCGATCAACCGGGTGTTGTGGTTGGTGCACGCAGAAACTCACCACTTGTGATTGGCCTAGGTGACGGTGAAAACTTCTTGGGTTCTGACGTTGCAGCGTTTGTTGAGCATACGAGAAGAGCTCTAGCGATCGGTCAAGATCAAATCGTGACGATCACTCCAACCGAAGTTGTTGTAACTGATTTCGGTGGTAACACGGTTCCAACCGAAGAATTCGAAGTCACTTGGGATGCTTCAGCCGCTGAAAAGGGTGGCTGGTCCAGCTTCATGGCAAAGGAGATCACGGAGCAGCCGGAAGCGATAGCAAATACTTTGCTCGGCAGAGTCGTTGACGGCAAAGTGAACCTGCCAGAACTTGCAGCTCTGGACGAAACGCTTGGCAAGATCGACAGGCTCATCATTCTTGGCTGCGGCACGGCATCCTATGCAGGCATGGTCGGAAAGTATGCAATCGAACGATGGGCGAGAATCCCGGTGGAAGTGGATCTATCGCACGAATTTCGTTACCGCGAGCCGGTGCTCGATGATCGCACTCTAGTGGTTTCAATCAGCCAGTCCGGTGAAACCATGGACACGCTAATGGCGGTGAAATACGCCACGGCGGCCGGTGCGAAGACACTTTCAATCTGCAACACTCAAGGCGCGACGATTGCTAGGGAATCAGATGCAGTTATCTATACTCACGCCGGACCAGAAGTTGCGGTTGCCTCCACAAAAGCACTAGTGGCGCAAGTAACAGCCATTTATCTCTTGGGGCTTCACTTGGCAAGCATTCGAGGTACCTTGAGCGCCGAAGAGATTCGCACTCAACTTGAAGATCTTCAAGAGGCACCTGACAAACTTCGAACTGTTCTCGAACAACACGATGAAATCAGGGAACTTGCACACTGGATGTCGGACACGAGGTCGGTTCTTTTCCTCGGTAGACACGTTGGCTTCCCGGTGGCACTCGAAGGCGCTTTGAAACTCAAGGAACTCGCCTACATTCACGCTGAGGGCTTCGCAGCGGGAGAACTAAAACACGGTCCAATCGCACTTATTGAGCCGGGACAACCGGTATTTGTTGTTGTGCCGAGCCCTCGCGGGACAGACTCAATGCACCCAAAGATCGTCTCAAACATTCAGGAGATTCGAGCGAGGGGGGCAAGGGTACTTGCAATCGCGGAGGTTGGGGACGCCGCAGTATTGCCGTTTGCAGACCAAGTGTTTGCGATCCCGCCAAGCTCTACGTTCATCGAACCGTTGCTTGCCTTTGTACCGTTGCAGATATTCGCGATGGAATTGGCCGCTGCCAAGGGCCTAGATGTTGACCAACCTCGCAATCTCGCAAAATCGGTGACGGTCGAGTGAGCTCATGATTTTCGGCGTCGGGGTGGATGTCGTGGATATAGCGCGCTTTGAACGTGCTGTGTCTAGAACCCCGGCATTGTTAGATCGACTGTTCTCTCAGAGCGAACTGACTCAAGGTGACCGAAAATTGGCGTTGCATTCGTTGGCTGCGAGATTTGCCGCAAAAGAGGCACTAATCAAAGCGATTGGTGACTCTGAAGGCATGACATGGCACGACATGCCGATAGTTTCGGATGGACTTCGAAATCCGCAGTTTGCTCCAACCAGGGGCGTCTCAAAGCTTCTGCTATCTAAAGGGATTTCGCGCTTGCACTTGACGATGAGCCACGATGCCGGAGTTGCAATCGCATTCGTCGTTGCGGAGTCAGAATGACTATTGGGAACCTGCGAGAAGCCCAAATTGACCTGTACGCTATTCGCGAGAATGTAGCAAGTTTGAAAGCCTCCGCTGAGGTCGAAAACTTCATGGCGGTTGTTAAGGCAAATGGTTATGGCCATGGTGCCGTTGAGTCAGCCAGAGCTGCTCTCGAGGGCGGCGCAAATTGGCTCGGCGTTGTTGATGGGATCGAAGCGATCCAACTTCGTAAGGCCGGCATACAGGCTCCAATTCTCACTTGGTTGCATTCTCCCTCTGACGACTTCGCAATTCAGGCCGAGTTCAACGTCGATGTCGGAGTTAGCTCGATTGATGAATTGGAACGCGCGGCAATTGCAAAGGTGGGATTCGTCCAGATCAAAGTAGACACGGGACTCAGCAGGAACGGTGTAGCGGAGCAAGATTGGGACCTAGTGTTCGCTAGGGCCGCAGAGTTGCGCTCTGCGGGCGGGCCCGAGATTCGTGCAATTTTCAGTCACTTGGCAAACGCCGGGGTTGAAGCCGACTCAGAGCAATTAATTGCATTTGAGCGTGCGGTTGCAACGGCATCGGCCCAAGGAATAGAACCGGAATATCTTCACCTCGCGTCCACTGCCGCAACAATTGGATTCCCTGCCGCACGGTTGAATATGGTTCGCGTTGGGTTAGGCTGCTTCGGTCTTTCGCCGTTTGCTGGTGTGGGTTCCGCTGAGCTCGGCTTGATACCAGCAATGACCCTGAGGAGCCAAATAGTTTCGGTACGCAAGGTTGTGGCAGGAACCGGCGTTTCTTACGGTCACAGATACAGAACATCATCCGAAACACAACTCGCGTTGGTACCTCTCGGCTACGCGGATGGAATACCCAGATGCGCCTCGAATCGAGCATCGGTTTGGATCGATGGGAAGCGTTTCAAAGTTAGCGGCACGATCGCAATGGACCAATTCGTCATCGACATTGGCCAGCATCCAGTTGCGGCAGGCGACGAAGTCGTCATGTTTGGGGATCCGAAGACCGGATATCCTTCCGCTGATGATTGGGCGGAAGCCTCAGATTCAATCAATTACGAAATCGTCGCCAGGCTGGGGTCGAGAGTTTCTCGAACATTTACTGAATCAAGATCATGAAATTGAAGATTCAAACTTCGGATGAAATGGAGTGGCTCGGCGCAAAAATCGCAAGCGCACTTCAGCCCGGTGACCTTGTTGGACTCGTCGGAGAACTTGGTGCGGGGAAAACCACTTTGACGCGAGGGATCGGTCGAGCACTTGGAATCCGGGGGACCGTCTCAAGTCCAACATTTGTGATCGCTCGAACTCACCCAAGTGCCAGAGGTAATTTCATTCACGTTGACGCTTATCGGCTTTCAAGCCCTGCCGAACTAGATGATCTGGACTTGGATTTTGCCGGGTCGATTGTCGTAGTTGAGTGGGCTAAAGGAATGATCGAGAGCCTGGCAGATTCGTGGCTTGAAGTCTCGATCGAACGAGCTACCGGTCACTCGGCAGACGGCAACCCAGAAGAAGACACCCGATTCGTGGACATCATTGGCCACGGCCCACGCTTCGAGAACTTTAGGCTCGAGGCATGATTCTCGCGATCGATAGTTCAGCAGGTACCAGCGTTGCCATCGTTCAAGCTGGCGAGACTCTCATCGAACACAATTCGCAAAACGCTCGCGGGCACGCGGAAGCCATAGGCACGCTCATCGAAGCTTGCTTGAGTAGTTTGCAGATTCGCCCGACGCAGCTAGAGGCAGTCGCGGTGGGAATGGGTCCCGGACCGTTCACCGGATTGCGGGTGGGGATAGCTGCAGCAGTTAGTTTCGGTGTTGCCCTCGGGGTTCCAGTACTTCGAGTTTCAAGTCATGCCGCGATCGCGCTTGAGAGGCAATCGTCTTTAGGTGAGGAGCGCATGCTTGTGACGACGGATGCGAAGCGGCGGCAGCGTTATTGGAGTGCGTTCGAGTTTCCGGGGCCGTTTGAGTTGCCGCAGTTAGTGTTAGGGCCTGACATTTCAAGCGAAGAGCAACTTCAGGTGGCGGTTTCGAACCTGGGGGTGTTTACGAGAGTTGATTCTGAATGGGTCTCAGCTGCAAGTGTTGGACTACTGTCAGAACGCCTTCAATCGACCGGTGGCTCATTCCTTGGGTCAACGCCGCTGTATCTCAGGAGCCCCGAAGTAACCATTGCTACCGTTCCTAAAAGGGTGAGCCAATGACTTGGCAGTTTCGAAAAGCAATGCTCGACGATCTTGACGGAATCATGCGGATTGAGAATGCCACGTTTCCCGAAGATGCTTGGTCTGAGGCAACGATGCGTTCAGAGTTAGAAAGCCGAAATTCGTACTATTTGGTCGGGTTTGATCCAACCGCGCCCGACCATTTGGTTGCATATGCTGGCTTATCGTTAGCGAAAGGCGCGACTCAAGCGGATATCCAAACAATTGCTGTTGAAGCAAGCCTTCAAGGCAAGGGGATAGGCGGCTCTCTAATTCGTCAACTAATTTCGGAAGCGAGAGTTCGAGGAGCAGCAGAAGTGTTTCTTGAGGTTCGAGCTGATAATGAGCCAGCAATTGGTTTGTACCGCAACCTCGGTTTTGAAGCAATCGCAACGAGGCGAGGCTATTACCAACCGGCTGGAATCGATGCCATTGTTATGAGGCTAGAGGTGGCTGCTCCTAAAGGTTCGTTCACTGAATGGGATCGATCGTGAACCGAGAAGCTCCCCTAGTGCTCGGTATTGAAACGAGCTGCGACGAAACCGGAATTGGGATAGTTCGAGGTCGCTCGCTTTTGGCGAATGTCATTGCATCCTCAATGGAAGAACATGCTCGATTCGGTGGGGTGGTTCCAGAGATTGCGGCTAGGGCGCACCTTGAGGCATTTGTTCCCACCCTGGAGGAGTCGCTGCGCAAGTCGAATGTTGCGCTTGCCGATTTGGATGCGATCGCGGTGACGAGCGGGCCAGGGCTCGCTGGGGCGCTCATGGTCGGCATCGGTGCAGCTAAGGCACTGGCCGTGGCTTTAGACAAGCCAATTTACGCTGTTAACCATTTGGTAGGCCACGTCGGGGCAGATGTTCTAACGGGAGACTCAATCGAGTACCCAACTATTGCGTTGCTGGTTTCAGGTGGTCACACATCGCTGCTGTTGGTCCGAGACCTCGTCTCAGATGTTGAGTTACTTGGCGAGACCATCGATGATGCTGCTGGTGAAGCATTCGACAAGGTTTCGAGGCTACTTGGGCTCGGCTACCCGGGAGGTCCGAGAATCGACGAGGCCGCGGCTGGAGCGGACGAAAACGCAATTGCGTTTCCAAGGGGGCTAAGTAAGCCGAAAGACTTGCAGAATCACCGCTTCGATTTTTCATTTTCGGGCTTGAAAACGGCGGTTGCGCGGCATGTGGAGTCTTCAGACTTGACGCACCTCGGGTCGATTGCGGCATCATTTCGTGAAGCAGTTGTTGACGTGCTCTTGACCAAGGCGCTCGCCGCCTGTAGTGAATTGAACGTGCCGCGATTACTGCTTGGCGGAGGCGTTGTTGCCAATGCTCGATTGCGTCAGGAGGCAATTAGAAGGTGTAAGGATGCTCGCATTGAATTGCGAATTCCACCGCTAGATCTTTGCACCGATAACGGAGCAATGATTGCCGCGCTTGGGGCGCAATTGATAATGGCTGGAAGGGAACCGTCCGAACTAACGTTTGGTGCGGACTCAACTTTGCCGGTCACTCAAATTCAAGATTTGAGTTAGATCTGCATTGTTCCCCCTGGCCGATATACCGATCAGGTAGTTGACATGCTTGCTCACCAGTGGGATTATGACACCGCTGGACGTTCGCCCACTAGAGAAACCTGGAGATTCAATGTCTGACGCAACACCCCCCGCAACACCTCCGGCCCCCGCCCCGTACCAAGCTGCGCCGGCTGCGAAGCCAACAAACACCCTCGCAATCATTGCGTTGATCGGTGCCTTTGTATTCCCGCTCGCTGGAATCATTTGTGGTCACATCGCCCTCGGCCAAATCAAGCGCACGGGTGAAGGTGGCCAGCCACTGGCCCTCTGGGGAACGATCCTCGGCTATGTATTCACCGCACTTTGGTTGCTAATAATGGTGTTTGCCGTCGTCTTCCCGTTGCTCATTCTTGGCAGCGCAGGAGCCTTCGTAAGCAACATTCCGAACTACTAAATCAGAAAACGAGCCGAGCAGATTTCGAAGGCCGATATCTGCTCGGCTCAACTGTTGCTGGGAACAATTTTTCTCGGTGCAATTTCTTGCCCTGTTTGCCTTAGCGAGTGTCAGTTCTCAGTATCTCGACGCGCCAATACAGCGATCCTCTTGTTTTCGATTCTGGTAAGAATCAGCGTTGCAGCTTTCGAACCTTTTAGCTTGAGTTGTTTGCGAAATTCGGATGGATCCAAATCGACACCACGAGTCTTGATTTCAATGGTGCCAACACCGTGCGAAGTCAACATCGTTTGAATCTTCTTTCGATCGATAGAGACTGTCTCGACAACTTCAAAACGATTTGCAAACGGCGTATCAATGCGCTCCGCAGAGGACATCCAGGCAATCTTCGGAGCGATCATGGTAGCGCCGACCTGGCGAGCCAGCGTACCAATCATTCGTGCCCGGATCACGGCAGGATCAGGTTCGTAAAGAAACTTATTCAGCGCGCCGATTTCGACGTCTTTAGAATCGGATGCGCCAACTAGCTCGAATCTTGAACCGGCGTTGATGACTGTTGCCGCTCTTGCGATACCTTCACGAGCCAGCACTCCACTCCAAAGAACAAGTTCGACCGCGTCTCCGTCGACCGACACCCACTGGGCTTCCATTCCTTCCGGAATGAGAATTCGGTCCATTGCCGGGGAGAGCTTTATTCCGATGGGAAGTCGTTGTCGGATTTCGAAGGCAAAATCAAGCGGTGGTGTCCACTGGTTTGGGTCGGAGAGCCGTTTCGAATTGTCTCGACGAGCAGGGTCGAGCCAAACTCCTTCAAATCCACTGAGATCGAACGATTCGGCATCCGATTCAACAACTTTTGCGTTTGGCCAAGGAGCAAGGTTGAAGCTTGCAATCGTCGCAGTGACCGGGTCGCGTTCCACGGCAGTGACTTCGATTCCCAAAGCAGCAAGTGCCAGTGCATCTCCGCCGATCCCGCAGCCGAGATCAACTACTTGACGAATGCCTGCTTGCCTGAATCTGTCTGCGTGCAATGCTGCGACATTGAGCCTAGTCGCCTGCTCCAATCCCATTTCGGTGAAGAGCATCTGACTTGCGAACTCCGAGAATTTTGCCTTAGCTCGCTTGCGTAACTTTGATTGGGTTAGTACCGCGGCTACTCGTTCCCTTGAATGGCCAGCAGATCTCAATTGATTGACTGTCTTCAGCAAGTCATCCGCACTAGTCCATTCCGGCAATGAATCAAGCAGTTTCAAACTCTGTTCAGTGAGGAGTTCCTGCAGTTCCGACGGGTCCACCGCCCCATTTTGACATTGAAATCTGAACGCGCCGAGATTGCGCTTTGGCACTCACGTTGCGAGAGTGCCAACTTCACCGGTAAAGTTGATTTGGCACACTCCCGGTGAGAGTGCTAATCCCACGAATTTTTAACTGTCAGAAAGCAGAGGTCAACCGTGTCGGTGTCAATCAAGCCGCTCGAGGATCGCATTGTGGTCAAGCAGGTAGACGCGGAGCAGGTTACTGCTTCCGGGTTGGTAATCCCAGATACCGCAAAAGAGAAGCCACAAGAGGGCGAAGTCGTAGCA
>JAHBSS010000038.1 GCA_019639015.1 Cryobacterium sp. | reverse complement strand
CGTGTTCTTGTTTGGGCAAGAGGGCCCTGGGTTGTCGAAAGAAGCAATTGCTTCGGCAAACAACATCGTCGAGATCAGCCAATTTGGTTCCACACGGTCGATCAACGCATCCGCCGCCGCAGCAATAGTCATGCACACCTGGATTACCCAGCACGTTAAGTTTGCGCGGTAGCGGATACACTTAGGTGTAATCCCCCCACCAATTGAAGGGATCTTTGCCATGCCTGCAATCGTGTTAGTCGGTGCCCAATGGGGCGACGAAGGTAAAGGCAAAGCTACCGATTTGCTTTCAAGCCAAATCGATTATGTGGTGAAATTCAACGGCGGCAACAACGCCGGCCACACGGTCGTGGTTGGGACAGAAAAATACGCTCTGCATTTGCTTCCTTCCGGGATTCTCACCCCGGGAGTGATTCCCGTGATCGCGAACGGAGTCGTTGTTGACTTGACCGTGCTGTTTGAGGAAATTGACGGTCTAAAGGCTCGAGGGCTTGACGTCTCTAAACTTAGAATCAGCGCGGACGCCCACGTCATCACGAGCTATCACCGCATCCTCGACAAAGTTACCGAACGCTTTCTGGGTAAGCGACAGATCGGAACAACAGGTCGCGGAATTGGGCCGGCATACGCCGACAAAATCTCGCGCGTTGGCATCAGAATTCAGGACTTGTTTGATGCAAACATTTTGCGCCAAAAAGTCGAAGCGGCACTCGATCAAAAGAACCAAATCCTCACAAAGATCTATAACCGCCGGGCCGTTTCGGTAGAGGAGGTTGTAACAGAGCTACTTAGCTACACCGAAAGACTTGCCCCGATGGTCGAGGATACGGCGCTTGAACTAACTCGAGCTTTGGACGCCGGTAAGACTGTTCTGTTTGAGGGTGGTCAGGCGACGATGTTGGATGTCGACCACGGCACATACCCGTTCGTTACGTCCTCAAACCCGACAAGCGGAGGGGCCGCTACCGGTTCAGGCGTTGCCCCGAATCGTTTCGAACGTGTCATCGGCGTTATCAAGGCATACACGACGAGAGTCGGATCTGGTCCGTTCCCGACTGAGTTGTTCGACGAATGGGGTGAATTCCTTACCGAAAAAGGGTTCGAGTTCGGTACCACCACCGGAAGGAAACGACGCACCGGTTGGTACGATGCCCCGATCTCTCGGTACGCGACTCGCATAAACGGAATCACTGACTACGTGCTAACAAAACTGGATGTGCTAACCGGAATCGAATCAATTCCAGTGTGCGTTGCCTACGAAATCGACGGCAAACGCGTTGATGAAGTGCCGGTCAACCAAACCGATTTCCACCACGCTGTACCGATCTACGAAAACCTGCCGGGTTGGAGCGAAGACATAACGTCCGTGCGAAACTTCGATGACCTACCGAAGAACGCGAAAGACTATGTGCTGGCGCTCGAGCAAATGAGTAACTCCCGGATTTCAGCAATCGGCGTTGGTCCAGCGAGGGATGCGATCGTCGTGCGCCACCAATTGGTTGGTTAAAGAGGCTAAGCGACCAAAAATCCCAACCAAACCCCGAGAGCCATTTCCGCAATCCAAAGCGGTATCAGAACCAGAAAATCAAAGCCCCGCAAAGTGGGCTGTGAGGCACCGTTGGCTGGGTCTGAACTTGCCTTTGAAAACGGTGGAACGATCTTCGCGATCGTAATGCCGTCTACGTGGCTTGTTCCGGCCACCGCGGCCACTCGATTTATCGGATTTCTCAACCAATTCACTGCGGGGATGATTCCCATTACCTCGAACATGACACCTAAGAGCAGTGGTGTCCACTCAAGGGGTGAGCTTGAAAGCCCCGCTTGAAGAAAGTTGAAGCCCAGTCCAACAAACAGAATCGTCCACGGCAACATCAAGACGGATGCTCCAAGCCCTCTTGAAAGGAAGGAACTCGCTAGCACAGCGATCAAGCCCACCCACACGCTAACTGGCAAAGCCCAAGCGGTGTTACCTGGGCAGTGAGTTTGGATCTGGTATGGGCCACCCTCCGCACAATAACCACCGACGGCGAGCACGGCACGCATCCCTAGGAACAAGACTGTGAATGCGAACGAGAAACCGACCCAACCTACGGCCATTCCGAGGTAGCGAACAAACAGAGGCACAAGCAATTTCTATCAGTCTTGCGAACTTTCATTGAGCATTCGGTTGAGGGTGGGAATGCGAAAATTGATACGTGAGTGCTATTCGACCAGAACCAAGAATGCTTAGTGGGCAAAACATCCGACTTGAGCCATTGACAGATGAGCACTTGGAGGGACTGTTCAAAGCAATCGCAACGCCGAAAGTGTTTGAGTTTGGTTTCGGCGGGGGGCTTTCTGCGCTCCCAGAGTCGTTGGAAGCGTTTAGCGAGTGGAATGACAAGTATCACCAAAGCTCAAACAACAACTATGCAGTCGTTCACACTGGTGCTGATGAATTAGTTGTTGGGTGCACAACTTTGGGTGACTTCGATTCGCGTCGCGAAGCAACTCACATTGGCTGGACGGCATATGACCCACGGGTTTGGGGCAGTGTTGTAAACCCTGAAGCGAAACTACTCTTGTTGACCGAAGCGTTCGATGCTGGATTTGGCCGCGTGAAGATCCAAACCGATGTACTGAACGAACGTTCAAGGGCGGCGATCCTCGGAATAGGCGCAAAGTTTGAAGGGGTGATCCGGCGTGAGCAACCAAGAGCGGACGGTACTTGGCGAGATAGTGCCGTTTACTCGGTCATCATCGACGAGTGGCCACAAGTTCGGGAGCACCTAAGAGAACGCGTCTCGAATGCACCGAAGGTCGCACTCTCCACCCGCGATTGAGCCGTGCAAATAGTGTCCTTGCGAGCCGGTAGATTCAGTCTGTGAAGGTAAGCGGCGGGGGAACCTCATCTCTTAGTGCCTTGACACAATTCATCGCAATGGGACTTGTTTGGGGAGCAAGTTTCCTGTTTATGAAGGTTGCACTTGTCGGGGTTTCGTTTTCTCAGATTGCGTGGTCACGGGAAATTCTCGGGGCTTTGGCGCTCGCGATAGTTATGTTGATCGGTCGGCACAAGTTACCGAAAGAGAAAATCGTTTACTTCCACTTCTTGGTGATTTCTACCTTGAACTGTGTGATCCCGCATTTGCTGTTCGCCTGGGCGGAACAGCATGTTTCTTCCGGACTGGCAGCGATTTACAACTCGGTGACACCAATTGCGACAGCCATCTTGGCGGCGGTGGCATTTCGGGTTGAGGTGCTCAAGAAGGGTCAAATTCTGGGGGTACTGATTGGAATTGTTGGAGTACTCATCATCATTGCGCCGTGGCAATTCACCGAGTTGAGTGGCGACCTTTGGGGGCAACTCGCTTGCATTGCAGCCGCCATTTCATATGGAGTCGCAATTGCCTATATGAGAAAGTTCGTAAGCGCACGGCCAATTAGTGGAACAAGTGTGGCATTCCTCACTGTCGCCACGGCAGCGGCAGTAATGCTCGTGTTGACGCCCTTGCTCGCGATCGGTCCAGTGAAACTGAATCTGGAAATCGTTGGCAGTCTTGTGTTGCTAGGAGCCCTCGGTACCGGTTTGGCATACATCTGGAATATTGCGGTGCTTCGCGCTTGGGGTCCGACAAATGTCTCTACAGTCACATACCTGATTCCAGTAGTTGCGGTAGTGCTTGGCTTCTTTGTGCTCGGTGAAACTCTAAGTTGGAACGAACCGGTGGGCGCGGTGCTTGTCTTGGTGGGAATCTTGTTCACTCAAGAGCGGATCAGGTTGAAGCGACGACAGGTTGCATCCCTAACCCAGTAATCTCGATTCATGGCGGAAAACGACAAAGTTCTTGAACGGCTTCAGGCGATCCGGTTGAGCATCGACAACATTGATGCCGCGTTGGTGCATTTACTTGCAGAGCGCTTTCGATTCACTCAAGAGGTCGGGCGCTTGAAGGCGGCAAACGGAATGCCAGCCGCGGACCCGGAACGTGAAAGAGTACAAACCGCCAGACTTCGCGCTCTCGCCGAAGAAAGCCAGCTCGACCCAGAGTTCGCAGAAAAGTGGTTCAACTTCGTAGTCGCGGAAGTGATCCACCACCACGAACGTCTAACTCGCCCACCTTCCACCCCCTAGTCCTTTCCGTTTGTGACCGATTCTTGTCGATATTGCTTGCGGGTTCCGACGTATTTCGCGCACAAACTGGAGTGGTTTAGGGTTTCCAGCCTTGAGCGACAAGAGCAGATCGGATTTGGTGAACTGCGAGGGTTGAGCCATTTTCTAGCATTCCTTTATGGATGCGGATGACCCTCCAGCCATCTTCGGCAGCCTCCTGCAATACTTCAATGTCACGTTGGTATTGGGTGACATCATCGCGGTGACGCCAACCGTCGTACTCAACGAGAACTTTAAGATGCGGGTAGACCAAATCGCCAAGCCGAAGACTAACTCCGTGCCTATTTTTGATAGGGATGTTCACCCTGGGTTCCGGTAAGCCAGCATTGATGATTCGTAGCCGCAACTTCGTTTCCATTGGAGAATCCGTGTTGGCTCGAATGAGAGGCAGAGCCAACCTCAGTCGTTTCGCCCCGTGCCTACCGGCATGAGATTTGACTGCGTGCTCAAGCTCTTTGATGTTTGCTATCGGATCTTGCCTTTGGACGAGCTGATCACCTATCACTACTGTGCTTTCGAGGCTCAACAAACTGGCAAGCGTACACCAGGTCTCGAGAGGAGAGGTGACCCGAATTCCGTCAACTACGACAATTTTCGCCCTACCTTCTGGAAAAAGGTGGTTCCTGACTCCTTCAAGTTTCGGTCGAAGGGCGGCCCGCTCGGTGGTGACGTGAAGTGTGAGATCCTCAGCCAAACGGTTTGGTAGATAAAGGCCGTGAATTTGAGCCGCGGTCAGATGACTAAATGCGAGCCGCAATCCCATTCGGCGATTGAGAGCATGGGACCTTGCGATAACTAGTCGACGAACTGTTTCCCAATATCTAGGGTCGTCGTGCTTGGTTTGGATGTCCTCGAGAGTCAAGGTTTCTTCGCTGCCTATAGGGGCTCGGATTCCAAAAAATGGAGCCGCGAGATCACGACGCCGAAGTCGCTCTGGCCCAAGTCCGTACGTTCTCGCATCCGCAACGCTAAAGGGTTGCGAGTGTAGTTCTCTTGGAAGGGGTGAAGGGTTTCGCACGAGTTGATGATGCCCAACTTTGGATCTCAGGGCTTCGATTCTCCACAGCATCCGTTTGTGCGCGAAATATGTCGGTAAGTAACAATCTATAGCGACAAGAATCGGTCACAAACGGGTGAGGTTATGCGAAGTGGGTGGGGAGAGAAGACGCGTGGGTCTCGGTCAGTAGATCGAGGGGGATTGTGAAAAGGTCTTGGATTTCTAAGGCATCAGATTGACTGTCTGTCACACCGATTCGCAGAACCTTATAACCGCGGGCTTCGCAAAGCCCCCGAAACTTTACGTCATCCTCCCTTTGAACCGAAACGATGACTCGTCCTGTGGATTCGCTAAACAAAGCGGATGCCAAATCCACTCCGTCTCGATCCATGACTTCTCGAAGCCACACTCTCGCGCCGACACCAAATCGCAGCACTGACTCTGCGAGTGCGATCGCCAGTCCACCTTCTGAGAGATCATGCGCCGATGAGATGAGTGATTGTCGCGCAGCCGCGCTCAAGAGTGCAGCGAGTTTGGATTCTCTGACTAAGTCAACTTTGGGAGGCAAGCCGCCCAAGTGGTTGTGGATCACGTGTGCCCACTCCGAACCGCCAAACTCGGTAGTAGTTTCACCCAACAGGTAGATGTTGTTACCGTCGTCTTGCCATCCTCCGGGTATGCGATTTGCCACATCTGAGATTGTTCCGAGGACAGCCACAACGGGTGTTGGGTGGATTGAGGCGCCTCCGGTCTGGTTGTAGAAGCTCACGTTCCCACCGGTAACAGGGATCTCCAAGTCTCGACAACCATCGGCTAATCCGGTTACTGCTTGAGAGAATTGCCACATGACTTCGGGGTCCTCTGGTGAACCGAAATTTAGGCAATCTGAAACTGCGACCGGAGTCGCACCCGTAACCGCGACGTTTCGGTAGGCCTCCGCGAGCGCCAATTGAGCGCCTTGGTAAGGGTCGAGCTGTGAATAGCGCCCGTTAGCATCCGTCGCGATTGAGACTCCCAAACCCGAGCCTTCGTCGACTCGTAGCATTCCCGCGTCTTCGGGGAACGCGAGAGCCGTGTCGCCGCCAACATAGCGGTCATACTGGTCAGTGATCCAGGCCTTTGAAGCGATGTTCGGCGAAGCCAAAATTGTCAGAAATTGTGCACGCAACTCTCGCGGATTATTTGTTCTTTGAAGGTCATTGGCGGCATTGCACTGTAGTGAATCTAGCCAGGCGGGGCGGGCCATTGGCCTGTTGTAAACAGGTCCGTCCAATGCGACGGTTGCCGGATTCACGTTTACGATTTGCTCACCGTGCCAATTGATGACAAGCCGGCCAGTGTCGGTTACTTCACCGAGCACGCTTGATTCAACATCCCATTTTGAAGTCACCTTTAGGAACGCTTCAAGATTTTCTGGTTTGACGATCGCCATCATGCGTTCTTGACTCTCGGACATGAGGATTTCCTCTGGCAAGAGCGTCGGGTCGCGCAGCAACACTTGATCCAACTCGATTTGCATACCGCCGTCTCCGGCTGCCGCCAGCTCGCTAGTCGCGCAGCTGATTCCGGCTGCACCCAGGTCTTGGATGCCTTCGACAAGTGAGGCTTTGAATAACTCGAGACAACATTCAATTAGGACTTTCTCTGCGAACGGGTCGCCAACTTGAACTGCCGGTCGCTTCGTTGGCCCACCCTCCGAGAAGCTATCGGACGCGAGAATGGATGCCCCGCCGATCCCGTCGCCGCCCGTGCGAGCGCCGAACAGAACCACTTTGTTACCGACTCCTCGAGCATTAGCCAAGTGAAGGTCTTCATGCCGAAGCACCCCAACC
Source organism: Cryobacterium sp. (assembly GCA_019639015.1). GTDB lineage: Bacteria > Actinomycetota > Actinomycetes > Actinomycetales > Microbacteriaceae > Terrimesophilobacter. The sequence continues at coordinate 10,091 of JAHBSS010000038.1, read as the reverse complement.
GCTAGCGCATTTACTAGTGGGTTGTCTTGATAGCAAGAGTCAAACCAGGTCTCGCCACCAATGTTAGGCAGGCCCAAACAGTTCCCATAAAAGCTAATTCCTGAAACCACGCCGTGCACGACGCGAGCAGTATCTGGATGATTAATCGCCCCAAATCGCAATTGATCCATCACTGCTACGGGTCTTGCACCCATCGAGATGATGTCTCGAACGATCCCGCCAACACCCGTCGCGGCACCCTGAAACGGCTCAATAAATGAAGGGTGATTGTGTGACTCGACCTTGAATGTGACAGCCCAACCTTCGCCAATGTCGATGACTCCGGCATTCTCGCCAATACCGGCAAGCAAGTGTTCACGCATTTTTGGGGTGACTTTCTCACCGAACTGACGCAAATGCACTTTTGAGCTCTTGTAGGAGCAATGTTCACTCCACATAACCGAGTACATCGCCAATTCGCCGCTCGTTGGCCGACGCCCAAGAATCTGCTTGATTCGCTCGTATTCATCCGGCTTCAAACCCAAAGATTCAAATGGTTGGACAATTTCGGGAGTTGCCGCGGCATTGGCGACGGAATCGGTCACAGCGCTCCTGGATTGTTGTCGATGGGCTAATCAAGTCTATCCAGCGCTAACCGGCTAAATTGTGACGCTACGATGAGCAAGACTGCACGCAGGGAGCCCAATGAGTTCAAGTTCGGATAGATCGCAATCCACGGAATCAACCCCTCTTCCCTTGGAGCAACCGGAATATCCGATTCTCACTACAAGGCTGCGATTGCGTCCAGTTGAGCTTTCAGACCTAGCCGACATAAATTCATATCGCTCGATTCCTGCGGTTGCTGAATTCTTGCCGCACGAACCGCACAGCCTCGAAGACACCCGAGCCACCCTCTCAAAGATGATCGCGATGAGCTCTTTAACGCAGCCAGGCGACTGGATCGATTTTGCCGTCGAACTTGTTGACTCACCGGGTGTCATCGGCGAGGTGCTCCTTAAGTGGGACAAAGACGAACCCAAAAATGGCGAGGTCGGCTTCGTGTTTCACCCGAACGTTCACGGTACCGGCATTCCTACAGAAGCGGTTAAGGCCGCGCTAAGGGTTGCCTTTGAACATTTTGGCTGGCATCGAGTCCACGGTGTTTGCGACATCCAAAACTTGAAGTCGGCGGCGCTAATGCGAAGACTGGGCATGAAGAAACAAGCCGAGCTTGTTGATGTGAAGTGGCAAAAAGGTCGCTGGCTCACTCTTTGTCACTACGCAATCCTCGAACACGAATGGCGAGCACCAAACACTTAGAGCAGCTCGGCGGCTTTCAAGTCTTTGCGAAGAATCTTGCCTGAACTTGATTTCGGAATAGCGTCAACGAATTTCACTTTTCGAACCTTCTTGAACGGAGCAACGTGCTCGGCCACGAAGGACATAACTGCGTCTTCATTCAATTCTTTACCGGCTTGTAGCACGACGAACGCTTTCGGTATCTCGCCACCTTCGGCATCCGGAATCCCAATGACAGCAGCATCGGCAATCGCGGGATGCGTAAGAAGCAGCGCTTCAAGTTCGGCAGGTGCAATTTGATAACCCTTGTATTTGATGAGTTCCTTCAAACGATCAACGATCGTGACTACCCCTCGATCATCAACAGTTGCAATGTCACCCGTGTGAAGGAAACCGTCTTTGTCGATCATGTCTTTTGTGGCTTGGTCATTACCAAGGTAACCAAGCATGACATTTGGTCCCTTGCAAACAAGTTCGCCAGGCTCGCTTACCCCGTCCTCAGGTACCGGGATTTCTTTTCCGGTCATCGGGTCAATTAGCTTGCATTCCATGTTTGGGATAGTGAACCCTACAGAATCCAGCGGTAAGTCATCGCGATCCTGTGGAATGACCTGGCTTACTGGACTGAGCTCCGTCATACCGTAACCCTGCTTGAGTTGACAATTAATTCGCTCAGCCACAGCTTGAGCTAGTTGACCATCAAGAGGAGCAGCGCCACTGAACACCATCCGAACACTTGAAAGATCGTGTTGCTCAACTAGCGGGTGTTTGGCAAGTCCAACCGCGACTGGCGGCGCAATGAATACGAACGAGCACTTGTGATCTTGGATGACGCGCAAGAACTCCACAAAATCGAATTTCGGCATCGTAACTAGCGCTGCGTGCTCTTTGATGGCCAGATTTAGCAGCACGGTTAGGCCGTAAATGTGAAAGAACGGCAGGAACGCCAATACTCGGTCACTTGATTTTAGTGAGACCATCTGGCGAGACTGCTCAACGTTTGCAACCAAGTTACGGTGACTGAGCATGACCCCTTTTGGTTTGCCAGTTGTTCCCGAAGAATACGGCAAGACCGCGATGTGAGTTGCAGGGTCGAACTTCACAACTGGCGGTGTAGCCGCCTCTGTTAGCAGGTCTCTCAAAGATGGATGACCTTCAGCGCCATCCATAACAATCAAGTGATCATCCGGTATTCCGACGGCAGCGCAAGCGGTCTTCACACCAGATAGTAACGGCGAGACGGTGAAAAACCATTCGGCTTTTGAGTCTCGAAGTTGCTTCTCGATTTCTTCTGCCGTGTAAAGCGAGTTCAGGGTTGTCACGATTGCACCGGCGCGAAGGATGCCGTGAAATACACTCCCGAACGCTGGAGTATTCGGGCACAGCAGTGCGACAACGGTTTCCAATCCGACACCTCGGGCCGCGAGGGCTCCGGCGACTCCGTTGATTTGGGCGATTAGGGATCTGTAACTGGTTTCGGTACCGGAGTTTCCGTCGATGAAGGCAATCCCATCAAGTTCGGTGTCACTTAAATCAGCGAACAGGTAATCGTAGATGCTGGTATTAGGGATGGTTACGTCAGGGTATGGGCTTTTAAACACGTGCTTTCTCCTTTGAAAGTGAGTGTTTTGTACGTTACTCCTACTGCCGGAGTCAAGCGACAGCGAGGGTGTTCAGTACGCTCGAAAAAAACCGCAACCCATCGGTACCGTTTCGCATTGCAAGCTTGGTGTCGGGACCAAAACCCTCCTCCGTTGCGTGTTCAGGATGAGGCATCAAGCCGACCACATTCCCCAGCTCGTTTGTGATTCCGGCAATATCGTTCATCGACCCGTTTGGGTTCACGTCAAGATAGCGGAACACTACCCGCCCCTCACCTTCGAGCTGAGCGAGAGTTTCAGCGTCGGCGATGTAACCGCCTTCACCATTCTTGAGCGGGATTGTGATTTCGTCTCCCGGAGAAAACGCGTTGGTCCATGAGGTTTTCGTGTTCTCGACTCTGAGCTTTTGATCGCGGCACACAAACGAGCCCCCATCGTTTCTAATCAACCCTCCGGGTAGCAAGTGTGACTCAACCAGGATTTGGAACCCGTTGCAGATTCCCAGAATGGGTAAACCGCGTTTCGCTGCGGCGATCACTTCTGTCATTACTGGCGAGTGACTGGCTATTGCGCCACAACGCAAGTAGTCCCCGTAGCTGAAGCCTCCGGGGAGCACCAACGCATCGACGCCACCGAGATCACGGTCTCCGTGCCATATCGACACCGGTTGCGCACCTGCACGCCTGATTGCACGAAGTGCATCGCGATCATCAAGTGACCCAGGAAACGTTACGACTCCGATTCGACTCACGCTTCCACCTTGGCCTTTGAATCATCCAATCTGACATCAACAACGTCTTCAATTACCGAGTTGGAAAGCATTGAGTCAGCAAGCTTGCGGGCGGCCTCAAGGGCAGTGTTTGGGTCTCCTTCAAAATGCAATTCGAATCGCTTTCCAATCCGTATCGCCTCGAATTGTGTGTTACCGAGCCTGCGAATTGCTCCAGCTACCGCTTTGCCAGCAGGGTCTAGAAGTTCGGCCTTAGGCATTACTTCAACAACGATTACTGGCACGGTTCCTCCTGGGGCTCTGACTGGTTTCAATCCTACCGACGAGACAATTTTGCTCCTGGCGTTGATGAGCGTAGATTCCAACGGCGATGACTTCCAATTTCAGACCCTGGCCAGCATTGTGGGCTCTAGTGCTCGGGTTTTTCATGCTATTGATTGACACAACGATCGTTTCGGTTGCGAATCCTCGAATAATGGAGGGATTGCACACCGGAATCAACGAAGTAATTTGGGTCACGAGCGCATACCTTCTTGCATATGCCGTGCCGTTATTGATTACGGGCAGGCTAGGCGACCGATTTGGGCCGAAGAATCTCTATTTGATCGGCTTGGTGGTTTTCACCCTGTCCTCAGCTTGGTGCGGCCTATCGGCGGATGTTGGCCAATTGATTGCGGCTCGAGCGGTTCAAGGTCTTGGTGCCTCAATGATGACTCCGCAGACGATGGCGATCATCACGCGAATTTTCCCGCCCGATCGGCGTGGTCAAGCGATGGGACTTTGGGGTTCGGTCGCCGGGGTCGCAACATTGGTCGGACCGGTACTTGGCGGGTTACTTGTTGACGGTCTCGGTTGGGAGTGGATTTTCTTCATCAACTTGCCGATCGGGGTCGTCGCATTTGTAATGGCAGTCAAGCTCGTGCCAAAGCTTCAAACCCATCCGCACCGGTTCGACATACCCGGGGTAGTGCTGAATGCGGTTGGAATGTTCCTACTTGTGTTCGGAATCCAAGAAGGGGAGTCGTACAAGTGGGGTACGATTGTCGGCCCGATCTCGGTGTGGAGTCTGATAATCGCCGGGTTGGTTGTATTGGCGATTTTCTTGGTGTGGCAGCGGATTAATCACAAGGGTGAACCTCTCTTGCCGCTGAGTCTGTTTCGAGATCGCAACTTTGCTCTAGGGAATGCCGCAATAAGTACGGTCGGATTCACGGTAACGAGTTTCTCTCTCCCGCTGATTTTCTTTCTGCAACTGGTACTTGGTTTCACTCCGACAGAATCGGCTCTCATGATGGTGCCGATGGCGGTGTTGAATACCCTACTTGCCGGGCCGGTTGGTCGCCTCGTTGATCGAGTGAACCCCAGCTTTGTTGCGTTCACCGGCGCAGCTCTGTTGGGTATTTCGCTCGTTTGGTACTCGATGCTATTGGCCCCGGGGGTGGCATTCGAATGGTTGCTATTGCCGAGCGCCGTCATGGGTCTAGCGAATGCTTGCATTTGGTCACCGATATCAACCACCGTGACAAGGAATTTGCCGCAAGCCCAAGCCGGTGCCGGATCGGGCGTTTACAACACAACTCGTCAGTTCGGTTCGGTACTTGGAAGTGCTGCGGTAGCGGCTTTGATTCAAGTCAGACTTAGCGTCGAACTACCAGGTATTGAGACGGGTCAACACGGATTTAGCGGCACTTTACCGGAAAGCATGCAGGCCGGTTTTAGTGCCGCAATGGCTCAAACCCTGCTACTTCCCGCCGCAACAGTGTTCTTGTGCGCGATCATCGTTTTGTTCTTTGCAAAACCGAAACAAACCGTTGCTTGGGTTCAACAAGGGCAACCCGCTCCGGGGGATGAGCCCGCCGAAAGTGCTCTCGACTAGGTAGGTGCATTCGTGCGGGCAGTTAGGTGGATGCCAGCAATCATGCATCGCACCGAACCGCCGCTTAGTTCGATGGTCGGCACCGGTACGGCAACCAACTTGCAACTTCGTTCGATGATTTCGATTTGCTCGGCACGCAAGCTCTCTAGGGCTCGCTGCGACAACGCCAAGATTCGACCTTCGCTGCCCGTGAGTTCCAGGCAGTTTCCGGCAAAGTTCGCGATTTGGTCAAAGTCGAGCGTTATCACCTTGCGACCGGAGGACTCTAACCGTTCAATAATCTCTTGCCTGCGTTCCGGTGGTTGAATCATCTCGGTTCCGACGAGAGCAAACTCCGTTGCAATCGTCATCATGACGTTCGTGTGATAAATCGGCTTGCCCGTCGGATCGGTAGCTTCAAACACCATCGGTTCGTAACCGAAATTTGTACAAAACCGCTCTAACGCAATCGGATCTGCGCGACTGGATTTCACGACATAAGCGACGCGTTCATCGTTATCAAGCACCATCGCGCCTGTGCCTTCAAGGTAGATTCCGTCAACTTCGAGACCCGAGTAATCGATTACATCCTGCACACGGTACTTCTCCTTGAGCATGTCGACGACATCCCAACGTCGCTCAAGTCGACGGTTCGGTGCAAACATCGGATATACCGCTACGTGCCCTCCAATATGCGTGGACAACCAATTGTTTGGAAACACACTGTCTGGACGGCTGGTCTCGTCATCCTCGAACACGTGGACTCGAACGCCAGCGCCTTCTAGCGCTGACTGTAGGGCGCTCGCTTCACTGTAAGCACCCTTCGCGATCACTTCGGGAGCCAAGTTTGGGACTTCCTGAAATGCGTTGTCCGCAGCGGTAACCGGATTCACCGAAAAATGATGCGGCCTAATAAGAATCACTGCTGAAGGTGCTTGGACGCTCAATCTAACCCCCAACTGGTGAATAGGCGCCAACGAATCCGAACAAGTCTTTCGGATCATCTGGGTGTGCGACGAGGTCTATTTCTTCAAAGAATTCGGTTCCGTCAACCGAATCTCGCAAGTACCTCAGTGCCGAGAAGTCTTCAATCGCAAACCCGACCGAGTCGAAAATTGTCACTTGGGTTTCGCTCGTGCGTCCGGGTGCCTTACCGGTCAGAACTTGCCAAAACTCGGTGACAGCAAAATCCGCCGGCTTGTTTTGAATTTCACCCTCAATTCGAGTCTGCGGCGTGTATTCGACGAACACGGTTGCCTCATCAAGGATGTCCGGGTCAAGTTCGGTCTTTCCAGGACAATCCCCACCGATCGCATTCAAGTGCATCCCCGGCCTGATTGCATCTTTGTGCAACACTTGCGCGTTCGTCTTATCCGCCGTGCAGGTTGTAACGATATCCGCACCAGCTGCCGCATCGGCGGCGGAACTGGCCTTGTAGATTTCAAAATTCAGTGGTTCTAAGTTTCGTTCGCACTTTGCCATGGCATCCGGATCGGTATCCCAGATGCGCAACTTGTTGATGCCGGTTGCCGAACGGATCGCAATTGATTGGAACTCGGATTGGCTACCAGTGCCAATCAACGCCATCGTCGTGCTCTCAGGTCGCGCAAGCTGTTTCGCAACCATCGCGGATGTCGCCGCAGTTCGTAACGCTGTTAGTACCGTCATTTCCGCAAGAAACACCGGGTAACCGTTTTGAACATCAGCGAGCACACCAAACGCTGTAACGGTTTGAAACCCGCGAGCAGGGTTGGATGGGTGCCCATTGACGTATTTGAACGCATAGGTATCAGCATCGCTAGTTGGCATTAGTTCGATCACGCCAAACGGGGTGTGGCTGGCAACACGCGGGGACTTCTCAAAGCTTTGCCAACGTTTGAAATCGGATTCCAAGTATTCGACCATCCCAGACATGATCGCTTCGTGACCGAAACGGCCAATCCAGCGCACCATGTCGTGGACATCCACAAATCGGGTCATTGAGGCTCCTAACAACAGTCAATTACACGCTAGTTCCAGTCGATATGCGCTAACAATTGCAAGAATGTAATCGATCTGTGCAGAAACAAGTCAAAATGATCACAGTATCCTTACATAATGACAACCATTGGGCTTGACGAAATCGATCGCAAGTTGCTTTCAGCACTTCGAGAGGACGGGCGAATGCCTGTCGCCGAGCTCGCGAGAAGGCTCCGGGTGGCCAGAGCGACCGTGAACTCAAGAATTGAGCGGCTGCAAAGCAGCGGAACAATAATCGGGTTCACCGTTCGAGTTCGAGACGAACTTGACCCGTTAGAGGTTCGGGCGATGACCCTAATCGAGGTTGAAGGCAGAAACACGGATTATGTGATTCGCGAGCTACGCGGCATCCCAGAAATCCGGTCACTTCACACGACGAACGGCGGCTGGGACCTTGTTGCAGAACTCGGAGCTGAGAGCTTGGCGCATTTCGATTCAGTCTTGGGGCGCATCCGTTCGATCAGCGGGATCGTGAACTCAGAAACAAGCCTGCTGCTTAGTTCAGTTTTGCGTTGAAAGTACCTTCACTTGATTTGACCACGGGTCAACAAATTCCAAGGAGTTCCCGTTGTTCTTCACGGGAATTGCCTTGCTAGATAATCTCTCGCCAAGCGCACCGAGGTCCGCACGGCTCGGCACTTGAATTGAAACTTGACCGAGGCCCAACGCAGGGGTTCGCGCCAGCGCACCCGCACTTTGCCAAGTATTCATTCCCAAGTGATGGTGGTAACCGCCAGCGGAAACGAATAACGCGTGATTACCCATTTCAAAAGTGATCTCAAACCCGACAGTGTCGACATAAAACGATTTCGCGGTAGCGATGTCCCCGACTTTCAAATGCACGTGCCCGACCGTTGCAAGTCCGTCACCTGGCGCACTTCTTCCTTCTTCGGTGAGGTTGTCTTGCAGGAACCGGTTCGGGTCCAACCATTCGGTACCCATTCGGATGCCTGACTGATTCCACTCCCAAAGCGCGCGAGCAGTGTCCCAATACAGTTCCACACCGTTACCTTCTGGGTCATCGAAATAGAACGCATTGCTGACAAAGTGATCAGCACTACCCGTGTAACTGTGTGGGTACTTTCTAACTACCGAAAGCAACGCAGCGGCAAGATCAGATTTGCTCTCGAACAAAATTGCTGTGTGGTAGAGCCCTGCCGCCGTTTGAGACGCATGGCGAAGTTGTTTTGATAACCTCAACTTGATTACAGGTTTGCCAGGTCTGCCTAAGATTGCCTCGTCGCCGATCTGCTCAAGCAGGTCAAGCCCGACACCGTCACGGTAGAAACCGATCATCAGATCAAGATCTGCCACAAGCAGGGTCACGGCACCCATAGCAGTGTCAGCAGCAAGAATGTCTATGGCCTTTTGGGTCATGATTTACTCCGAATAGTTGTAGTGCAGACTTGCACCCACCCAATCTGAAACGAGAAGCGAAGCCGAGTTATTCCGTAAGTCGAGTTTGCAGTTCACGGTATCTTTTGGCGGTTTCCAAGACGATGTGGTCCGGGAGTCTTGGAGGGTGACCCATCCGATCCCAGTTTGCGGCCAACCAATCCCGAACGATTTGTTTATCGAAGCTTTCCTTGCGCATCCCATCGCGCCACGAACCCTCATCCCAATAACGGCTGCTGTCACTCGTGAGCACTTCGTCGGCTAGTCGAATTACTCCTTGATCATCCACGCCGAATTCAAACTTAGTGTCGGCTAGCAGCAGTCGTTCTCGCTCAGCAATTGAAGCTGCTTCGGTGTACACCTGAAGACTTAAGTCCCGCAGTTTGACGGCAACTTCAAAACCAACAAGCTCAACGGTCCGCTCAAAACTAATGTTCTCGTCGTGCTCACCAACCGGAGCCTTGAAAGCTGGAGTGTAAATGGGTTCAGGTAACTTGTCGCCAAAACTCAATCCTCCCGGCAGTGCGTGTCCGCAAGCAGTTGAAGATTCTTGATACTCCGCCCAGGCACTACCGGCGAGATACCCACGAACTACACACTCGATCGGAAACATTTTCAACGATCGAACAAGCATCGACCGACCTTGGAACCGTTCAGGAACGAGGGGTTCGATTTCGGCCAAACTAGTCGCATCGATCAAGTGATTCGGTACCGTCGGAAATTGTGCAAACCACCAATCAGTTATTTCGGTGAGCACTTTGCCTTTCCCGGGTATCTCAGGTTCCAAAATGTAATCGAATGCGCTAACTCGATCCGTTGCAACCATTAGCAGAACACCCGGGTGCGTTTCCAAGCGGTAGAGCTCACGAACCTTCCCCGAATATACGGCGATCCAATTCGGGTCGGTGCTCACGAATCAACCCCCGATGCAATGTCGGATCTGTAATGAGAGCCTTGCAATTGGATGCGCGAAATCGCGTGATAGGCAGTCTCCCGGGCCTGCGCGAAAGTTTTCCCGGTTGCGACAACGCTAAGCACTCGACCACCGTTTGCCAGTAGGTCGCTTCCCTGTTGAGTCGTTGCCGCGTGCAGGATTTGAGCTCCAGCGTTGGCGGCTTCTTCCAGTCCTTCAATTTTGCGACCCGTGATCGGCGACTCAGGATAACCTTCGCTTGCGAGAACGACGCAAACAGCATCCAGGCTTGAAAATCGT
>JAHBSS010000037.1 GCA_019639015.1 Cryobacterium sp. | reverse complement strand
ACAAAAAACTCCATTTCCATTTGCTCGAATTCGCGAGTGCGAAAAATGAAGTTTCCTGGTGTTATTTCGTTTCTAAAGCTCTTGCCGACTTGCGCGATTCCAAATGGCGGTTTCATGCGTGCCGCCCCGAGTACGTTGTTGAAGTTTACAAAAATGCCTTGCGCAGTTTCCGGACGCAAATAGTGCATTCCGCTTTCATCCTCGATTGGCCCAAGGTAGGTCTTGAGCATCATTTGAAAGTCTCGAGGTTCGGTCCATTGACCTCGAGTGCCACAGTTCGGGCAAACGATGTCGGCTAAGCCATTTTCTGGAGCTCGTCCCTTTTTCTCAATGAACGCTTCTTCCAAATGATCAGCTCGGAATCTGCGGTGGCAGTGGAGACATTCGGTGAGTGGGTCCGTGAATGCCGAAACGTGGCCGGAAGCGACCCAAACTTGGCGTGGTTGAATGATCGCGGAATCGAGACCAACTACGTCTTCTCTCGATGTGACCATCGAGCGCCACCATTGGCGCTTGATGTTTTCTTTCAGCTCAACCCCGAGCGGCCCGTAATCCCAAGCCGAGCGGGAACCTCCATAAATCTCTCCCGCTTGAAATACAAACCCGCGTCGTTTTGCTAACGAGATAACTGCGTCAAGGGATGAGGCGGTCGCCACGGTTCTACTCCAGAGGGTCAGCCGGAGTGTAACTCCGGTCGGCTGTGATCCTCCAGTTTACGACTGCAATACAGTGCGCCCTGTGCAGTTAGCGTGCGAAAACTGGTCACACGCGTTTCGGGGAGTCCATTGCGCCACCAAAACGTCGATTGCGAGTCGCGTAAGCCTGAATGGCGACCCATAATTGCTCCCTTGTGAAATCCGGCCAAAGCGTATCGAGAAACACCATTTCGGCGTAAGCACTCTGCCAAAGCAAGAAATTACTGGTTCTTTGCTCGCCAGAGCTTCGAATAAACAAGTCCACATCCGGCAGGGTTGGTTGGTAGAGGTGTTTTTGGATTAGTTTTTCAGAGATGTTCGATGGCTTTAGCTTTTCGCGGGCCACCTCGTTCGCAATTTGGCTAATCGCATCAACAAGTTCAAGCCGCCCACCATAATTGACACACATCGTCAAATCCAAGACACGATTGTGCTTTGTCAGTTCCTCGGCAAACTGAAGTTCTTTTATTACGGATCCCCAGAGTCTGGGTTTCCTGCCAGACCAGCGAACCCTAACTCCCCATTCATTTAGCTGATCTCGCCTGCGGTGCAACACTTCGCGATTGAATCCCATGAGAAATCGCACCTCTTCAGGAGACCTCGACCAGTTCTCCGTCGAAAACGCGTAGACACTCAAGTACCGCACACCGCATTGAATCGCACCTGCAACCACGTCTAGTAGCGCTGCCTCGCCAGCCCTGTGCCCTTCAATTCGAGTTAAGCCGCGAGAATTTGCCCACCGGCCGTTGCCGTCCATGACGATTGCCACATGCTTCGGGACCGAATCGCCGCCGAACTTCGGCGGATATTTTCCGGTCCAGTCGATTGGTCGAAACGCATTCGAATCTTTAGGTTCGTGTTCAGACAATTCGTGTCTCCGATTCGATGTGCTCCAAAGAACGAAGGCTACGTTCCAAATGGAATTGTGCGAACGCCGCAATGACACCGCTTGCTTGAGTTCGAGTGCTTCGTTCGGCGAGGTCTGCTTGCTCCCAGTTTCCGGTAAAGAGCGCCTCTAACAGTTCGATCGTTGCGTTGTCGAGCCTCGGGGATCCGGGTGGCGCAACCTCATCTGAAACAATCCCACCAAGTTGAACTACGAATGCCGAATGTGGTCCGGGCTTCCCGGTCACGGCACAATCTCGAAAACTGGGTGCCCAGCCGGCAATCGCTAGCGACCGCAGCAAGTATGAATCGAGAATCAAGCGCTGATCGTGTTCGCGTCTCGCAAGGCTGCGCAACCCGCCAACCAATAGCAGATACTGCTGCGTTGAACCAGAATCATCCGTGATTCGATCTGCTGTTTCAACCATCGCGCTCGCCGTCGTATAGCTGGAATAGTCATTCGAAATATCGGCGCCATAGGTACCAAGAGTCTCGGCTTGAGTAACTATGTCCAAGTTCCGACCCTTATGCAGTTGCACGTCTGCAACCATAAATGGTTCAAGCCGAGCACCAAATTTCGATGCCGTGCGACGTACTCCTTTGGCCACGGCACGAATCTTTCCGTGCTGCTTGCTTAACATCGTGACGATGCGGTCCGCCTCACCAAGTTTGTGAGTTCGCAACACGACCATTTCATCCCGATAGACAGGCACCTATTGATTATCGACTTAGAACGTGAGGTTCGAGCTGATGAATCGCAGTAATCAAGGCGCGACCCCCGGAAACTATTCAGTCAGAATGAATTTGTGAACCGAAATCGAACCAAACCAGCCAGGATGCCTGAACGAGTTACCACTAACGACAAAGCAGCTCTGCATGCGCTCTTGGATGCTGTACCGATCGGTCACTTCGGATTCGTTGAACACTCATCTCCCGTAGTCATGCCTAACGCGTTCGTGCGCGACAACGACGACATACTCATGCACGGTTCGACGGGTTCTTGGTGGTTACGAAAACTCTCCGACGGGCGCGAAGTGAGTGCTTCAGTTTCAATCCTTGAAGGTCTGGTTTACGCACGAAGTGGTTTTGAATCCTCGATGCAATACAAGAGCGCAGTGCTATTTGGTCGTTGCGTGCCATTGAAAGGTGTCGAAAAGGCTCGCGCTTTAGATTTGGTCGTAGACGGACTTCTTCCAAAACGGCTCTCGGAATTGCGCCCGGCAACAAAGAAGGAACTCGCAGCAACACTTCTGCTGAAAATGCGAATCGACGAGTGGAGCTTCAAGTCTTCGATCATGTGGCCAGAAGACCCCGAAGAAGACATCGCAAGTGATGCTTGGGCAGGATTCCTACCCATAGTTTCACGGTACGGTGACCCTGAAAACTCCCCCGACCTCCGGCCAGGTATTCCACTCGCAGCCTCCGTGGCAAGACTGCGAGGTTCTAAAACCTTCTAGTATCCCGAGGCTAGACGCTTGCCAGTTCGTAGCGTTGAGACTCGAGTCGAACTGCGCGGTTTACCGCCGAAACAACCGCCTTGAGGCTCGCCGTGGAAATATCCGCATCAATTCCGACCCCCCAAAGTCGCTTGTCGGCTACTTGGCACTCTATGTAGGAGGCGGCCATGGCATCCCCACCGGCGCCGAGAGCGTGCTCAACATAGTCGTAGACCTTAATGTCGACTCCCTGCTTGGCAAATAGGTCCAAGAATGCCGCGACTGGGCCGTTTCCAACTCCTTCGCTTTCGATTGTTGATTCGCCCGCGCGCAGTTCAGCAAACAGGGACACCGAACCGGCGAGATCACTAGAGGTTCGAGTGCGCTTGAGTTCGAATTTTCCCCACTTGTCATCTGGGAAAGCCGAAGGAAGGTATTCATCACTGAATATCTCCCAGATTTGGGCGCTGGAAACTTCTCCTCCTTCGGAATCCGTTTTCGCTTGCACTACCCCGCTGAACTCGATTTGGAGTTTTCTTGGCAAGTCGAGAGCATGGTCAGCCTTTAGCAGATAAGCGATACCGCCCTTTCCGGACTGCGAATTAACTCGGATGACGGCTTCGTAACTGCGACCGAGATCTTTCGGGTCAACCGGCAAGTACGGTACAGCCCAGCGAAGCTCGTCAGTATTGACACCTTGCGCCTCGGCTGTTGCTTCCATGGCTTCAAAGCCCTTCTTTATTGCATCCTGATGGGAGCCGCTAAATGCCGTGTACACAAGCGCGCCAGCCCACGGGCTCCGTTCGTGTACTGGTAATTGATTACAAAACTCAGCGATACGTTTCACATCGTCGAGGTCACTGAAATCGATCTGCGGATCAATCCCCTGAGTAAATAGGTTGATTCCCAGCGCAACAAGATCCACGTTGCCGGTTCTTTCTCCATTGCCGAACAAGCAACCTTCGATTCGATCCGCTCCCGCCATGTAACCGAGTTCAGCAGCTGCTATCGCGGTACCACGATCATTGTGCGGATGCAGGCTCAAAATCACATTCTCGCGGTGGTTTAAATTGCGAGACATCCATTCGATCGAGTCCGCATAGACATTGGGTGTTGCCATTTCCACCGTGGCTGGCAGGTTTATTACAACCTTCTTTTCTGGAGTGGGTACGAACACTTCCATGACTCGGTTGCAAACCTCAGCGGCGAATTCGAGTTCAGTACCCGTGTAACTTTCTGGGGAGTATTCGTAATAGATTTCGGTACCCGGAGCGAGCTTTTCCGCCGCCTTGCAAAGCTTCGCACCCGTCACCGCGATATCGATGATTCCGGCTTTGTCGGTGCGAAACACAACGTCTCTTTGCAGGATGCTCGTCGAGTTATACAAGTGAACTATTGCTTGCTTGGCGCCCCTAATCGATTCGTAGGTTCGATTGATTAGTTCCTCACGAGCTTGAGTCAAGACCTGAATTGTCACATCGTCGGGAATCAAGTCTTCTTCGATGAGTTTTCTTACGAACTCAAAATCCGTTTGACTTGCTGAAGGGAAACCGACTTCGATTTCCTTGTATCCCATGCGGACTAGCAAATCGAACATGATTTGTTTGCGCTCTGGGCTCATTGGATCGATGAGAGCTTGATTACCATCCCTAAGGTCAACCGCACACCATCGAGGTGCTTTTGTGATTTTTGCATCTGGCCAAGTGCGGTCAGAAAGTTCGACTTTTAGGTCATCCTGATAGGGACGATATTTATGGATCGGCATGTTAGAAGCCGTTTGATTGTTGCGCATTTTCTGGTCTCTCTCCTCTACTAGCGTGTCGGCCAACGACTAACTCCGCGACGAGAGAGGCCCGGATTAGGTCCCGTCGCGGCTAGTAAGGAGAAGCAAGCCAAATGACACGAAAAAAGCCTAACACCAAGATGTAATGCGAACGTGACCAATTGGCTCTAATATCGACCCAACAGGATCAGAGCTTGTATCAACTTGCCTTGAATCTGGGTGCAAAAAACCAACTTTCAACCGGCGAGTAATATCAGCCGATTCAGGAGGACTAGGTGTTCAGGCAACGCCAATCCGAGCGCACTGTTGCACGCGGTGTAGCTCTATTCGCAGTGGCAAGTGCCACTGCGATTTCACTGTCATCGTGTTTCCCTGGCGGGCTCCCCTCGGGCCCACAGCCAGTGGATTTCAAGCATGTTCAGTCTGCAACCATTCAGATTCAAGCCCAAGGCACATTCGTTCCAATTGGAACGACCGAGCCTACTGAACAAGCGGCCCGCGGGTCTGGATTCATCATTGACCCAAGCGGAATCGCACTGACCAACAACCACGTGGTGGTTGGCGCGGGAACTCTTAAAGTCTGGATTGGTGGCAAGACTCAGAAGCAGTACAACGCGAAAGTGCTCGGAGCCTCTGAGTGCCTCGACTTGGCTGTCATCCAACTTGATAAGGGTAACTACCCGTTCATGGCATGGCACTCGGGAAAGATTGAAACCGCTCTCGACGTTTACTCCGCTGGATTCCCTCTTGGCGATCCGAACTTCACAATGACTCGTGGGATTGTTTCGAAATCTGACGTACCTCAAGATGACTCTTGGGCATCCTTGGACCACGTGATCGAACACGACGCTCGTATTCGTGGCGGCAACTCGGGTGGACCGCTGGTTGACAAGAACGGTCGAGTTGTCGGAGTGAACTACGCGGGACGTGACGACCTCGACTACAACTACGCAATCCACCGTGATCAGGTTTTGCCGATTATCAAGGACCTGGAAAAGGGCAAGGTTGTGTTGTCGCTTGGCTTAAATGCTCAAGCGATGGCACCCGCCGATGACGGAACTGCTAACGGAATTTGGGTTGAATCCGTCGCTGCCGGTAGCCCAGCAGACAAAGCCGGAATTGAGCCAGGGGACGTCCTAATCTCAATGGGTGGAGTCACAATGGCGCCGGACGGTAGCCTCGGCGACTACTGCCAGGTCCTAAAGACTCAAGGCGCGGATGCTGTAATCGATTTTGAGCTGTACCGCCCCATTGAAGGCGCCGTTTACAAGGGACAGTTCAACGGAGAAGCACTCCAGCTCGTTTCGCAAGGTAACGGCGGCAACAACGGTGGTGACAACTCGGGCGGCTTCGCCACAGTCAAGGATGACTCCGGTGCTGTAAGTGTCTCTGTCCCAAGTAACTGGAACCAAGTAGATGGCTCCAGCTTTACTGCTGGTGATGGCTCCGTTTACTACCAGGTAACGGCTTCGCCTGACCTTGCGACCGCGACGACTTCTTACAGCACGCCTTCAGTTCAAGTTGCGGCAAGCACAGATGCCGTTGGCGTAGACCCGGAAACGATCATCGCGAACTACAAGGCCGGCGATGGAACCAAGTGCACGGTCGCAAATGAGGGACCGTATGACGACAGCCTTTACAAGGGCCAGTTCGTGTATTTCCAGAACTGTGGTGGCACCTCAACCGAAATTGTGGTCGCCGCTTTGAAGGATGTTTCTAATACACACTTTTTGATCTTGTTTGTTCAGATGGTTTCTGACACCGACAAGAGCACAGTGCTGGACAAGATACTGAGCACCTTCCAAGCGCAGTTCTAACTGCAATTCGTAGTGGGCGATCGGGCGTTTGCCCGGTCGCCCACTCACGTTTTATCAGCGCGCACAGTTAGCGCGTTGAAATCAAAAACCTAAGCGACCTAGTTGCTTTGGATCTTTCTGCCAGTCCTTGGCAACTTTTACTCTCAACGACAAGAACACTTGGTGACCAATCATTGGCTCAATGGATGCCCGCGCAAGCGAACCTATTTCACCAAGCCTTGAACCCTTATGGCCGATCAAGATTCCCTTCTGGCTATCGCGCTCAATCCAGATATTTGCGTAGATTTCGGTAAGTTTGCCGTCGTCTCGCTCAATCATGTCGTCGATTGTGACGGCTATCGAATGCGGCAGTTCATCTACAACACGATGAAGAGCCGCCTCCCTAATGAGCTCGCAAATCCGATCTTCAAGGCTTTCCTCAGTAACGGTACCCACTGGATACAGTGGCGGGGATTCCGGGAGCAACTTGATTAGTTCCGTTGCCAAGAGCTCAACTTGGTCACCGCTTCGCCCAGACACCGGAATCACTAAGTCCCAATTTCGAAGCCGACTGACCGCAAGCAATTGGTTCGCGATCGCCTCTTTCGGCGCCGAGTCGGTTTTCGTCACAATTGCTACGTGCTTGGCTTTCGGGAATTGTTCGATTTGCGCATTGATGAATCGATCACCTGGCCCGAGTTTCTCCGCTGCGGGAATGCAGAAACATACAACATCAACTTCGGCTAGATTGGATTGGACAAGATCATTTAGTCGCTCACCGAGCAAAGTTCTTGGCCTGTGCATTCCCGGTGTGTCAACGACCACAAGTTGACCAGCACTTCGATTGATAATGACCCTTATCGCTCGCCTTGTGGTTTGCGGTTTGTCGCTTGTTATTGCGACTTTTTCTCCAGCCAAAGCGTTCGTCAAAGTCGATTTGCCGACATTCGGCCTTCCGACGAAAGTTGCGAATCCGGAACGAAACGATTCACTCAATGTTTCACTCCGGCGTCTCTTGAATTGGCTTCTCGACTCGCTCGACGATCACTGTTCGAACTCGTGTTCCACGATTCTCGGTTCGCTCTGCAAGCAAGCTAAGGCCGGATGTTTCAACCCGCGACCCTGTTCGCGGCAATCGACCGAGTTGCTTCGTCAATAGACCACCGACCGTATCCACGTCTTCATCTTCAAGCTCCAAGTCGAACAACTCACCTAATTCGTCGATTGGTAACCTGCCGCTCACCCGGAACTTGCCTTCACCCAACTCTTGTACCTCGGCACTGTCGCGGTCGTATTCGTCTGAAATATCTCCTACCAACTCCTCAATCAAATCCTCCATGGTTACCAACCCAGCAATGCCACCGTATTCGTCGACCACCATGGCTAGATGGTTCGACTCAAGTTGCATTTGGCGTAAGAGGTCGTCAACTTTCTTTGAGTCGGGCACAAACATCGCCGGCCTAATCAGTTTTGTCAGTGAGAAGTTCGAAGATGGCTTTTCAAATTGAATCCGCGCGAGATCACGCAAATAGAGCACTCCCCTGATTTCGTCAATATCAGTCCCAACAACTGGAATCCGCGATACACCACTCTCCAGAAAGCGACTCATAGCTTGGTCTACCGTTGCGGTTTCATCCAAAGTGATCATGTCGATCCTTGGAACCATTACTTCTCGGACCACCGTGTCGTTGAATTCAAAGATCGAATGAATTAATTCGCGATCGTCTTCTTCGAGCAATTCCATCTCGGTTGCCTCGTCGACCATACTCAAGAGTTGATCTTCATTTGCAAAGGAGACAGTTCGGGATTTACCTGGCACAACTCGATCCCCGAAAGCGACAAGGACTGAAGCGAGCGGCCCAAGAATTGATCTCGAGGTGCGCACGATTGGTGCACTCCACCTGATCACAGTCTCGGCGTGAATACGCCCAAATGCTCTAGGACTTGAACCGACTAGCACAAACGATACGACCGTCATTATTAGAGTGGCGGCCAATAGTGCCCACCACCAATCAAGAACGTAGGCAAGCGCTAAGGTGACCAAGACAGCGGCAGTTGTTTCTGCGAGCACTCTCATAAAGTTTGAAGCGTTGCTGTGCGCATTCATGTCGGAAGCGATGGATCGCAAAGACTTTCCGGCGCGTGAGCGACTAGAAATCTCAATCAGGTCGGTTCGCGACAATACCGACAGCGCGGCGTCGGCTGCGGCAAGCCAGCCGCCCACGCCGATTAGGACTAAGGCAGCGATCGCGAACAGGGCAATCATCGCTACGTACTTCGCTCGGTTTGAGCAAACTCTGAAAGTATCTGCTTTTGCAAGGAAAACATTTCTTGCTCTTCTTGGGAGGTTGCGTGATCGAACCCAAGCAAGTGCAACAACCCGTGGCAGGTTAGAAGTTGAACTTCATCTTGCAAACTATGTCCAGCAGTTTCGGCTTGAACCGCAGCGACTTGCGGGCACACAACGATGTCCCCGAGCAGACCGGCAGGACTAATCGCGTCCTCCGAACCTGGTCGCAGTTCATCCATCGGAAAACTGAGCACGTCTGTAGGACCCGGCTCATCCATCCATTCGACATGCAATTGTTCAATGGCAGCCTCGTCTACGAGGAGAATGCTCAACTCTGCTTGCGGGTGAACGAACAATTTCCGTAACGCGAATTCAACCATCCGCACGAGAGCAGCCGCATCGAGATCAATCCCGGATTCATTGTTAAGTTCAATACTCATCGTTCCCCAGTCCGCCCAGGTCCGGCCTTACGAGTTCGCTGCAGACCGATTCTGCGATCTTGACGATTTCCAGCTTGATTGCCTTCGTGACCATGCAGTTGTGCGAGCTTTTTCGCGTCGTATTTCGTGTATGCGTCCACGATCCGACCAACAAGGCTATGTCGCACAACATCATCGCTCGTAAGCGTTGAGAAGTGAATGTCCGAGATCCCATCGAGCACTTTAGTGACTAGTTGTAACCCGCTAGCTCCCGTCGGCAAATCAATTTGTGTAATGTCCCCCGTTACAACCATTTTTGAACCAAAGCCAAGTCGGGTGAGAAACATTTTCATCTGCTCCGGGCTGGTATTTTGCGCTTCGTCAAGGATGATGAACGAATCATTCAAAGTACGTCCACGCATGTAAGCGAGCGGTGCCACTTCGACCGTACCGCTTGCCAAGAGTTTTGGAACTAGCTCCGGATCCATCATTTCGTTGAGCGCATCATAAAGCGGCCGCAAATACGGGTCGATCTTGTCGTTAAGGGTGCCGGGCAAAAATCCCAGTCGCTCGCCGGCTTCAACCGCTGGCCGGGTCAAGATTAGTCTGGCAACTTCTTTTCGCTGTAGCGCTTGAACTGCTTTCGCCATGGCAAGGTAAGTCTTACCGGTACCGGCGGGGCCGATGCCGAACACAATTGTGTTGGCATCAATTGCGTCAACGTAGCGTTTTTGACCGAGAGTTTTGGGGCGGATATTTTTCCCTCGCGCAGTGAGGATGGACTGGCCCAAAGCGTCGGAGGGACTCGAACTCGGATCTGACTTCAACATTCTGTTCGAAGCTTCCACTTCGGCTACCCCGATGGGGTGGCCATTTCTTACCATGCTCACAAGCTCCTCTACTAGTCTCCTTGCCTCCTTGACTTGTTCTTCTGTGCCCTCGAGAGTGACAAGGTTTCCACGAACGTGAACTTGCACATTCGGAAATTGCCGCTCGACCGTGTGCAAGAACCGATCACCAGGGCCAAGAACTTGCACCATGGCAACCCCATCAACACTTAGTTGATCGGTCACAATTTTGTCTTCAGAGTCAGTCGCCAAGGCTTCCTTCCGTCAAGGCGCCATCCAAGCCGCTACCGAGCACGTGCGCGTGAACATGAAACACGGTTTGCCCAGCGGATTCGCCCTCATTGAATACGAGCCGGTATTCCCCACCACAAAACTTGGTCGCTAATTCTTTAGCAACGCGCACCACTTCGGCAAGGATCGTCGGGTCGCCCGCTGCAAGTTCAGATACGTTGCGGAACGCTGGATTCTTCGGCACCACCAGCAGGTGTACTGGCGCTTTCGGATTGATGTCTTTGAATGCAATCACAGCATCGTTTTCATACACAATATCGGCCGGAATTTTGCGATCGATGATTAGCGAAAACACAGTCGGCTGGGATTCTTCGGTCATATAGTCCATCCTATTTTCACCATCGTCCTAATCGAGTGTTTAGAACGCTCAGGGCCGCTGGTCCAGCTGTACTTGTGCGAAGAACTGAATCCCCAAGTCTCACGAGTTGCGCGCCACCACGTTGCAAAACGTCAAGTTCTTCCGGACTGATGCCACCTTCCGGCCCGACCACTATCGATATCGGTTTGATCGTTAGATCTATCTGTGTGAGCGATGAATCTGCGGTCGGCTCTAACACGAGAACTTGCGACTCGGAGGTCCGCTCCGCCAAACCGAGGGTAGTCTCAAGCCCTTCAAGTTTTGGAATCCAGGAACGCAGTGACTGCTTAGTCGCTTCTCTTAGGATTTCGTTCCATCGTTGCAGTCCCCGTTCGACTTTCGGTCCCACCCACCGTGAAATCGACCGTGAGGCACTCCAAGCGATTACCGAATCAACGCCAAGCTCCGTTGCGGCTTGGATCGCAAGTTCGTCTCGATCTCCCTTAGCAAGTGCTTGCACAAGCGTTACCGATTGGTTCGGTCTTTCAGTTCGCACAACGTTGCCCACAAGCACGGTAAACCGGTTGGGGCTAATCGAACTCACAACACCGCTTGCTACTAGTCCTCTACCGTTTCCAATTGAGATGGATTCGGCGACCTTGAGTCGTGCGACAGTGACGGCATGTTTTGCTTCACTACCAATTACCTCGATTTCGACTCCGGCGGCAGTCGACTCGAGTTGTTCGTTCAAATACAGGTGCGCCACGTGCCAGTGTTCTAAATATTCAAGAATCTGTCACGAAGCTTTTGGAACATTGACTGTTGGAACGTCGTGAGCGTTGGCGGAGTTGCCTTGCGAACCCCCGCGAACTGTCGAATAAGTTCCTGCTGCTTCGCATCAAGCTTTCCGGGGGTTACGACTTGGATGCCAATCTTTAAGTCGCCGCGACCCGTCCCACGAAGATGAGTGATCCCGCGATCTTTCACCGTGACGACATCCGCACTCTGGGTTCCTGGGCGAATCTCAAACTTTACCGGTCCATCCAAGCCCTTTATCTCGACATCGGTACCGAGGATCGCATCCGTCATTTGAATTTCGAGAGTCGCAAGCAAGTCATCGCCACTTCTGGAAAACACATCATGATGCTTGACCTTTACCTCCATGTATAGGTCACCGTTTGGCCCACCGGCTGGACCCGCTTCACCCTGACCTTGCAATTGAAGCCTGACTCCAGTTTCAACCCCGCCAGGGATCTCGATAGAGATCTTCTTTCTCGCGCGCACTCGCCCTTGGCCACCGCAAGTCGTGCAAGGACTTTGAATGATTGTTCCAAATCCGTGGCAGGACCCGCATGGACTTGAAGTGAGCACGTTTCCCAAGAGGCTTCGTACAGTGCGCTGAATTTGTCCCGCTCCCTTGCAAATATCGCAAGTGATTGGTTGGGTCCCTTGAGTGCAACAAGTACCCTGGCACGTTTCGCAAATTACCGCAGTGTCGACTTCCATTTCCCTCTTGCGACCGAAGATCACATCATTGAGTTCAACCTCGACGCGAATCAATGCATCCTGGCCACGTTCCCGGCGTGATCTTGGCCCGGCCGATTGTGGCCCGGCGCCGAAGAACGTTTCAAAAATGTCACCGAATCCAAAGCCTTGACCGTTGCCGCCCAAGTCGTATTGCTCGCGCGCTTTCGGATCGGAGAGCACATCGTACGCGTGGGTGACGAGCTTGAATCGCTCTTGGGCATCCGAACCAGGGTTCACATCTGGATGCAATTCGCGGGCGAGTTTGCGATAAGCCTTCTTGATGTCATCCTGGCTTGCGGCCCGGTCAACACCTAGAACCTCGTAGTGGTCTGCCAAAAGTGTTCCTTGATTTCAGTCTTCGCCGAGCAAACGAGAGAGATAACGGGCGACTGCACGTACTGCAGCCATGTTTGCGGAATAGTCCATTCTCGTCGGACCAAGCACCCCAACGCGAGCTACTTCCCCACCAGTTGAACTGTACCCACTAGATAGTACAGAAGTGCCGCCAAGTCCGAATGGTGCATTTTCATTCCCGATGCTCACCGCAAAACCGGTATGGTCTGGCTCCATTTCTGCAAACAGTCGCAGCAACGTAACTTGTTCTTCGATCGCTTCAAGAACGGGGTGGATTTGCCCGCCAAAATCCTCGACTGTTCGTGCCAAATTCGCAGCGCCTGACATGACTAACCGATCTGAGCGATTCTGTTCCAATTGATTCTGGATTGAACTCAAGATTTCAGAAACGAGAGCTCGAGTCTGCTCAGGGAAGGACGCCAACACCTTTGGGAGAACTGCTACAGCTTCAACATAGTTCAAGCCAGAAACTGCGCTGTTGAGTTTCGATCGGAGTTCGGCAAGGAGTTCTTCGCCGGGCTTACTCGTCAAATCGATTTGACATTGCTCGATTCGACCGCTGTCGGAAATCAGAATTAGCATGACTTTCGGCCCGCCCAAGTGGACAAGTTCAATGTGACGGATTCGAACCCGCGAAACACTCGGATACTGAACTATCGCAACGTGATGCGTCAATTGGGCAAGCAGTCGGACTGTGCGCGAAAGCACTTCGTCCAAATCGCCAGAGTTCCCCAAGAAAGTTTCAATGGCTTGGCGTTGGGCTTGAGTGAGCGGCCGCAAATCGGCGAGTTGGTCAACAAATACTCGATAGCCCTTGTCCGTTGGGATGCGGCCAGACGATGTATGTGGAGCGGTAATCAATTCTTCTTCTTCGAGCAACGCCATGTCGTTTCGAATTGTTGCCGCAGAAACTCCAAAGGAATGACGCTCGACAATCGTCTTTGATCCGACGGGCTCACGGGATGCCACATAGTCCTGCACAATGACTCGAAGCACATCTAGACTTCGATTCGTAGTCATCAACCAGCCCCCTCGACGCTTGGCACTCGGGTCTCTAGATTGCTAATTCTAGTCCGACATACCGCTTAATTGCCGTTGCGAGCGAGCGCTACTCGCAGTAACTTATGGATGAGCCAGTGGCGATCCTCCCATGGGGATCATTGAAAGCACTACTCAATTGGGGCTCTAGCAGGCCCCACCCGAACACCTGAAAGGCAAAGTTAATGACTGATCAAACTCCTCCGGCCCCACAGCCGCAGCCGGCCGGACCGTTGAGTGCAGCTGAGGACAAGCAGTGGGCATCGTTCGCTCACTTCGGTGGCGTACTTTTCATCCTTCCTTC
Organism: Cryobacterium sp.; assembly: GCA_019639015.1. Taxonomy (GTDB): domain Bacteria; phylum Actinomycetota; class Actinomycetes; order Actinomycetales; family Microbacteriaceae; genus Terrimesophilobacter. Next base: position 3,252 of record JAHBSS010000037.1, on the reverse strand, counting down.
TCTGATTATTTTTCTCGTGTTCAAGGACCGTGGAAACCTAACCAAGCAAGAGAGCAAGGAAGCGCTCAACTGGCAGATCACCTTTGCCATCATCTACATCGCTTGGGTGGTCATTTCGACGATTATTTCTAGCGCCCTCATCTTCACCTCGTTCTGGTGGCTAGGCGGACTCTTCGGGTTCATTACGTTCTTGCTTTGGGTTGGAAACGTAATCCTCTCGATCATGGGTGGAATCAAAGTCAATGGTGGTGGCAGCTACCGCTACCCATTCAACTTCCGCTTCATCAAGTAGAACGATTCGAACTGGGGTTGGGCCGGACTATGTCCGGCCCAACTGGTTTAATGGTGCACATGACCGACAACATGCCAACTCCAGCAAATCCTTACCAAAGCGTTCAACCGCTCAGTCCGTCTGATGAGAAATTGTGGGCGACTCTGGTTCACGTAGGTGGGATTTTCTTCGGGTTCCTACCGGCCGTGATTGGTTACATCGTTCTCAAAGACCGCGGGCCATTCGTCAAGCAACACGCAACGACCGCCTTGAACTTTCAGCTAACGATTCTTGTCGCCGGTGCTATCGGTCTTGTGACCGCAATATTGCTGATAGGTTTCGTAATCATCTTTGCGGCAAGTATTGCAAATATCGTGTTTTCAATCCTTGCAGCCGTTGCCGCGAACAAGGGCGAACACTACGAATACCCAGTTGCGATCAAATTCGTGCACTAATTGCGCGGCGCCCGCGAGTGTTGAACTGCGCTAGCTAAACGCGAGTGCTCGGACGACAGCGTCCGCGAGCAGTCGCCCTTTTAGCGTGAGTTTGACTGTGCCGCCAATTGCCGCTTTAGCATCAACAAGCTCGTCGGCAATCAATTCGGCGACTCGCACGCGGTTCTCTGACTCGAGGATGTTGACATCCAATCCCGAACTCATCCTGGATTCGAGCAATATCCGCTCAAGTTTCGTTGTGTCCGAATCCAAAGTTTCGCGACTATGAGCCGGTGAAACTCCCGAAAGCACGCGCGCAGCAAAAGCGGCAGGATGCTTCACGTTCCACCAGCGCACATTCCCGACATGACTGTGCGCGCCGGGTCCGATTCCCCACCAGTCTTCGCCGGTCCAATACCCCAGATTGTGTCGAGATTGATGATCGGGTGACTTTGCCCAATTGCTGATTTCGTACCACTCAAACCCTGCGGACGAAAGCATCGAATCGGCTAGTTCGTATTTGTCTGCCATGAGATCATCGTCCGGAGCCGGAACTTCACCGAGCCGAATCTGGCGTTCTAATCGCGTTCCCGCTTCGACAATCAGCGCGTAAGCACTCAAATGATCTGGTTCTAGAGCGATCGCGCTCTCCAGCGAGACGCGCCATTCGGCTATCGTTTCGCGCGGCGCTCCGTAAATTAGATCGAGGCTAATGTCTAGACCGGCTCGCCGTGCCCAATTCACAACGTTTGGTATTTGAGCCGGATTGTGAGTGCGATCGAGCGTCAAGAGAACACTTGGAACTGCTGATTGCATTCCGAAAGAGACCCTCGTAAACCCCGCTCGCTGCAATTCGTTGAGGCCGGCCTCGCTGACCGAATCCGGATTAGCTTCCGTTGTAATCTCAGCGCCCTCTCGCAACCCGAATTCACTGCGGATCACTTCGAGGATTCGACCGAGTTCTGAAGCGGGAAGTAGCGTCGGTGTTCCCCCGCCAAAGAACACAGTCGAAGCTTGACGATTTTCGATTCCCGAATCTTCGAGCACTCGCTTTGCGAAACGGATCTCAGCGATCGCTTGGTCTGGATAATCGGTCTGCTTTACCCCTCGAAGTTCTGTTGCCGTGTAGGTATTGAAGTCGCAATACCCGCATCGCACTCGACAAAACGGCACATGGACATAGATTCCAAACTTTCGCCCAGTGTTCTCTCGGGCAGACTCGGGCAGCAACCCGTCTTCGGGGGCTGTATCCCCAACGGGCAGCACGGAAGGCACTACATCATTCTTGCTTAGTAAGCCAGTCGATTTCGATTGAGACTAGTCGGCGGCCAACGCAGTTGCATCCAGAGAGAACAGTTGGTCAGCACCTGCGGTAGCTGCCGGGATCAGCCCAGAAGCTTGAGGAAGTAGCTGGCTCGTGTAAAACTTTGCGATCGCGAGTCTCGTAGCATCCTTCGGGTCAACCAACGCCGATTTCGCGAGCAGCCAACCACCAATTACGAGGCCCCAAATTCGCAAGTAGGGGCTAGAGCCAGCCAACACACTACTTGGATCCTTCAAGCCGGTGCGAAGCATCCAACCGGTTGTCTTCTCCAAACCGTCCAATCCCGTGGCTAACGACTCACGAATCGATGAAAATTCGCCGCCCGCCGACTTGAGTTCTCCGAGAACTTGGCGCATTTCACCAATGAAATCCAGGAAAGATTTACCCATGCGAACCGGCATCTTGCGCCCAACTAGGTCAGCCGCCTGAACGCCGTTAGTACCTTCGTAGATCGCCGTGATTCGCGCGTCGCGATAGTGCTGTGCCGCACCGGTTTCTTCGATGAATCCCATTCCACCGTGAATCTGAAGCGCGAGCGAGGTGAGTTCATTTACGAGATCAGTGCCAAATGCTTTGCAAATCGGGGTGAGTATTCCGACGATCTCAGCGGCGCGAGAACGCTTCTTCTCGTCCTTGTGGAATTTTTCAACATCCATTTGGCAAGCGTTCAAGTACATCATTCCGCGAAGTGCCGCGAGGTACGCGCGCTGCGTCATAAGCATTCTGCGCACGTCTGGAAAGTCGATGATTGGTGAATCTTTTGTTGCACCGATTGCGCGACCTTGGATTCGTTCTTGCGCGTACGCGAGTGACTTTTGGTATGCGCGTTCCGCAAGTGCGAGTCCCTGAGTACCAACGGAGAGTCTTGCGCTGTTCATCATTACGAACATGATGCGCATTCCGATGTTTTCTTCACCTATCAAATAACCGGTTGCCCCGTCATACTCCATAACGCAAGTCGGTGAAGCGTGAATGCCCATTTTGTGCTCAATCGACAGACAGCTAACCTTGTTGCGCTCTCCAAGAGAACCGTCTTCATTCACGAAATGCTTTGGCACGATGAAGCAAGAAATACCCTTCGTCCCTTCTGGAGCTCCCGGGGTTCTCGCGAGCACCAAGTGAACGATTTGCTCGGCAAGATCGTGCTCGCCGTATGTGATGAAAATTTTCTGTCCGGTGATCTTGTAAGTACCGTCTTGCTGTTTGACCGCTTGGGTCTTTAG
>JAHBSS010000036.1 GCA_019639015.1 Cryobacterium sp. | reverse complement strand
GGAACTCGAGCCGGGTAGCTTCCGAACTCTCGACGTCTTGCCTAACTATGCAAGGTACCTGCGCGGGTTAGTTGATCTCTCTTCGATCAGAAACCTGAAGATCGTTGTGGACGCCGGAAATGGCATGGCCGGGTTGACTGTGCCAGCGGTTCTAGGAACGGCGGCTGGCTTACCCGCATTGCCGCTAGAGATCGTCCCGTTGTATTTCGAACTGGACGGCACCTTCCCAAACCATGAAGCGAACCCACTGGAACCCGCGAACTTGCGAGACTTGCAACGAGTGGTCGTGGCGCAACAGGCCGACCTCGGATTGGCTTTCGACGGTGACGCGGATCGGTGCTTCGTAATAGATGAACTTGGAAATCCGATGAACCCTTCAGCGGTCGCGGCGGTAGTTGCGACTCGAGAAGTACAACGAGCAAGTCAAAACGGTGAGCAAGGCATTCATGTCATCCACAACTTGATTACCTCCAGAATCGTCCCTGAGACGATAAGCGCACTCGGCGCGACTCCGATTCGAACTAGGGTTGGACATTCCCTCATAAAGGACGAGATGGCCGCGAGCAATGCTGTATTTGGCGGGGAACACTCGGCACACTATTACTTCAGAGACTTTTGGGGAGCGGACAACGGAATGCTCGCAGCAATGCACCTGATTGCGCAGTTCGGGTCTCAAGCCAAGCCACTTTCGACATTTGCAAACAAGTACAACCCCTATGCCCAAAGTGGTGAAATCAACTCAACGGTCTCAGACATTCCTGCGGCGTTCAAACGGATTGAGCAAGCGTTCCAATCCAACGAACACGACAACTTGGACGGGCTGACTGTGAGCTCGTCGGTAGGAGAAGACTTTTGGTGGTTCAACGTTCGACCTTCCAACACTGAACCGCTATTGCGCCTCAACGTTGAATCGAACACGATTCAACAAATGGAACTCATTCGGGACGAAGTCCTGAGTTTAATCAGAACGTAGTCGAGTTGGGGTACCGTCCCCGTCGAGAAGGAGATTCGTAATGGAACTTGAGAACCATGCCGACTTCAAGGTTGCCGATTTGAGTCTTGCCGAATCGGGACGCCATCAAATCAGACTCGCAGAGCATGAAATGCCTGGCCTCATGGCGCTGCGAGAAGAGTTCGGCGAATCAAAGCCCCTGGCTGGCGCTCGAATTTCAGGAAGTTTGCACATGACAGTGCAAACCGCCGTGCTAATTGAAACTCTCGTTGACCTTGGCGCTCAGGTTCGCTGGGCTAGTTGCAATATCTTTTCAACCCAGGATGAGGCGGCCGCTGCGGTAGCGGTCGGACCTAAAGGCACGATTGGGCATCCTAGCGGCATTCCTATTTTTGCCTGGAAAGGCGAATCCCTCGAAGAGTATTGGTGGTGCACGACCCAGATATTCACGTTCGGTCAGGATCCAGAAGGTAATTTGCTCGGACCAACCATGATCCTCGATGACGGCGGCGATGCAACACTCCTGGTTCACAAGGGAGTCGAGTTCGAATCGCTTGGTGCGGTGCCAGCACCGTCAAACACCGACAGTGCCGAATACCGAATCGTACTTGAAACCTTGCGAAAAACATACGCGCAAGATCCGGGGCGATGGCGAGCGATTGCTTCGGGTATTCGCGGCGTTAGCGAAGAAACCACAACCGGCGTTCACCGCCTCTATGAACTAGCTGCCGGGGGAAAGTTGCTGTTTCCATCGATCAACGTGAACGACTCTGTCACGAAGTCCAAATTCGACAATCGCTATGGGATCCGTCATTCGCTTCCGGATGGTTTGAATCGGGCAACTGATGTGCTTATCGGTGGAAAGGTTGCGTTCGTCGCTGGCTATGGCGATGTTGGCAAAGGTGCGGCGGATGCCCTCCGAGGCCAAGGCGCACGCGTAATCGTAAGCGAGATCGATCCAATTAATGCGCTACAGGCAGCCATGGATGGCTTCGAGGTGTCCAAAATCGAGTCGGCGTTACCAATTGCTGATTTCTTCATCACCGCCACGGGAAACACGAGTGTGATAACCGTGGAGCACCTGCTTGGAATGAAAGACCACGCAATCGTTGGAAATGTCGGTCACTTCGATGATGAAATTGATATGGCAGGTTTAGAAACTCTCAAAGGGGCAAAAAAGGTCGAAATAAAGCCCCAGGTCCACGAATGGCACTTGCCAAATGGTCGTAGTGTGCTGATTCTTTCAGAGGGACGATTGCTCAATCTCGGAAACGCAACCGGTCATCCGTCATTTGTCATGAGTAATTCGTTTAGTAATCAAGTGCTCGCCCAGATCGAGTTGTATTCGAAATCCCTACCAATTGGAGTGCACGTACTCCCGAAGACGTTAGATGAAAAAGTGGCCAGATTGCATTTGCCGGCCCTAGGGGTAGAACTGACCGTTCTTTCTGAGGCGCAGTCGAATTACCTTGGCGTTCCGATTGACGGGCCGTTCAAGCCGGATCATTACCGCTACTGAGTTTGGGATTGACCGCCAAAAGTCGCGGTGTTTTGATTATCGATTTGGAAAATCGTGAGGGAGTTTTTCTAGAACTGGTTTCAAGTTAGCAAGGATTCTTGCTTGCGATTCGAGAGCTTTTGCGTCGCGGCCACGCCGCACCGCTACAACTGCGGCGAGAAATATTTCAGCCGGCGCATTCGGAACTGGATACACATAGGCTGATGCTTCATTTGCAAGTTCTACGCTTCTGGTAACTCTCGCTTCAGGCGAATACGTGCTTGCGGATTTCATGAATTGGGAAATTCGCCGGGCCAGGCGATCCGGCATCCGGGCGACATCGGCGGTTTCCGCCCACGCCGCCAACTCAAGTGGTACCCCGAAAGGCACTGAATCCAATTTTGGCAACCGTTCGTACTGACTGTAGGTGCCAGCCAACAAATCTCCGAGTCGACGACCTCGAGGATCAAGTAAGGCAACGATCGTTGCGAGGCCGCCAATTGTGCCAATTATTTCGATCACGCCAATTAGAGCGCGGATGACGCTGTGTCGGAATCCGATCGCACCGCCGTCTTCTCGGACTATTCGCGCACCGACCGCGAGCTTTCCTAACGATTTACCGCGAGAAATAAGTTCAACGGTTACCGGGACAACAATAAAGCAGAACACAATAATGGCGATTGAGATCACGCTGATCCAACCGGGCTCCGCAAGAAGTGGGAATAGTCCATAGATTGCTGACATCAACAATCCCCAAAGAAGCAAGAGTGTCACGACGAAATCAATCGCTGCCCCAGCTGCTCGCAAGACATACGGTGTTGGCCGCAAGCTCAGCGCGACAGCGGCGCCGGTGATTAATTCTTCATCCTCCGAAGAAATAAACTCTTTGCTTACTGCAACACCGCTTGCCATGACTAGTATTCAAGCAGATGGATCTCGACGCTTACACAGATGCTCACCGTTCAAAGTGGGAAGCGTTGGCGCGCCTCGCAGGTCGGCGCCGACTTTCAGGGTTCGAAGCTGACGAACTTATCGAGGGTTATCAAGCAGGCGCGAGTCAACTTTCCACAATGCAGTCGGTGGCTGGGTCGACTACTCAGGCTGACCGGCTTTCGCTTACGCTTTCTCGTGCTCGCCTGAAGTTCACCGGCACAAGCACAAATGTGTTGCGACGAATCCCTCAGTTCTTTGCTTTGCAATTACCCGCGGCACTTTATCGAATTCGTTGGTTGACTGTTGCCGTCGCAATAACAAGCATCACGATTGCCGTAGCGGCTGCAATTTGGATGCTGAATACTCCGGGCGCCCTGAATGCGGCGTTCGGTTCGAATCAGGAACTGCAGCGTCTAGTTGAGAAAGATTTCGTTGGCTATTATTCCGAGCAAGGAATGGACACGTTCACGGCCGTGGTTTGGACTAATAACGCTTGGATTGCCGCCCAGTGCATCGCCTTTGGAATCCTCGGGTTGTTCGCGCCAATGGTGCTTATGCAAAACGCGATCCATGTTGGCTTTGCCGGCGCTGCAATGACCGCTTATGGTCACAGTGATTTATTTTTCCTATATATCGCCCCGCATGGGCAATTAGAGCTGTATTCGATATTCGTAGCTGGTGCGGCTGGTATTCGAATTTTTTGGTCGTTCATATCTCCCGGGCACCGCACCCGCGCTGCCGCGCTAGCTGAAGATGGTCGAGCACTGTTTTCGGTAGCGATCGGTTTGGTGTTCGCGCTGTTCGTTTCGGGTGTCATCGAGGGCTATGTGACCAGGCAGGACTGGCCGTGGGCGATAAAGATCGGAATTGGGTCAATAGCGCTACTTGGCTTCTTGCTCTACCAATGGGTCATCGGTCGCAAAGCGTTTCAGGCGGGCCAAACCGGCGATCTTGATGAGTTCGAGTCCGGCGCTAAACGAATTTACGCGGGATAGCGAAAAGCTGCTAGAGCCTACCGGCCGCTTTCAAGGCGATGTAGCGGTCCGCAAGCGCTGGAGGTAGTTTGTGTGGCGAATCAGTGACTACTTCAGCACCAACTTGGTGGATTGCGGCAGATAGCCTCGACAGGTCCAGCAGAGCACGCTCAGCTGCTGCCGCGCGGTAAACCTCTTCACGGTCTTGCCTTTGCGACGTCGTTTCTAAAATCGTCGGGTCGGTCACCGACGCCACAACAACGGTGTGACGCTTGGTTAGTTGACCGAGAATGCCAAGCAACCCTGTGGATGCGCTAGCGGTCTCAATCGAAGTCGCAATCACGACGAGCGCCCGGTGACTCGTTATGGATCGAATCAGCCCCGGAACGGCTGCCCAGTCCGGTTCGAGCAGTTCTGGTTCGATCGGGGCCATCGCATCCACCATCTTCGAAAGTAGTTCTGCGCCGCTGAATCCTTGAACTCTGCCCCGGACTCTTCGATCGAACACGAGCAAGTTCACGCGATCCCCAGCGTGAGTCGCCAAGGCAGCAAGTAAAAGCGCCGATTCAAAGTAGGTGTCCAGTCGAGGTTCGTTTTCGATCCTCGTCGCCGAGCTTCTGCCGCTGTCGATCAGGATTACCACTTGTCGGTCACGCTCGGGTCGCCAAGTTCGGACCATCAACTTGTTTCCACCTTGAGGATCAAATCGACGTGCGGTTGCCCTCCAGTCGATGGATCGGCGATCGTCCCCTCTCACGTATTCCCTGAGACTGTCGAATTCGGTACCCTGCCCGCGAATCATTACCGGGGTTCGCCCCTCCAATTCACGTAACATCGCCAGTCGCGATGGCAAGTGCTTTCGAGAGTTGAATGGCGGAAGTACTCTGATGCGTCCGGGCACATCAAGAACCGTTTGGCGAGCAATTAACCGAAGTGGACCGACTGACCGAATCACGATCTCACTAGTTCTCCGCTCGCCTCTGCGTATTGGAGTGAGCGTAAGACGGTATTTTCGCCGTTCCCCAGCGGGAACTCGAATCGAAACTCTAGTCGGTTGAACCACTGCAGAAGGTTGCCAAGAGTCGCGTAGCTTGCCGCGTAGGAACTTGCGTCCCAAGTTTTCGAGCGTTAATTCGAATTCAACTGTTTCGCCGAGCCGAACTCGACTTGGAGTGTTACGAGTGACTCTAAGCGTTCTTGCGGATGCTGCTAGCGCGAAGTCGATCATCCCAAGCAAGACAGCAAACGCCGGCCAAACAAGAATCCAATACCACTGTCCAGTTGCAACTAGTGGCACGGCTCCGAGCGCCATCAGGATGACAAACCATCCACTCAGCGCCATGACCCCTCGCCTCTCAACGTGTTTCCGATTTCATGAATCACTCGGGTAGCAATCAGATTGGTACTTGAACTTGCTGCATTATCGATCCGAGGATTGAATCCGCCGAGACCCCTTCCAACTCGGCTTCTGGTCGAAGTTGGATTCGATGCCGCCATGTCGGCAATAGCATCGTTTGCACGTGGTCCGGGGTGACTCCAACCGAACCGGTCAGCCAAGCCCAGGCTTTTGCACTAGCCAACAACGCATTCGCACCACGGGGGCTGACTCCGAGCTTCACTGATGGGCTTTTTCTCGTTCCTCGCGCCAGATCGACGATGTATCCGAGCACGTCAGAACTCGCTGAAACCTTCGAGACCTCCTGTCTGGCCTTTGCGATCTGGTTTGCATCCATCACTTCGCTCACGCCAGCAGCTTTCAGATCTCTTGGGTTGAATCCTGCCGCGCTTCGCTCGAGAATTTGGAGCTCGCTTTCGCGTTCTGGAATTGAGAGCACGAGCTTTAGAAGAAATCTGTCCAATTGAGCTTCGGGCAACTGGTAGGTTCCCTCGTATTCGATCGGGTTCATTGTCGCCGCAACGATGAACGGATCAGGCAACTTTCGGGTTTCACCGTCAACCGAGACTTGGCGTTCTTCCATTGCTTCCAAGAGTGCTGATTGAGTTTTGGGCGGAGTTCGGTTGATTTCGTCCGCAAGAAGCAAATTTGTAAACACCGGTCCAGGTCGGAACTCGAAATCTCCAGCCTTCGTGTCGTAGACGAGAGAACCGGTAACGTCACCAGGCATGAGGTCAGGGGTGAATTGAATCCTCTTGGTCTCCAATTTCAGACAATGGCTCAGGGTGCGAACTAGGAGGGTCTTGGCTACACCCGGGACTCCTTCAAGTACAACATGACCACCAGCAAGCAGGGCGATCATGAGCCCCGTTACCGCACCATCTTGCCCCACTACCGCTTTTGCCACTTCTGAACGGACGTTCGCAAAGTCGGCACGAAGATCATCGGTCATGTTGAGTTCTCCTGTTTCGTTTTCGTGGTTTCCTGGGTTTTTGCATTTGAGCTAAGCGACCAAATCGCTGATTTGGTTCGAGCTTCAATCTCGAGCAATCGTTCTGAGAGTTGGATGAGTTGCTTCTCACCTTCGGGCGAGAGATCCAAAAACAATGAATTCAGTTCTGCTATCGGTATCTTGGTTAGTCGCGCCACTTCACTTAGAACTTCGTCAATTGTTGCGGAATTAGTCAACCCACAAAGTCTTGAAAGCCTAGAGATGGTTCCGATGCGTAACGAGTCAAGAGCTCGCAATTTGGCAGAGGACGCAGCGTAGAGTCTTGCTCGGCCTTCAACGGTTTCACTTGCAGGGACGAATACCGGCAGATTTTCTGGCACTAGTCTGCCAAATCGGCGACCTCGCCAAATTCCCGCGGTCACGAACACAATAAGTGAAAATGCAATTAGGGGGGTTATCCATTTAGGTGCCAAATCGCTCAGTTGCGCATAACCCAGGTCTGACTCGGTGATGGAAGGCAGCATCCAAATCAGTTTTGATTTTGATCCAAGGGTGCCGATTGCTAGGGCGGCGTTACCGTCCTTGCTGATTTCTTGATTTGTGAATGCTGAAACCGTTCCCAAAACGATTACGGTCGTGTCGAGTTCCTTGAGTTTGATTAAGGAATACGTACCATCTTGAGACGGAAAGCAGACCTCGGAATCATCGTTGGGTGAGATTAACCGAAATCCGTATCCGTCGATCGTGACAGTTTCAGCTTGCGTTGCCGGCCTGAAATCACATGACGCCGAACTCGAGCCGCTGACTTCCCCCGCTGCGGCCACCTCCGGTGTGAGAGTTAGCAACTGGTTGAAAGTGGGGTTCATGACAACGATTACATCGGCAACCCTCGTTAGTTCACGCAATTTTAGGCCACTCAAGAACGAGTTGGGGTCGTAAAGAAAGATCGTGGTGTCAGACGGTGAATTGGAAAATTCTCGAACCTGCTTCATTGAGTTTGCGGCAACTACCTCAACGCCTTGCGACTTTAGAACTTCCGCTAGAGCTTTGGATCCCTGCGGAGTTGGGCTTTCAGCGGAAAGCTTTGCATCCGGATAACTCGGCCTAAGCATCAAGAACATTAACGCGACCAAAGCCAAAATTGCACCGCTAAGGATCAACCAGAAGCGAGCGCTACGCAGTCGCCCTTTCAGTGTCGGCGTCTTGACCGTGCTGGTTATTGTCGTCGCTGATTCACTCACGTTCGTAACCCGCTCGCCGCAAACGGCTTTTCATTTTGAAGCAGAGGTCTCGAGTGCTCCAGCTGAGTGTCAAGTTCTTTGAGATCTAAGAACTCTTGTTTTGAACCGATCCCTGAGAGATAACGCACTGAATCGAACGATCTGGCGCCAGAGAAAAGTTGAGAATTCGATTCCGGGAAAACTTCTGCCGCCAATCTTGCAAACCCCATCGCGGTAGTGCCTGGAAGAGCGCTAACTAATACGCGCTCATCCAAAGATCTTGCTGTCGCCCGGAACATCTCTTGAATTGCCAAGCTCCAGTTTTCGCTCTCGGCGGCCGCAATTGCTGCTTTGCGTAATTGTTCGGAGGTCCGATTTTCATGCTCTCCGAACAGTTCCCCAACTTTGCGATTTCGATTTCGAAGTCTTGGGACACCAAAAATAAAGAACGCGACGATAACGACGATCACGAGCACGGCGAGAAGAATTGTCGTAAAAACCCCATCGGGAACGTTGGAAAAATCAAACTTCAACGATGCTAGCCAGTCGAAAAATGATTTCGCCAGCAAGTCCCACCAACTGGGCTTTGCCGCTTGATATTCGGGCTTCGATAACTCATCGATAATCCAGCTCTGAGCCTGAGGGCCATCAGGATCCACGGGTATTTGACTCACAAGTAAACTTGGCAACCCTTGGCTCAGCGCGATTGCGTTGATCATGCTGTTTGAGACTGGCTTTGCTTTAGGTATGGGTTCGACAATTCTGTCTCGCCAGCTTGCACGCGTTCAACATACTTCGTGAGGATTAGATCCAGTCCTTCTTTTCGCATCCGAATGTCGAGATACAGCAGGGCAATCGTTGCGGTCTGAATGATCGCGGTAATCGAACTGACAATTAGAGTCACAATCGACTGAACGATGTAACTAATCACCTGAATCGTGATGACCGTTTGAATGTCGGTACCTAGCGGGGCCATAAATTGCGTGACGAGGGCGAAAATCAGGGATATCGGACCGGTAATAATTCCACTCGCGAAGCTAAGAATGACTGTCACAAGCAGGTTGATTCCGAACACTTTCCAGAAATAGCCGTTTGTCAATCGCCATGAACGAACTACCGCGTCCCAAAGCTTTAGGCGCTCCAACACCAAAATGCTTGGCACCAAAAGTAACTTTGTGTTGATCCAAGCGGCAAGAACGACTAAGCCGAGGAAGGCGAAAAATCCAAGCAAAACTACGAGCCAAATACCCGTTGTGCCCCCCGTGACACTGTAGATGAGGACCAAGAATCCAACGATTATCGCGACCACGACAAGGTAGACCGTCGCAGCAAGTAGTCCCCAACCGACCAAAGCGAGAATTCGTCCTCTGGCTATTCGCCACAGTCCTCTCAGCGTGAGTTTTTCCCCGAGAGCACCTCGCGACACCTCGATAACGATGATTCCTTGAAGGATCGACGTCGCGGCAATGCTGAAGAACACGGAAACACTTGCCGTCAGAATTAGCGTAAGCGTTGCCCCAGAAAGGATCGCATTGAGGCTTTCAGCATCTTCCGTGAACTGCAGACTCGAAAGCGAAAGCCAAGCTGGAACAATCAAGGCAACATTTGTGAGAATCCAAACGATGCCCTGAATGAGAATTGATATTCCAAAGGTCGGTTTCGGATTCCTTCTTATTGTGCGGAATGCAGCGCCAAGAATCGTGCCAAGTTCCATCGGGCGCAGTGGAATGAGTCCCGGCTTTGGGGGTGGCGTCCAGGCGGTGCTTGAGTCTTGAGAATACGTCGCGTTTTGGCCAGGTTCAGTGTTTGCGGGCGCCGTTGGTGGGCTTCCGTAGTATGGAGCTTGCGAGGAAAATGCTCCTTGGTTGTTTGATTCTGCTGGGCCAGTTGGAGCTTGCCATTGGTTGTCGCTCATTGTTTCCCTTGCAAATTGCCTAGTTACGGTGTCGCAATTGACGGACACTCAGGGAATATAGTTTCACACTCGACTACTCTGGTGCGAGAACATGACTCTTACTCTTAGTTCAGGACATTCAATTGGAGTGGCGGAAATATGACTGGACGTGTGCTTGTAGTCGATGATGACACTGCGCTTGCCGAGATGATCGGCATTGTCTTGCGCACGGAAGGGTACGAAGCCTTCTTCTGTGCGGACGGTTCTGAAGCTTTGGACATATTTAGGTCGTCGCGTCCGGATTTGGTCCTACTCGACCTTATGCTGCCTGGTAAAAGTGGCATCGAAGTTTGCCAAGAGCTGCGCGCGGAGTCCGGAGTGCCAGTGATCATGCTCACCGCGAAATCCGACACAACGGATGTTGTTAAAGGGCTCGAAAGCGGCGCCGATGATTACGTCGTCAAACCGTTCAACCCGAAGGAGTTGGTCGCAAGGATTAAGGCGCGACTGCGACCTACTCCGATCAGTACGAACGATTTGGTTCAGGTTGGGGACTTGAGTTTAGACGTAGCTGGCCATGAGGTTAGGCGGGGCGATGTGAGAATCAACCTGACGCCACTTGAATTTGAATTACTTCTGGCACTTGCCGTGAGGCCACAACAAGTATTCACGCGTGAAATGTTGCTGGAGCAGGTTTGGGGATACCAATACAAGGCTGATACCAGGCTAGTAAATGTGCATGTTCAGAGACTGCGCGCGAAGGTTGAGGAAGATCCCGATAACCCGAAGATCGTCGTTACGGTTAGAGGAGTGGGATATCGCGCTGGTGCAACGGGCTGACAAGTAGCGCGAAATGTCTTTGGTGCCAAGAGTGCCGCAAGCAAAACGGAGTAAACCGTTCATTAACTTTCGGGCAATTCCGTCAAGGATGCTTCACTTCTGGCGCGCGAGCTTGCAATTTCGAACTGTTGCAATCACGGTTGCACTTTCGGGGATAGCGGTCACGGGACTCGGATTGTTCATGTCCGCAAGTATTGGCAACAACTTATTTGACGCGAGGCTGCATCAAGTGCTTGCCGAATCGAGCAGAGCGGCGGAGCTAGCTCAGGAGGTGTTTGACAGCGATCTGGCCACAACTGATCCATCCAGAACCGATCTGGAGAGCCTAAGCAATACAACGCTAAGCAACATTAGGGCTACCACAACTAGCCCTGGTGGGCTTGGTGTTGCCCTCTACCGATCTCCTGGTCAGCAAACGCCGGTAACGCTCCAACCTTCAAAGAGCAGGCAGTTTCCCGACGAAGTGATTTCGAATGAACTTCAGCTGGCGGTCGAAAATAACCCGGGGTCGGATCGTGTCTGGTGGCAGTCCGTTGCGCTCGGGGAAGGTATTCCCGGGCTCGCTGTTGGGTCACTCCTAACCGTGCCGAACGCCGGATTTTATGAGCTGTACCTTGTTTACGATTTGCGCGACGTTCAAGAATCTCTCTCGCTAGTGCAGCAGACGCTAATTCTCGGCGGACTTGCCTTGGTTGTATTGATTGGACTAGTCACATACATAGTCGTCCGTTTGGTGGTCGGACCGGTTCGAATGGCGGCTGCGGTTAGCCAGAGACTTGCCGCCGGACAACTCGAACAGCGTATTCCGGAACGAGGTGAAGATGTGATCGCAACTCTCGCACGATCGTTCAACGGGATGGCAGATACGTTGCAAGAACAAATCACTAAACTTGCCGAGCTTTCTAGACTCCAACAAAGTTTTGTCGCCGATGTGTCGCATGAACTTAGAACACCGCTCACAACAATCCGGCTCGCGGGAGACGTCTTGTACGACCAGCGAGCCCGATTCCCGTCCTCAACAGCCAGAACTGCGGAGTTACTACACACTCAAGTTGAAAGATTCGAGGCGCTACTAGCGGATCTACTTGAAGTTAGTCGATTCGACGCGGGTGCCGCCCAACTTGAACTAGAGCAAGTGAACCTGGTGCGTCTGACTGAAGGGGAAGTGGATTCTGTTCGGATGATCGCTGCCGAACGCAGTTCGAAAATTGATTTGTTCGCAACCGGCGGTTTCTTTGACATTGAACTCGATCCGAGAAGAATCCGTCGAATTATTGCCAATTTGCTCGGAAACGCAATCGAGCACGGTGAGGGCAAGCCGATTGAGATTTCTATAGATAGTAATGAGAAGGCCGTCGCGGTAGCAGTTCGAGATTTCGGGGTAGGAATTGCAGAAGAGAACCTTGGTCGCGTTTTCAATCGATTCTGGAGGGCCGACCCTTCTCGCAAAAGAACGTTGGGAGGTACGGGACTTGGACTTTCAATCTCCGCAGAGGATACCGAACTGCACAGAGGAAAGCTCGAAGTATGGTCTGTGGTCGGGGAAGGAACCTGCTTCAGACTGACTCTCCCTCGATTCCGTGGTTTGACGATTTCAGACTCTCCGGTACCGCTTCCGCCACAAGTGCACTTCAACCCGTTGGCGAACGAGGCGGACGAGTCGAGTTCAGGGGAGCGCTCGTGAGACCATTACAACGCCGCGCGACCGCTGTTGTTGCCGCAACTATCTCGACTCTCATGCTCGCCGCTTGCGGGGGCATTCCAACCTCCGGTGATGTTCAGGCGGGAAACCCCTTTACTGAACAATCATTCAGCGATTTTGTGTTCAATCCACTTGGACCGACAAAGGGCGCCGATCAGATGGGAATCTTGCAAGGTTTCATCGCGGCTTTCACTGGCCCTCAAGGTGACTACGCCACGGCTCGAGAATATTTAAGTAGCCAGTTCAAGAAGGAATGGGACCCTCGACAAAGCGTGCAAATCAGAACCGGAGTCCCAACGCTTCGCACTATTGATGAGACCACGATCGAGTATTCATTCACTTCGAAAGCTCAACTCGATAGCTCTGGTACGTATACGGCCGGGCCGCCTTCCGTCCAGGTACTTGATTTCAGTTTTGTTAAAGAGGACGAACAATGGCGAATCAGTAAAGCACCTCCCGGGATTGTGCTCGCGGAAAGCACATTCCTGACAATCTTTAGCAAACACTCGCTCTATTTTTATGACTTGAGCTTGCAATACATGGTTCCCGATGAACGCTGGTTCCCCGGTGGTACTACGGCAACTCGGATCGTTAGTGCCCTATTGGACGGTCCACCAGAGTGGCTGAAAGGCTCGGTGGTCTCACAGTTCCCCGATGGAACGAAACTCACCCCGGGCACGACCGTGACGATTGATTCAACCGTTGCGCAGGTGGACCTCACAAGTGAAGCGGCCGCCGCAGATGCGCGCCAACGACAACTTATGCAGTTACAACTGGCACAGAGCCTAAGTTCAGTCGCCGAGATTGGAAGCGTCGAAGTTTCAATCGCTGGTTCGGTATTGTCAATCGCACCACTCGGGGCGAATGCTCCTGTCGTTCAGCGACCGGTGGATGCGCGGCCACTTGTGTTCGTTGATGGCAAATTTGGATTCTTGTCCGGAGGCCAGATTTCAGACATCGCGGACCTTAGTCCAAAGGTTGCGGAGTTGAAACCCAAAGCGATTTCAGTTGGCGCTGGAGTGCTGGTCGCTGCTGTGCTTGGCGAAAACGGCGTTAGCTTGGTTCGACGCGACGCCGAGACCAGATTGCTTGATTCACGAGGCGGACTTATCGCACCAGCATTGGATGATTTTGGTTACGTCTGGAGCGCACAACAGTCTTCACCGAATTCGATCACAGTGTTTGATTTCAAAGGAGTGGCGCACTCTGTTGCCACGTCGTTACCAGCGGACGCGACGATTCAGGCGATTCAAATCGCTCAGGATGATTCACGGATCGCTATCTTGCTTCAAACAGTCGCAGGACCGAGGTTGCTGGTTGCCGCGATTCAAAGGAATCCGACCGAAGGCTATCTGCCGATCGCTATTGGGACTCCTGTGCTTGACACGCTTGTAGATGCTCAAACCGCGCTCGACGCTACTTGGGTGGACCGATACTCGGTTGCCGTGCTCGCTTCAACGAAGGGTGAAAGTGCGGTATTCAATTACGACATCGGAGGATTGCAAACCTCGCTCGGGCAACCTGCTCCAAGCCGGGTGATTATCGGTGGCAACGGGAGGACCGGTCTTCGAGTGTTGAGCGACGACGGGTTCTTACAAACTCCACGGGGCTCAAGCTGGCAGTCAACCACAACGAAGGTGGATTTGATCGCCGCTCAGCGATAAGGCTCCTCCACTGGGGTCGAAGTAGTTAGTTCACAGGTCGGTGAAGGCTGTCGCGAACCTTCTTGAACGCGGATTTGATCAAGTGGACGAATGTCTAGATTGCCGCCGGTAATCCGAGAAGCCCTAGGGGTCTTGCTTCCGCAATCCTGCGCCGGATGCGGTGTGAAAAATGAAGCAATTTGCCAAGAGTGCGTCGATGCGCTTCGAAGTGATTACCAAACTGGTTCACAATCCGGGATTCCCGTGCGGGGTCTCCGAACCAGGACTCTGCTTTCCGGTTGTCTGGTGTTTAGTTCACTCGAATACTCCGGAATCTGTGCGAATACGATTGTGCAGTTCAAGAAGCACGGAAATCTTGTCTTGGCACGGCACCTTCGGGGTTTACTGGCTGCGGCGATTGCCGAGGCGGCAGAATATGCGCTCGGTCTAGTTACCAATGAAGTCGAACTCGAACTTTGTCCAGTTCCATCCGCCAAAGCAGCTGACTGGCGCCGCGGGTTCAACCCAATCCGCACGCTGCTCAACGCAAGTGGGTTAAGTGCTTCACGAGTACTCAAACACTCTGGAAGGGAATCTCAAAAGAAGTTGAATCACAAGCAGCGTCGAGTCAACGCGAACGGTTCGATTATGGCGAACAAAATGCTTCAAGGCCGCTACTTCATTCTCGTGGATGATGTAGTTACGTCGGGGGCAACTCTCACTTCAGCGATAACAGCAATTCAGAACGCGAAAGGCACTGTGTTGGCTTGTGCAACCTTGGCTACAACCCCAAGAATCTCACAGGCTCCTCCAAGTTCTCGTGACTTCCACAGCTATCCCGACTAGCGTGGCATTGAGGCGAAAAGATCCGCCTGGACTGGCTGGGCGGAACGGCTGGAACGGGGAGGCAACATGGAAATTTCCATCAACGGCCACGGCTTGGGTTTGACCGATAGGTTCCGTGATTATGCGCAAGACAAGTCCGAGAAAGTTTCGCTCTTAGCTGATCGCGCAGTCGCGTTTGAAGTAAAAGTCTCAAGGCACAACGAAAAGAATGGTTCAACCGGTGACGATCGCGTTGAACTGACGGTCATCGGACCTGGACCCATGGTCAGGTCCGAGGCAAATGGTGCTGACAAATATGCTGCCTTCGATTTAGCTCTAGACAAGCTGCTTGAACGACTTCGTCGAGCTAAGGATCGGAGCAAGGTTACAAAGAGTGGTAGGCGCCGACCAGTTTCACTGCGTGAGGCTTCCGGTGATGGTTTCAAAGTTGTTGATATCACTCCGGCGGAACCAGCCTTGATGGAGCAAGTTGCTACAGGATCGATACCGGTTATCGCACCCTCGGACGAAGACGAATGGTCTCCAGTGGTTATTCGGAAGAAGGTGTTTGCTGCAACCCCGATGAGCGTGGATGATGCTCTCTATCGCATGGAACTTGTAGGACACGACTTCTACTTGTTCATTGACTCAGAGTCAGACCGACCGAGCGTTGTCTACCGTCGAAAGGGTTGGGATTACGGAGTAATTGGCCTTGACGTTGAACAAGTAGAACGCGGAAGCAAACGTATTCGACGACGTTGATACCAACATAGGGATTCGCGGGTTAGGCTTTTCGTTGATTATCTTGACTTGCCCAAATTGGAGCATGAGAAATTTCAGGGGAGTTAGCGCGTGGCAAATGTTCTTGAAAGAGTCCTTCGTCTTGGCGAAGGCAGGCTTCTAAGAAAGCTTGAACGATATGCCCGCTCCGTAGGGCATTTGGAAGAGGATTTCAAGACCCTAACCGACGAAGAACTTCGAGGTGAGACCGCGCAATTCAGGCAGCGCTTCGAAAACGGCGAAACCCTTGATGAGTTGTTGCCAGAAGCATTCGCCGCGGTGAGAGAAGCCGCCGTAAGGACGCTTTCAATGCGTCCATATGACGTTCAAGTGATGGGTGGGGCTGCTCTTCATTTCGGCAATATTGCTGAAATGAAAACCGGTGAAGGTAAGACTCTCGTTGCCACGTTCCCGGCTTATCTAAACGCGATTGCATCCAAAGGGGTGCATATCGTTACCGTCAACGATTACCTCGCGAGTTACCAATCTGAACTCATGGGTCGCGTGTTTCGGGCACTTGGCATGACTACGGGCTGCATCATTTCTGGTCAGGACCCGGAGACTCGTCGCGCCCAGTATCAAGCCGACATAACTTATGGCACTAACAATGAGTTCGGATTCGACTACTTGCGCGACAACATGGCGTGGCAAGCCTCAGACATGGTGCAGCGAGGGCACCACTACGCAATTGTGGATGAGGTTGACTCGATTCTGATTGACGAGGCGAGAACTCCATTAATCATCTCTGGCCCATCCTCGGGGGAAGCAAATCGTTGGTTCAACGAGTTTGCTCAAGTCGCAACTCGACTCGTTCCAGAAGTCGATTACGAGGTCGACGAAAAGAAGCGCACGGTTGGAGTTCTAGAACCGGGGATCGAGAAGGTTGAGGATTACCTAGGGATCGACAACTTGTATGAGTCGGCGAACACGCCGCTTATCTCATTCTTGAACAACGCGATAAAGGCTGTTGCGCTTTTCAAGAGAGACAAAGATTACGTCGTAATGAACGGTGAAGTTCTAATCGTTGATGAGCACACCGGTCGAATCTTGGTTGGGCGTCGCTATAACGAAGGAATCCACCAAGCAATTGAGGCAAAAGAGGGTGTGACGGTCAAGGCCGAAAACCAAACACTTGCAACGGTTACTTTGCAAAATTACTTCCGTCTATACGACAAGTTGGCCGGCATGACGGGTACGGCTGAGACCGAAGCTGCCGAGTTCATGAGTACATACAAACTAGGCGTCGTTCCAATTCCGACAAACAAGCCAATGATCCGTAAAGACCAGTCGGATCTTGTATACAAGAACGAGCAGGCGAAATTCGGCCAAGTTGTTGAGGACATTGTCAAGCGCCACGCTTCGGGTCAACCTGTACTCGTCGGAACGACAAGCGTGGAAAAGAGCGAATATCTTTCTAAGCTCCTTGCAAAGCGAGGAGTGAAACACGAAGTTCTAAATGCGAAGAACCACGCTAGGGAAGCCGCAATTGTTGCGCAAGCTGGGCGGCTTGGTGCCGTCACGGTTGCGACCAATATGGCCGGACGCGGTACCGACGTCATGCTCGGTGGAAACTCCGAGTTCTTGGCTGTTTCCGAAATGAACGCCAAGGGGTTGAATCCGACTGAGACCCCAGAAGAATACGAAGCGGCTTGGGACGGCGTTTACGAGCAGGTTAAACGCACCGTCGAAGCCGAAGCTGTAAAAGTGGTCGAGGCAGGTGGGCTTTATGTCTTGGGTACCGAGAGGCATGAGTCTCGCCGGATCGACAATCAGCTTCGCGGTCGTTCGGGCCGTCAGGGGGACCCGGGAGAGAGCAGGTTCTATCTTTCTTTGACCGACGACTTGATGAGGCTTTTCAATTCCGCGGCCGCCGAATCGCTAATGGGCCGCGGGGGAGTACCCGACGATATGGCAATCGAATCGAAGATTGTCTCTCGTGCGATTCGTAGCGCTCAGGGTCAAGTTGAGGCCCGCAACGCTGAAATCCGAAAGAATGTGCTCAAATACGATGACGTTCTGAATCGTCAACGTGAAGCAATTTATGGAGACCGACGACACATCCTTGAAGGTGACGATCTCAAGGACCGAGTCGATCACTTTCTTGAGGACGTACTCAACGAGATCATTGATACTCACGCTGGTGAAGGCCACGCAGACGAATGGGATTTGGATGCGCTTTGGCGTGAACTGAAGACGATCTACCCTGTTTCGATCACGATTGACGAACTACTAAGCGAGGTTGGTTCAAAAGGACGTCTAACAAGGTCGGTGCTCGGCGAAGAGATAATCTCGGATGCGCGAATCGCTTACGAGGACCGCACCGAGAGTCTCGGAGAGCCCGCGATGCGTGAACTTGAGCGCC
>JAHBSS010000035.1 GCA_019639015.1 Cryobacterium sp. | reverse complement strand
TGCGCAGACTGCGCGCAAAGCTAGGCGACCTGGAATCCGTAATCGGTACCGTGCGAAACGTTGGATACCGGCTGAACATCTATGAAGAGGACGAGATAGAACGTGGCGTTGAAGCGTTCCATTCCTGAGCACTTGACCCGGCTCATCCAAGATTGCTTGGCGTCGGATCACCAACCACCTTTTTCCGACCAGAGCTTGGTTGAGCTTGCTCGAGGTGAGCGTTCGCTAATTGAATCGGATTTTGGGGCCGCGATCGTCGCTAGCTCAGAATTTGAGCTAGTTGTTGCGCCAGCTCAACGAGGATTAGGGTTCGGTAGCCAACTTGTCGAGCGTGTCTTGACGCGACATCCCAACGTTCAGACCACTTGGTCACATGGCGACCACCCCGCGGCAAGTGTTCTTGCTAAACGATTCGGCTTTGCCGCGGTGCGAACTTTGCTGAAATTCGGCGCGGATCTTGAAGACCCGAGCTTGCAAGGGAGTACACCAAGAACCCAAGTCGCGCCTTTACCAAGCGACCAATTCACGATTCGTGCTTACATCCCGGGAATCGACAACCAGAAGTGGTTGAAACTGAACTCAGAAGCGTTTTCTAGCCACCCAGAGCAGGGCCAGATCGCCAATCAAGACCTATTGGACCGAATCGCAGAGCCTTGGTTTAACCAAGACGATTTCCTCCTCATGTTCGAAGGCGACCGAATGATCGCATTCAATTGGTTGAAAATAGACGGCGGTGCCGGCGAAATCTATGCAATAGGCGTGGATCCGAAACTTCAAGGTAAGGGTGTCGGCGGCCGACTCATGCAAGCAGGGCTAGCGCGCCTTCGCGATCGAGGCATCCGTTACGCCGAGCTTTACGTCGAAGCCGACAATCAGGCGGCAATCTCCCTTTACAAAAGCCTCGGTTTTGTTGAAGTCGCAAGGGATGTCCAGTACCGCAAGACCTAACTGCAAATTGTTTGCACGGTGCAATCAGCCAACTGGTGCAATGATCTACAAATGGAACCAGATGCGGTCATTGATGACACCGGGCTCATCACTGACAGTCTCGACGACGACTATGGCGCGCCATGGACGGATGACGGCACGTTCCCAAAGGATCGTTTTCTTGACCGCGAACTGAGTTGGCTTTCCTTTAATCAGCGCGTACTCGAACTGGCGGAGGATGATTCCTTGCCGTTGCTTGAACGAGTGAATTTCCTTGCAATCTTCGCAAGCAACCTAGACGAATTCTTCATGGTGAGAGTTGCCGGTTTGAAACGAAGGATCATGACTGGGCTGGCGGTTCCAACAAACGTGGGAACCGCGCC
Organism: Cryobacterium sp.; assembly: GCA_019639015.1. Taxonomy (GTDB): domain Bacteria; phylum Actinomycetota; class Actinomycetes; order Actinomycetales; family Microbacteriaceae; genus Terrimesophilobacter. The sequence goes on along the minus strand of JAHBSS010000035.1, from coordinate 17,508 downwards.
ACTGGATGTCCTCGCGCAGATAAGTCAGAAAGCACACGAACTCCAACTCAGACACGCAATCGCATTTCGGGATCTGGTGAAACCCAAACTCGATAAGGCCGGCATCCACATTGAAGGTTGGGCAGATCTCGACGAAGAGGATCGCTCCCGGGTTGATGAAATTTTTGCCAACCAGATCTTCCCCGTGCTGACGCCGCTTGCTGTCGACCCTGCGCATCCGTTCCCCTATATTTCTGGGCTTTCGCTAAACCTCGCAGTGCGTGTTCGCAGCCCAAAGACCGGCAAAGAGGAATTCGCAAGACTCAAAGTTCCGAACGTGCTTGCAAGGTTCATCCAACTACCGGATGACGAACGCGGGTTGCTTCGATTCATCCCGTTAGAGGATTTGATCTCCTATCACCTCGAAGAACTGTTTCCGGGAATGGAAGTTCTTGAACATCACGAGTTTCGGGTGACCAGAAACGAGGATGTCGAAATTGAGGAAGACGAGTCGGAAAACCTAATTCAGTCGCTGGAGCGTGAGCTACTTAAACGTCGATTTGGGCCGCCTATTCGCCTTGAAATCACCGACGATATGGATGAACGCACCCTTGATTTACTTGTCCGCGAACTGGGTATTACTGATCAAGAGGTATATCGACTGCCTGCCCCACTGGACTTAAGTGGACTCTACGAGGTTTATCGCTTGGAACGGCCGGAGTTGAAATACAACAAGCATGTTCCGGTGACAAGTGCCGCGCTACAACCCTCAGAACCTAATGCCCAAACAGATTTGTTTGCCGCGATCTCCAAACGTGAAGTGCTAGTGCACCACCCGTACGAATCATTCGCAACTAGTATTCAAGCCCTATTGGAGCAAGCAGCACGTGATCCGAAAGTTCTGGCAATCAAACAGACCTTGTACCGCACGAGTGGAGACAGCCCAATTGTTGAGGCGCTCATCAACGCTGCTGAAGCAGGTAAAGCAGTGCTCGCAGTCGTGGAAATAAAGGCGCGATTTGACGAAACGGCAAACATCAATTGGGCGCGGCAACTCGAACGGGCCGGAGTTCACGTCGTGTACGGAATGGTTGGCCTGAAAACGCACTGCAAGTTGGCTCTCATTGTGCGGCAAGAGGATGGCGAACTGCGCCACTACTCTCACATAGGAACCGGAAACTACAATCCGAAAACCAGCAGACTATACGAGGACATCGGGTATTTGACAACCGACCCGCAAATTGGAAAAGACCTCACAAGGCTGTTCAACGAGTTGTCCGGCTACGCGATTGAAAAGAAGTTCAAGCGATTGCTCGTGTCCCCGTTGCATTTGCGAAAGGGATTGCTGAAACGCATCAGAGTCGAGACCGAAAACGCCGCTGCTGGGTTGGCTTCCGGCATCCGAATAAAGGTGAATTCGCTAGTCGACGAGGCGATCATTGATGCTCTCTACCGCGCGAGCGAAGCTGGAGTCCCGATAGATCTTTGGGTTCGCGGCATTTGCAGTGTCAGACCCGGAGTGAACCCGTACAGCTCGAACATTAGAGTTCGGTCGATTCTTGGGCGATATTTGGAGCATTCCAGGGTGTTCTGGTTTCAAAACGGTGACGATCCTCAAGTGTTTATTGGCAGCGCCGACTTGATGCACCGAAACCTTGATCGCCGAATCGAGGCAGTGGTTCGACTTGTGGATGCACAGCAACTAGATCAACTTCGGACGCTTTTTGATATGGCAATGTCAAACAACACCGCATCGTGGTGGCTCAATTCGGATGGCGAATGGGAGCGACACTCGCGAAGCGAAGCCGGTGCCCCGCTTCGAGACCTGCAAAATGCTGTAATGAGAAAAATCGCCCTAAGAAAGCGGGGCAACTGGTGAGCCGGATTACCAGTCCTGCGACAGTTATTGCTGCTGGGGCCGTTTGTTGGCGAGAAGTTGACGGCAAACTAAGGGTCCTGGTTGTAAATCGAAACGAACGCGCAGACACCGGCTTACCTAAAGGCAAACTTGACCCTGGCGAGACGCCACCGCAAGCCGCAGTTCGGGAAATCCTTGAAGAAACTGGCCTGGTTGTTCATCTCGGCATCCCCCTTGGCTCAATCGATTACACGATCACAGACGGCAGGGAAAAGACGGTTTACTACTGGGCGGCCGAAGTTAGCGAAGAAGCGATCAGCCAGTCAACTTTCAAGCCGAACGCGGAGATCGCTAGTTTGAACTGGTTGAGTATCGCCAAGGCTCGAAAAGCACTCAGTTATGACCGCGATAAAGAAATCCTCGATGAGTTTGAGTCCTACTATCTCGAGGGCAAGGCGCGAACATTTGCACTCATCGCGCTTCGTCACGGAAAGGCAATCCCTCCGTCGGCATGGGACGGTCCTGACTCAACTAGACCTTTAATGCACCGCGGGCTGGATCAAGCCGAGGGGATTGCACCAGCTATTGCAGCTTTCGGGCCGGTCAAGGTCGTGAGCAGTTCAGCTGCAAGGTGTTTGGCAACTGTCAAACCACTCATTCGCCTAACCGGTGTTCCACTCAAGTCGACAAAGACGATCAGCCAGGATGCTTTCGAAGAAGATGAAGCGAAAGTCCGACCGCTCATCCACAGACTCGTCGGCAAACACGAAACAGCCGTGCTCTGCAGTCACGGGCCTGTCCTACCGGAAATCGTCGCAGCCATAGCCAAAGAGACCGCGACAAAACAGGATGACAGTTTGCGGCGCGCAGCAATGCTCTCCACCGCGGAGTTCACCGTGTTGCACATTTGTACCGCGAAACCAAAAGCAGGAATCGTGAAGTTGGAAACCCACACCCCGTTGCCTGAGGTTTAGCCGGTCAATGCCGCGTTAACCTTTCGTTTACCGTGCTACAACATGCTTGGTTTTGATGAAAGCTACTTGGCTGTCTGTGATGTCTTCGCCCCAACAGCGAGAGACTCGAGTCAATCATTTGCAAGCTCGCAGACTCATCGTCGCGTCAATTCTTTGTCCGGCATTAGTTGCCGGACTAAGCGCCTGCGCAACAAACGAGACAACTCCCAACGGCCCGGTCATCGAAATCGAAGCTGCCGGGGCAAGTTCCCAAAGTGGCGCTATGGAAGCGTGGATCGCATCCTTTCAACTCGCACACCCGAACGTGACAATCAACTACACCCCGAGTGGTTCCGGAGCGGGTCGAAATGCGTTCATCAACGGTGGGGTTGATTTCGCCGGTTCCGATGTCGCATTAAAGCCAAATGAACTTTCCGGCAGTTTTGTATCTTGCAAACCCGGCACCAAAGCCTTTGACTTGCCGGTCTACATTTCACCGATTGCCGTGATTTTCAATATTCACGGTGTGAGCGAACTCAACCTTGATGCCAGAACTATCGCTCGAATCTTCACGGGTGAGATTTCTCGTTGGGATGACCCGGCCATCCGAACACAAAACCCTCACGCGAATCTTCCTTCAGCAACTATTACGGCCGTACATCGATCGGATGACTCCGGTACGACGAAAAATTTCACGGACTACTTGAATCAGAATGCTCCTGATGTTTGGAAAGAAACGGCATCCGATAAGTTTCCGTACCTTGTTGGTGAGGCCGCCCAAGGAACTTCCGGAGTCGTTGACGCCGTAGCCAACGGCACCAATACGATCGGCTACGCGGATGCTTCAAGAGCAGCAGGATTAGCAACAGCGCGGATCAAGGTCGGCGAGCAATTCGTTAGCTACACTCCGCAACGCGCTGCTGATGCTGTCGCCGGTTCGCCGCTAGCCTCCGATCGAGGCGAAGGTGACATTGTTATTGAGCTCAACCGCAAGACAACAAACCCGAACCACTATCCAATAGTGCTAGTTAGCTACCTGATCAGTTGTGTGAGCTACGACGACAGTAAAGTCGGTCAAACAGTTCGGGAGTTCTTGACTTTTGTGGCGAGCGCTGAGGGGCAGAAAATTGCCGCTAAGTCCGCCGGAGCCGCACCAATCCCAACGCAGCTTGCCAACCAAATCTTGGCCTCCATTTCGAGGATCGGGTAATCAATGTCGTCCGCGCCCGCTAGCTCAGCAAGAAAGTGGTCTCAGTCTGGTTCCCGCGGGAAGGATCGAGCGTTCTATTTGAGTGCGCTTCTGGCTGGATTGTTGATTCTGGTTTCACTTGGCGCGATTGCAGTCTTTCTCATTATTCAAAGCCTGCCAGCGTTGTTTGCGAACCCGAAAGAGTTGCCAGGGTCGCCATCCAGTTTCTGGGCATACGTTGCCCCGTTGGCTTTTGGTACCGTCTGGGCGGCAGTGCTCGCGCTCATCATGGCGCTGCCGGTTTCGATTGGCATCGCGTTGTTCATTTCGCATTACGCCCCTCGGCGAATCGCAAGTGTGCTCGGGTACATCATTGATCTGCTTGCTGCGGTACCGTCAGTGGTGTTTGGCCTTTGGGGAATCAAAGTTCTCGCCCCATTCGTCCAACCGTTTTACTCCTGGCTCACAGCAAACCTCGGTTGGATCCCGCTGTTCGCACCACCAGCGTCGGGCACTGGACGAACAATACTCACGGTTGCGATCGTGTTGGCTGTAATGGTCGTGCCGATCATTACAGCTATTTGCCGGGAAGTTTTTGTTCAAGCTCCGCGCCTGCATCAGGAGGCGGCGCTCGCGTTGGGTGCAACGAAATGGGAGATGGTTCGCACCGCCGTCTTACCTTATGGAACCCCGGGAATGATTTCGGCATCCATGTTGGGTTTGGGTCGAGCGCTCGGTGAAACGATGGTCGTGGCCATGGTCTTGTCGCCCGCGACCGTCATCAACTTTGTGCTCACCGGCTCAGCCAATCCGCCAACGATTGCAGGCAACATTGCTTTGAACTTTCCTGAAGCTCACGGTGTCGGCGTGAACGCACTAATTGCGACCGGGCTAATCTTGTTCGTCATCACTCTCGCGGTGAACGCAGTTGCGAGGCTAATCATCAATCGCCGTAAGGAGTTCTCGGGGGCGGCCGGATGAGTACAACCGTTCACCGTTCACCAAGCCAATCGCAATCAAACAGTTTGACTGCGGCAAGGCTGCCAACTTGGTCAATTTGGGTCCTACTTGCCTCAAGCCTCGGAGTGTTTGCTGGTATTTTCGCGCTAATCGAGTTGGCTCAAGGGTCTGGCGAGTTCAATTTGGTTGCAGTTATTGTGCTCGGCGCGCTGCTATTTGATGCGCTCCTGTATCTGGTTTCCAGCCTCGTTGAGGGTCGGCGCCGTGGCCTTGATCGGCTCATGACCTCACTGATCTCGACCGCATTCCTAGTCGCATTGCTACCACTCGTTTCACTCGTGATCACCGTGATCGTTGACGGTTGGAAACGGTTCGATTTGGCGTTCTTCACCCAGTCGATGCGAAATATTGTTGGCGCCGGCACCGAACAGTTTTCCGGGGGCGCACTCCACGCGATTGTCGGGACTCTCGAAATCACGGGTCTCGCAACAGTGCTATCGGTGCCAATCGGTTTGCTCACAGCGATTTACCTCGTTGAATACGGTCGCGGCTCTCTCGCGAAAGCGATCACGTTCTTGGTGGATGTGATGACTGGCATCCCCTCGATTGTTGCCGGATTGTTTGCATTCAGCTTTCTCGCACTTGTGACCGGTGACCCCGGCATCCGCAGCGGGTTCGGTGCTGCTCTGGCGCTGACCCTGCTCATGATTCCAACCGTCGTTCGTTCAAGCGAAGAGATGCTTCGGCTCGTACCCAACGAATTGCGCGAGGCATCTTTCGCGCTCGGGGTCCCGAAGTGGCTCACGATTTTGAAAGTCGTACTGCCAACATCCATCGCCGGTATCGCTACCGGTATCACCCTCGCGATCGCGCGAATTGTTGGCGAAACTGCCCCATTGCTGATCATCGCCGGTTTCACCGCGAGCATGAACTACAACCCGTTCAACGGTTCGATGATGGCGTTGCCGCTGTTCGTCTACACCCAATACGCGAACCCCGGAACGGATGTTCAGCCATACCTAGACCGTGCCTGGGCGGCCGCGCTCACGTTGATCTTGATTGTCATGTTGCTCAACCTCATTGCGCGGCTGATTGCTCGGATCTTCTCCCCGAAAGTAAGTAGGTAACACGAATGTCTAAGCGAATTGAAGTAAACGAACTAAACGTCTTTTACGGCAAGTTCAAAGCCGTCGAGGATGTTTCGCTCACGATCGAACCACGAACGGTTACCGCATTCATCGGTCCGAGTGGTTGCGGTAAATCGACTTTTTTGCGCACGCTAAATCGGATGCACGAAGTTGTTCCCGGCGCTCGGGTTGAGGGTGAAGTGCTAATTGACGGCAACAATTTGTATGCGCCGGGGGTCGATCCGGTGTTGGTTCGCCGCCAGGTCGGTATGGTGTTCCAGCGCCCAAACCCGTTCCCAACCATGTCGATTCGGGACAACGTGCTTGCCGGGGTGAAGCTCAACAACCGTCGCTTGCCAGCATCCGAAGCCGACGAACTCGTTGAAAGCGCTTTGCTAGGTGCAAACCTTTGGAACGAAGTTAAGGATCGACTTCACCGACCGGGTTCGGGACTTTCCGGTGGCCAACAACAGCGACTTTGCATCGCGCGCGCTATTGCCGTGAAACCAGACGTACTCCTTATGGATGAACCGTGCTCTGCACTCGACCCAATCTCGACTCTCGCAATCGAGGACCTGATCGAGGAATTGAAAGCCGACTATACGATCGTGATCGTCACCCACAACATGCAACAAGCCTCCAGAGTCTCCGACCGCACAGCATTCTTCAACATCGCGGGCACAGGAAAACCCGGCAAACTCATCGAATACGACGACACAACCACGATATTTTCGAGGCCCTCAGTTCAGGCAACAGAAGACTATGTTTCGGGAAAGTTCGGCTGAGACCGCCTGGTGCAAGCGCGACAAAACTTGAGCAGTCTTCGATGATTATCGGAATGTCGTTCATGGGGCTTAGACTGCATTTCCTTCACCTGCAATCCCAGTCACCCACCATGAACAAGGCGGACGTCTTTGAATCCTGAAAGCACAACAGCCGAGTCAAATAGAACTAGCGCACCAGAGCATTCAGGCAACTCACGAGTGATTTGGCTGTTACTGGTTTCTGCCTTCGTTGTGATCTTGAACGAAACGATCATGACAGTCGCGATCCCTCGGCTTGTGATCTCGTTGAACATCACAATTTCGGCGGCGCAATGGTTAACGACCGCGTTCATGCTGACTATGGCGGTAGTGATTCCGATTACCGGTTTTCTGCTCCAGAGGTTTTCAACTCGTGCGATGTTTACCTCGGCGATGACGCTGTTTTCGATCGGAACTTTGCTTGCTGCTTTGTCGCCAAGTTTTCCGATGTTGCTCGTTGCGCGAGTCGTGCAAGCCAGCGGAACCGCGATCATGATGCCTTTGCTTATGACGACACTCATGATTGTTGTACCACCGGATCAACGCGGTCGCCTTATGGGTCGAATCTCGATCGTGATCTCTGTGGCGCCCGCCATCGGTCCGATGATTTCTGGTGTCATTTTGAATTACTTCAGTTGGCCCTTCATGTTTTGGTTTGTTCTTCCGATCGCAATTGCAGCACTCGTGATTGGCTTGCTAAAAGTCGAAAACGTGGGAGAAAGCCGGGTCGAACCAATCGATTTGCTCTCGGTGATAATTTCCGCGTTCGGATTCGGAGGAACCGTCTACGGACTGAGCATTGTCGGCGCAGTTGTCAGAGGCACCGAGAATCCACTCACGATGTGGCTGACCCTCGGAGTTGGACTCAGCGGAATCGCCTGCTTCATTTGGCGTCAACTCGTATTGCAGAAATCGGATCGGGCTCTTCTGGACTTGCGAACCTTCCTGTCAAAGAATTTCGCGATCTCGGTCGGGCTCATGGCTTTGGCAATGGCCGCACTGTTTGGCGTGATTATTCTGCTTCCGGTGTATTTGCAGAATGTGTTGAAGCTTGATCCGCTCGGAACCGGTCTGCTTTTGCTTCCGGGCGGGCTAATCATGGGCCTGTGCGGCCCACCAGTTGGAAGGCTTTTCGACAAATACGGTCCGATGCCACTGATCGTGCCGGGGAGCATCCTTGTGAGTGTCGTGCTTTGGGGACTCACGCTCGTAACCGAGCACACTCCAATTTGGTTGATGCTGCTTGCCCACGTTTGCCTTTCAATTGGGTTGGCGTTCATGTTCACGCCGTTATTTACCGCCTCGCTTGGATCAGTCGAACCGCGTTTTTACTCTCACGGATCTGCAGTGCTTGGAACATTGCAGCAAATCGCGGGCGCTGCAGGGACCGCACTGTTCGTCACGGTGCTCGCTGCGATCACTTCGTTATCGCTTGCCTCTGGGGCAAACCCGATTTCAGCAGAAACTTCCGGACTTCGGGCGGCCTTCTTAGTGGGCGCAATTCTTTCGCTATTCGCAATCGCATTAGCATTTTTCGTGCGAAAGCCCGCCGACCAGGAATGGGCAGAAGAGTTTTCAACAGCGACAAGTTGAGCCAAAAAATAGGGTGGCCAACAAGTGTTTAGACTTGTCGGCCACCGTGTGTGAATGTCGTTTGCTAGTTTGACTCCGGTCTAGCTCGCTTTACGGGGATCCCTCCAACGGTTCACCATCAACCACACGAATCCGGCGGTAATGATCATTCCGTCGAAGGCATGCAGTGCGCCAAACCACGGGTTGACCCCAAAGCCGAGCCCAACAAGCAATCCTTGAACCACAAAAAGCAGAACCGCCAGAACAAGCGGGATCACCCAGCCTTTCCAACCAGTCCAAGCGATCAAACCAAGAACAAAAAGAGCTGCAGCTGAATACTGCAGAATCTGTCCAGTCAAGGTGTGGGACCAAAACGCATTCCGGGTTAGCGCTTCGTCTCCACCGCTAGTTGCGGCAATCCAGAATCCGTATGCGGCGAACGCGACTTGCAAGGCACATGCAATAACCGCCAAAAGTGCCACCCACCTCGCGATCACGTGAGCGCCAACTCGGTAACCTGCCAATCCGGCAGAAGTGACTTTTGAACTTGCAGACATAATTTGTACTCCTGTTCGAAAAACTATTCGGGTTAACACCGACTCAAACCGATTGATTGATACTCAATTGATTTGAGCGTTGTTCTAATCAAATAAACTAGACTTGAATCGTGCAAACCACAAGAACCTACCGATCTAAAATTCGAGACCGACAAGCAGCCGAAACGAAGCGACAAATTCTAGAAGCAGCCATGATCCTGTTTTCAGAGAAGGGATTTTCATCCACAACCATCCGCGCGATCGCCCAAAGCGCGGAGGTAACGCCACAAACGATCTACGGCATATTTGGCTCGAAGAATGGTTTGGTAGGGGAACTAGTCGGCTTTGCAAACGAGAAATCTGGCACGAATGAACTTTCGAAGAAGATTCAAGCGGCAACCACGGCATTTGAAATGATCCAATTGTCAGTGAACCTCGTTTGCGTGCTTCACGAAAGAATCGGGCGATTCGTTCTGGAAATGTCACACGCCGCCGAATTTGATGAATCGATCAGGGGGGCCATCAATTCAGGTCGATCAAATCAAATGACGATTCGCAAACTTCGCTCTGCAAGACTCGAAAAGTCCGGATTCCTGCTTGACGACTTGGATGCCGAGACTGCGAACGGTCTGCTAGCGGTGGCAGTGACACCGGAAGTAATTCAAAGCTTCGTCGCAAACGAAGGTTGGGACTATCAGAAAATCGAGGACGAGCTAACGAAAGCTGTTTTAAGAATGCTCTGCAAACCAGGAACAGAGCACTTGCCACTTGCCCAACTAAACCAGGAAGACTTCAGTCGTCTTAACCTCGCCTGAGTCTCTGAATTAAGTCGAGCCGCAGAACGCCTCTCGGCGCAAGGCCGCTCGAAGCGGCGAATATTGGAGCCCGGGGTTACTGCGGCCCGACCAAGTCCTTTCGGACGAACAAGATTCTAGTCGCGAAAGATTGGTAACTAGTCGAGCAAACCTTGACGCCAAAGCTTCGAACAACTCGCCAGTTCGGTAGCGGTTTGATGTAAGCGCAATGCCCTAGTAGTCAGCTCTCGCGCCCTTGTCGGTTCTGTCGACTCAATGTCGTCGGCGATACTTGCAACTCCTGCCGAAGACAATCTGCAAAACGCCGCAGCGCGATCGAGTGCGATCGCAAAATCCCCTTCGAACATTCCCCTCAAAATTTCATCCGCAAGCGCAAGCATTTCCTTCGGCCCAGTCGGATGCGATGCTCCGGCAAGAGCTTGATCAGAACTGCTGACGGTGTCAACTCCTCGTTGGAAATGCAGACTCGTTCCAACGGGGTCATCATGAACTAGCGCTCGAAGCAAATAAATTCGCCAAAGTGAGCCTGGAAGAGTTCTTGGATTTGCTCCGGCCCAAAGCTCAGCGATCGAGTCAATTCCGTGTGCGTCGGTGAAATGGATGAGTCGCTCCACAACGATTGGATTTGGGCTTTCTCGCACCCGGCTCATCAGCGCTCGAGCACTGTCGTGAGCTGTTGCACTAACTTCGGCAGGATCAGGCGCGCCCTCGTAAGTCTCAAACATTGAACCCGAGAACTTTGTGGGTTTATGAAACGCCTCACTCATCCCTTCCAGAGTATGCGAGATTCATCGCGCACGATACAGACCCAAATGCAAGGTAGATTTGTACCCGCGGGCCTCTAGCTCAGTTGGTAGAGCAAAGGACTTTTAATCCTTGGGTCGTGGGTTCGAGCCCCACGGGGCCCACCTCAGGCAGACCTCACGCGGCGATTCCTGATACCTTGCAAGTATGGGCGTGAGGGTTGAAAAGACTGACTTACCGGGGATCGGAGTCAGGCACGACTTGATTACGGCTCGCGGCAGACGCATAGGTGTAGTTGATATGCGTGATGGAACGCGAGAACTAAGCATTTATCGACTCGATGACCCGGATTGCACAATCGCCTCGATTCCGATCACCGATGCAGAATCCTCAACGCTTGCCGAACTCTTGGGCGCCTCGGTTGTTATGAGCAAACTCAACGAACTCAAAGCTGAAGCCCCCGGTCTTTTTACCGAGCAACTACTAATTCCGGCAAGCTCGGAGTATTCAGGGCGCCCGCTTGGAGACACGAAAGCCCGCACTCGCACTGGCGTATCAATCGTTGCTGTTGTTAGGGACAAGAAATCCATCCCGTCGCCAAAACCAGACTTTCCGTTGGAGGCCGGTGATACCTTGATCGCGGTTGGCACTCGCGAAGGACTTGACTCCCTAAACTCGCTAATCGTTTCGGGTACAGGCTAAAACGCATGGCGGACCATGCAAACGCCACGACAATACTCCTAATCGAAGTCGGCGCCTTACTGCTTGGTCTTAGTCTGCTTGGAAGACTCGGGATGCGTTTTGGCATCTCACCGGTACCGCTGTATTTGCTAGCAGGACTCGCATTTGGGGCAGGTGGCGCCTTACCACTCTCGGCAAGTACCGAATTTTTTGAAACGGGTTCCGAAATTGGAGTGATCCTGCTTCTCGTAATGCTCGGGCTCGAATATTCAGCATCAGAACTTCTCGCGAGCCTGAACAAGACCAAGGTCGCCGGATTGCTGGACCTAGCTTTCAATGCACTCCCAGGAGCAATAGTCGCCCTCATTCTTGGTTGGGGCCCAATCGCGGCGGTCGCGCTTGCAGGAATAACTTGGGTCACTTCATCCGGGGTTGTGGCAAAACTTCTGCGCGACTTGGGGCGTGTTGGAAACCGTGAAACACCTGTAATTCTCTCGATTCTCGTAATCGAAGACTTAGCGATGGCGTTCTATTTGCCGATACTTTCAGCTCTTGTTATCGGCGCCGGACTTTTGCAAGGCGCAATTACTTTAGTGATTGCGGTTAGTGTCGTGATCTTCATCCTCATCGCGGCGATGAAGTGGGGGCGATTCCTTTCCAAACTATTTCCCGCGGAACATGCCGAACCGCTAATGCTCGGTGTTCTGGGCTTGACCATGCTCGTCGCTGGACTGGCAGATAGAGTGAGCGTTTCCGCAGCGGTTGGCGCATTCTTGGTAGGCATTGCCATATCGGGACCGGTCGCGCACAACGCCGTTCAATTGCTCTCACCACTTAGAGATCTCTTCGCCGCCATCTTCTTCGTCTTTTTCGGTTTGGCTACGGACCCCAACGAGATTTGGCCGGTGCTCCTACCAGCCGTAATTCTGGCTCTCGTGACAATCGCGACAAAAACAACGAGCGGCTACTTGGCGGCCAAAAATGCGGGCATCGGAAAACTAGGTCGCTGGCGTACCGGTCTGGCGCTAACCCCAAGAGGAGAGTTCTCGATTGTAATTGCGGGACTTGCTGTAACTGCCGGCATCCAACACGAGCTCGCACCGTTCGCAACTGCCTACGTGCTTGTCACAATCATTATTGGTTCGATCATTTCGAGGTTCCCCGATTCGAATTGGTTCCAACGACTGGTTTCTGGGGAGCGACTGCAGAACACCGAAATTTCGATCTAGTCCTATTCAAGCCAAAAACCAATTATGAGTCCAAGAACGTAGGTGATCGCTGCTACACCAAATCCAATCAGCAATTGTCGAACCGCACGCCTTAGCGGTGATGCCCCAGAAAGTAGTCCGGCCGTCCCACCTGTAAGAAACAACCCGATGCCGACCGCGGCAATTGCAATAACAATCGAGATAGACCCGGTGACCCCGAAAAGGTAAGGCAGAATCGGCAAAAGAGCACCGAGTGCAAACGCGCAGAAACTGGATGTCGCAACCCCCATTCCCGTTCCGACAACTTCGTGAGTTCCGTGCTTTCTAGTGCTTTCTAGACTGTGATCTTTGAGCACCGCAGCCGCGTGGGACTCCGCGTCGGCTTCTGACATCCCTCTTGCTCGATAAACCAAAGCAAGCTCATTGGCGTTCACATCCAAGTCCGAGAGCACGTTTCGCGAATCGGCTAGCGGCCTTGAAGGTTCAAGTAGTTCCCGCTGAGAACTGACCGAAACATACTCGCCTGCCCCCATTGATAGCGCTCCAGCTAAAAGACCGGCCAACCCACTAATCAAGACAAACTGCGCGGAAACTCCCGTCGCGGCTACACCCAAAACCAGGGCGAGATTACTGACAAGCCCGTCGTTTGCTCCGAACACTGCCGCCCGAAAAGTTCCAGAAATTTTGCTGCGACCGCGTGCAGCCAGACCCCTGATAACTTCTTCGTGGACCCGTTCGTCGGCCGCCATCGACTTTGTCGCATCTTTGTCCGCGTCGTAAGGCGATCGAGCCTCCGCTCGTTGGGCTAGCGCGAGTACAAAAACCGACCCGAATCTTCTTGCCAACCAACCGAGGAATCTCGTCCGCAAATCCACACTGTGCGGTTCGCTCGCTTTGTCCCCTAGCAGACGAATCCAGTGAGCTTCGTGTCGGCCTTCTGCCTCAGCAAGCGCAAGAAGAATCTCCCGCTCTTCGCCCTCCCGCCTTGAGGCTAAGTCCCGATACACGGCGGCCTCGGCCCGCTCCGCCTCAAGATACCTTCGCCATCGTCGAATTTGACGTTGAGTTGGCTTAGCCCCGTCCATATCGAATCCCCCAACTGCACTCCCAGCTTTCCCCTGGCCCCAACCATCTGAGTCCTTCGCCAGAGTTGAAAGCATTCGCTACCGCAGTCATCGGTTCTATTGCAATTGCCCGTCCAACTTGACCGGCTGATTGACTGCTAGAGGGATACTGATCGGTTGTGAACAATTGGACAAACTTGAAGTTTTCGTCTTGCCAAAGCTCGGTCCATGAGCCGTCTGGAGCCGACAAGCGGTGCACAGCATTGCCATCGAGATCTCGCTCAAGTTCACCAAACGCCGTATCCAAATTCAATTCAGCTACCCGAACGTCGGCAAGGGCCTTTCGTCGTTCACTCGTCAATGGCACAGAGTTGACCGGAATCTTCTTGTCATTTGTTAGGTACTCAGTACCAACTCGAAGTGAGAGCGACAAGTCATCGATCTTGGTGTTTCCTACTCGCAAATATGGATGTGCCCCAATTGCAATTGGAGCGCGCTCGGCAGATTCATTCCGAACATTGTGAGTCACCCGAAGCGCTGAAGTGTCAAGCGTGTAGGTCACATCATTCACCAAATTGAAGGGATATCCGTGTTGCGCAAAGACCTCGGCGCGAAGCAATAGTGACGAAGCAGTGCGACTAATCAATCGATATGGGCTATAGCGCAACAATCCATGAATCGCATTCCCAAGTTCCGGTTCGGTGATGTCAAGTTGCTGCGTTTTACCGTGCAAGTTCCAACGACCTTCTGCAACCCGATTAGGCCAAGGTACCAACACTATTCCTGAAGCCATCGGTGAGGCGGAATCCTCCCTGTAACTGTCGATGACCGGCACCCCATCGAATTCCAAGACTCTAAGACTCGACGCCAGTTCCGTGACTACGGCTCTCGCGCTGTGACCCGACTCAGAGACTTCGATCTCGAACTGGCTCCCAGTCGGTAACATCATGAATCCAGATTAGAGCCGAAGCGCGATTCGAACCGGATGCCGGGAGTTGGCAACTATCACAACTCGCTATCGAAACAGATTCTTCGCAAAGAATGTAACCGCAAATGGTATCTTCGAGAGTAGTTGGCGTCCCCCGTAGCCATGCTTGAGGGTTGCCTTCAAACAAATTTGTCTTCCATTTAATTGGAGAGGTTGCACCATGCGGGTGCCTAGGCGAGACCTGTTCAGTAGCGCGATTGTTGCTCTTGCTACTCTTTGCGTTCTTAGCGCTTGCGCCGGGACCAAGGCACCGGAAGGAAAGCCGACTGGACTCCCAACCCAAGCGCCGACCGAAACGAAAACGCCAGAACCTGACCCGATGGCGGATGTATTGTTCACAATCACGGCAAACGTGCGCGCCGCGGACGGCAGAACAATCGGAATTTCGATGGCCGCCCACACACCGCTCGACAGTACAAATTCCAAGGCGGCTGACCTGAGAACAAAATTCATTTCGGTCTGCGCGGACAGCAGCGGATCTCAACCCATTGATGAGAACTACCTTCGCGATAATGGCAGCACGCTCATGAAGATCGAATTGACATCCAGTGCGCCGAATTTGACCTTCGCGGCGCCAGTGTTGTTGCATTTTGGAAGCCAGTACTACGCACACGCCGCCGTCGGAGACGGGGTAGCTCCTGAGCCTGGAGGTAACCATTGCTACTACGGTTATGACTGGGTGAAATCCGGAACAGCAGTCGGTATCGCGGATTTCGAGAACCCGGATGGCATCCCAGACCCGAAGCAGTGGACTTTCGGATTCTATGGTTTCTCAGTTGACCCAAGCAGTGGAGCAACGATCGAGGCCTGCCGCGTGAACCTCACCGACCTGACGAGTTCGTATCAGTTAGCTGACATCCCCGGTTGGGATCCTGCGTTAGCAGGTGACGGCATTTCTTGCGTAATTGGCTACCAAGGCGAGTAATCGGCTAATCAAAACTTGATTGTTCGGCAAGTTCGACGACATTACTAAGTAGCATGGCTCGAGTCATTGGCCCCACCCCACCCGGGTTCGGTGAAAGCCAGCCGGCGACTTCTGAAACTGCTACTTCAACGTCGCCGACGATCCTGCGCGATGAGCCATCTTGAACCCTTGAAACCCCAACATCCAACACAATCGCACCGGGCTTGATATCGGATGCGCGCACGATGCCGGGCACGCCAGCTGCAGCGACGACCACGTCCGCCTGCCGCAAGTGCACGCTTAAATCTTCGGTCCCTGTATGGGTCAAAGTAACTGTTGCATTGAACTCACGACGAGTAAGTAGCGGCCCGAGAGCTCGCCCGACGGTAACTCCGCGACCGACAATTACAACGTTCCGGCCAGACCAACTCAGACCATGCCGTTCGACAAGCTCAATGATTCCTTTCGGAGTGCAAGGAAGTGGCGTCGTTATCGGGTGATTGACGTTCAAGACGAGACGGCCGAGATTTGTAGGATGCAAGCCATCAGCATCCTTCTCGGGGGATATCCTCTCAAGGATCGCGTTTGTGTCAATGTGCTTCGGCAAAGGCAATTGCACGATGTATCCGGTCGTCGCCTCGTCTTGGTTTAGCTCGTCGATAACCTGTTCAAGTTCGCTCTGGCTAGTTGACTCTGGCAAGTCACGGCGAATCGACGCGATACCGACTTCTGCACAATCACGATGCTTTCCGGCCACATATTGCTTGGATGCCGCGTCGTCACCCACCAACACCGTGCCCAGCCCAGGAAGGACCCCCTGCGCGCCTAACGCTGCCACTTGCTCCCGCAGTTCAGCCTTGATCAGCCCAGCAGTCGCCTTCCCGTCAAGAACCCGTGCAACCACGCCCGCCCCTCCTTTCATCATTCAGGAGTTTGGATGCTGAAATCGGGTTTTCGAGACGACAACTGGCTACTTTTGCCACATCTGCACCAAAAACTCCTGAATAATGAAAGCTGGGCATGGGCTACCAGGTTTCTAGGCCGGGGTATAGCGGGAAGGCGCTGGCTAGGGTGTCCACACGTGCTTTTAGCGTGGCGGTGTCGGGGTTTGGTCTGAGTGTTAGCGCGATGATGTCGGCAACTTCGCGGAACTCGTCGTCACCGAAACCGCGAGTTGCAAGCGCCGGGGTACCGATCCGCAATCCGGACGTAACCATGGGTGGTCTTGGATCAAACGGCACAGCATTGCGATTTACCGTGATCCCAACTTGATGAAGCAAATCTTCGGCTTGCTTGCCGTCGAGTTCAGAATTGCGAAGATCCGCTAGAACCAAGTGAACATCGGTCCCACCGGTGAGCACATCAACTCCACTCGATTTTGAATCCTCTGCCGTGAGTCGTTCGGCAAGAATCTTTGAGCCTCTAATTGTGCGCTCTTGGCGATCCTTAAATTCGGGGGTCGCTGCAAGCAAGAACGCAGTCGCTTTCGCGGCGATGACGTGCATGAGCGGCCCACCTTGTTGGCCGGGGAAAACATTCGAGTTCAGCTTTTTAGCTATCTCAGGGTCGCGACTAAGAATGAAACCAGAGCGAGGACCGGCAAGAGTCTTGTGAACCGTACTTGAAACAACATCCGCATGTGGGACCGGGCTTGGATGCAACCCTGTCGCAACAAGACCAGCAAAGTGTGCCATGTCAACCCAAAGCTTCGCGCCGACTTCGTCAGCGATCGCGCGAAACGCAGCAAAGTCGAGTTGGCGCGGATAGGCAGACCAGCCAGCGATGATTACCGCAGGTTTGTGTTCAAGCGCCTTCTCCCGAACAACATTCATATCAACCAGGAATGTGCTCGGATCAACTCCGTAACTGACCGCGTTGTAAAGCTTCCCCGAGAAGTTCAATTTCATGCCGTGCGTTAGGTGCCCACCATGCGCCAATTCCAAACCCAAGATTGTGTCGCCTGGAGTCGCAATCGCTGAGAGAACGGCAGCGTTTGCTGATGCACCGGAATGCGGCTGCACATTCGCGAAGTCTGCACCAAACAACGCTTTAGCCCTGGCGATCGCGAGTTCTTCTGCAATGTCGACGAACTCGCAGCCGCCGTAATACCTTCGGCCCGGATAGCCC
>JAHBSS010000034.1 GCA_019639015.1 Cryobacterium sp. | reverse complement strand
AAGCGCGATTGTCGAGTTTGATCTAGCGCTATTGGGCGTTGGACCCGATGGACATATTGCATCTTTGTTCCCCGGCTCAAGGGGTATTGAAGCCAACGAAATCTCAACCATTGCGGTCAGGAACTCCCCCAAACCACCCCCTGAGCGATTAAGCCTCAGCCTGCCTGCAATCAACCAAAGTAAGAGGATTTGGCTTTGTCTTGCGGGAAGAGACAAAGCAGCTGCGCTTTGCTTGGCTCTAACGGGAGCAAATACGACACAAGTACCGGCCGCCGGAGTGCATGCAACTGAGGAGACTTGCTTTTTTGCCGATCGTGATGCTGCCGAGTTAGTGCCGAATGAAATCCGGGAGCAACTCTAATCCCGGCTAGTTAGGCTTTGCCTCGACGCACTCTAAGCCGATGAAGGGCATCCTCGAGTAAAGCCTCGGCATCCTCTTCGGAGCGACGCTCCTTCACATAAGCCAGATGAGTCTTATATGGCTCTAAACGAGCGACAGCCGGCGGGTTTTCTTTATCTCTACCAGCCGGAAGTCCACAATTTGGGCAATCCAAGTTCTCTGGTATTTCTTCGTCCTCAATCGTCGCAAGGAAATAAGGACTCATTTCGTGTCCATTTGCACACCAGTATGTGACTTGGATTCGATCAGCGTGAAAGCCCCGATCCTGTTCGCCCATTGGTCCTGAACCGACTCGGGAACCACGAATCGCGCTACTGCCAGTAACCATTCCTACTCCTAGCTACCTGAACTGAACTTCGTTATGAGGCCCAGAACGACAATACAAACGAGCCAAACCAAACCGAGAATTACCGTGAACCGATTCAAGTTGCGTTCAGCAACTCCCGAAGCCCCAAGGTTTGAAGTAGTTCCGCCACCAAACATGTCCGAAAGTCCACCGCCGCGACCTTTGTGCAACAGAATCAACAGAGTGAGCAGAAGACTCGTGATTCCGAGCAAAACTTGAAATAGAACTTGAAGAACTTCCACTTAATGCCTTTCTTGGGCCAGGGCCGTTGTCCAGTATAACTTGCGACCGGATAAATCGGACTCTTCAGTCTTAGACCCCAACATGGTTCTGGAATCGAGCGATCTTGACAAACTCGTCGATTATCAAACTCGCTCCGCCAACTAGAGCACCATCGATGTTTTCTTCACGCATGAAGCTGGCAATGTTTCCAGACTTTACTGAACCGCCGTAAAGAATCCGTGTAGCATTTGCGCAATCGGAACCAAGCCGACTCGCAATGACCTCTCGAAGAAGACCAGCAACGGTTTCGGCTTGCTCCGGTGAAGCGGCTTGGCCGGACCCAATCGCCCACACTGGTTCATAGGCCACAACGATTTCGGAGCCAGAAGGCACCTCCGCAAGTGCAGTATCGAGTTGTTCAACTGGTACCGCACTTGCTCCACGAGTCTCAAGGTCCTCGGCGGTTTCACCGACACAAATTACCGGAATCAGGCCATTTCGAATCGCAGCGCTCGCCTTGAGTCCGACCAGATCATTCGACTCAAAGTGGAACGAGCGACGCTCTGAATGCCCAACTATGACGTAGCGACAATCTAAGGCACTGAGAAATTGGCCCGAGATTTCACCGGTAAATGCCCCGGAATCATGCGCTGATACATCCTGTGCGCCGAACGTGAGTTCAAACTTGTCCGCCGCGATGAGTGATTGAACGGACCTCAAGTCGGTAAATGGTGGAAAAATCGCAACTTCTACCTTGGAAAAATCAAACCGCGCATCCTTCAAACTCCAAGCGAGTTTCTGAACAAAAGCGATTGACTGCAAGTGATCAAGGTTGAGTTTCCAGTTTCCCGCGATAAGTGGCTTGCGTTCAGCCTCTAGTTTTGCCAACCTAGTACCTCCAGTCCAGGTAGTGATTTTCCTTCAAGAAACTCAAGGCTTGCTCCCCCGCCGGTTGAAATGTGTCCAAAATCGGCTTCGTCATAGCCAAAATCTCGAACCGCTGCAGCAGAGTCGCCGCCGCCTACAACTGACAAACCGTTAATTTCTGTGAGCGCCTTGGCAAGCTCTCTCGTCCCAGAAGAAAACGCCTCAAACTCAAAAACTCCCATAGGCCCATTCCAGAACACTGTCTTGGACGCTCTTACTCTGGCAGCAAACAGTTCTGCGGTGCTTGGACCGATGTCCAAACCGATACCACCCTTACCCCACGGAGTTTGTTCGAGTGAATCCACTTGGCAAGTTTGATGACTAGCATCTGCCTTGAATGCTTCGGCCATTACAGCGTCAGTCGGCAACAAGAGTTCAACTCCGAGCGCTTTGGCTTTCGAAATGTAGTCCTTTGCTGTTTCGATTTGCTCTTGCTCCAAGAGGCTAGATGCAACTTTGAAGCCTTCGGCTGCCAAGAATGTGAACATCATTCCGCCACCAATTAGCAAGGAATCGACTCTTGGCAATAAATGATCAATGACGCCGAGCTTGTCTGAAACTTTTGCGCCACCGAGCACGACGGTATATGGCCGAGCCGGTTTCTCGGTGAGTTGCACTAGCACTTTCAGTTCTGACTCAATCAACCGACCGGCGGCACTTGGAAGTTGTCTAGCAAGTTCAAACACACTCGCTTGTTTTCTATGTACAACTCCAAATCCGTCAGATACGAACACGTCACCAAATTCTGAAAGTTCCTTGGCGAACGCTAGACGGGCCGTTTCGTCCTTTGAAGCTTCACCGCCGTTAAACCGCAGATTTTCGAGCAATGCGACTTCACCATCGTGCAACGAATCGACCGCGGTCTTGGCGGAATCCCCAATCGTGTCAGTTGCGAACGTGACTGGTTGACCGAGTAATTCGGAAAGCCGCTGGGCAACGGGCGCCAAGCTGAACTTCGGATCTGGGGTACCTTCTGGGCGACCCAGGTGGGAAACGATCACAATTCTTGCGCCAGCATTGATTAGCTCGTTAATTGTGCGAAGCGAAGCGCGAATCCGACCGTCATCTCCAATAACCCCAGCTTCTAGCGGAACATTTAGATCACAACGAAGAAGAACTCTCTTGCCTGCTAGAGGTCCCAATGACTCAAGTGTTCTCAGCATTTTGCGGAAATCAGAGCCTTGCGCCTACGAACTCAGTCAAGTCCACAAGTCGGTTTGAGTAACCCCATTCGTTGTCATACCATCCCGCAACCTTAACTTGTGTTCCGATAACCTTCGTCAGACCTGAATCAAAAATGCAAGAGTGTGGGTCTCCGACTATATCGGTCGAGACTAGCGGAGCATCGCTGTAGCTGAGTAGCCCCTTGAGTGCACCCTTAGATGCCTCAAGGTAAGCGGAATTGACATCATCTACGCTCAATCCGGCCCTGGTTTCAACAGTCAGGTCGGTGATGGAGCCTGTCGGCACAGGAACGCGTAACGCATATCCGTCCAATTTTCCAACTAGCTCAGGCAGAACCAAACCAATCGCTTTCGCAGCACCGGTACTCGTCGGGACAATGTTCAGCGCTGCAGCACGCGCTCGACGCAAATCCTTATGTGGGCCATCTTGAAGTACCTGATCAGCGGTATAAGCATGGACGGTTGTCATTAATCCACGTTCAATTCCAAAGTTCTCCATGAATACTTTGGCAAGCGGTGCGAGGCAATTAGTTGTGCACGACGCGTTGGAAATGATGTTGTGCTTTACCGGGTCGTAGCTTGATTCATTTACTCCAAGCACGAATGTTGCATCTTCTCCCTTACCCGGCGCGGAGATGATGACCTTTTTTGCGCCGCCCTTCAAGTGCTTGCCAGCATCTTCGGCATTCGTGAATCGACCGGTTGACTCAATCACAATGTCAACACCGAGATCTCCCCAAGGGAGCAACGCGGGATCGCGTTCCTCTAACGCAACTATTGGTTTTCCGTCAACAACGATGCTCTTCTCGTCATAATTGACGTCTGCGCTTAGCCTGCCAACTATTGAATCGTATTGAAGCAACGTCGCTAGAGTCTTGTTATCGGTCAAGTCGTTTACTGCGACTATTTCTAGCTCACTGTGCTTAGCGAACGCGGCACGGAAATAGTTGCGACCGATGCGGCCGAAGCCATTGATTCCAACACGAATGGACAATTGGTTACTCCTTGGGAAAATTTCGGGACAATTTGTCGTTACGACAGTACCAGTAGGCCGTCAGTCTTCTTGACAGCAACGTTGAAGCGTTCTTGAACGTTGGCCCAATTGGCTATGTTCCAGAATGCTTTGATGTAGTCGGCCTTCACGTTGACGTAGTCAAGGTAAAAAGCGTGCTCCCACATATCAAGAAGCAACAGGGGAACCGTTCCGGTCGCAAAGTTACCTTGGTGGTCGTAGTACTGCTGAACTAGTAACTTCTTGCCCAAAGAGTCCCAAACGAGTGCTCCCCAACCGGAGCCTTGAATAGTGGATGATGCGGCAGTGAAATGCGCCCTGAACTTGTCAAATGAACCAAAATTCTCATCGATTGCTTGAGCTAGTTCGCCGTTTGGCTTGTCTCCACCTTCCGGGGAAAGGTTCGTCCAAAAGATTGTGTGATTTACGTGACCCGCCAAGTTGAACGCCAAGTCTTTTTCTAATTTCGTAACGTTTCCAAAATCGTTAGCATCCCTGGCTTCGGCCAACTTTGACAATGCCGCGTTGGCACCGTCAACGTAAGCCTTGTGGTGTTTGTCGTGGTGTAGTTCCATGATTCGGCCACTAATGTTCGGTTCAAGAGCCGCGAAGTCGTAGCCCAATTCGGGAAGAGTGTACTCAGACATAATGAAATCTCCTTGCAGATTGCATGCCTCGGAAAGCGAACCTCGTCGCTGAGGACACTTCCAGTCTAAGCCGAGAGGGCGCCTCTCGGTTGCCACCGAATACTGACGCTATGAATCGATAAGCTCGGCAGGCAGATTCGCCTCTGTGCCTGGGATTCCTCGTTCTAAAGCACTTTTGTCAGCCATAGCCAATAGCCGACGAATTCTGCCAGCGACAGCATCCTTTGTCATGGGAGGATCCGCGTGGTGCCCTAATTCATCCAAGCTTGCGTCTTTGAAATTCAGTCGCAGTTCACCTGCGTATCTCAAGTGGCTCGGAACGCCATCCCCCAAAATTTCCAGAGCACGTTCAATTCGTGCACAGGCGGCAACTGCGGCTTGGGCAGATCGCCTTAGGTTCGCATCGTCGAAATTCACGAGTCGATTAACTCCAGCCCGGACTTCTCGACGTTGTCGCAATTCTTCCCAATTCGTTACAGACGAAGTTGCTCCCATGCGACGCAACAGCGCCGCTATAGCTTCACCTTCTCGCACCACAACCCGATGTACTCCACGAACTTCGCGCGCTTTAGCACCAACCTTCAAGCGTCCGGCAGCTCCAACTAGCGCCATCGCTGACTCGTTACCTGGTGAAACGACTTCAAGCGAAGAAACTCGGCCCGGATCAGAGAGCGTCCCTCTAGCCATGAAGGCGCCTCGCCATACCGCTGCGAGAATTTCTGGAGATCCTGTAGTTAGGCGGTTTGGTAATCCGCGAATTGGCCGGCCCCGAGAATCAAGCAAGCCAGTTTGCCTTGCCAATGTTTCGGCATCCAAAACCCGCAAGAGATAGCTACTCAATTGCTTTGCACCCGAGGGACTAAGTACCGAAATTTCGCTCTTTACCCCGTAAACGTCAACGAGTGCCTTTCTGAGCCGTTGGGCGATCTCCCCGGAATCTAGTTCTGCTTCAATGGCAATGCGCCCGGAAATCACGTGTAATCCGCCTGCGAATCTTAGAATTGTGGTCAGTTCAGCGTCCCGAGCAGGTTTGCTTGATTCAATACGTCGAAGTTCATTCTTGACTTCCGAGGTCAACGTTGCATTACCCAAACTCACTCCTTGCCAAGATCCCGATGTCGAACTGTTACTGCAACTCCTTCAATTCTTCTGAAACGTGAAGCAAGCTCTTCAGCAATCGCCACCGATCGATGTTTACCACCGGTACAACCGAGTGCAATTGTCGCGTGCCTCTTGTTTTCACGCTGATACCCTGCGATTACCTGCTCTAGCGCGCTCGAATAAGCGTCAACAAACTCGGAGGCGCCCTTTTGAGCAAGCACGAAGTCACTTACGAGTGCTTCTAGCCCTGTATGCCCTCTTAATTCCGGATTCCAAAATGGATTGGGTAAGAACCGCATATCAGCGACATTATCTACGTCTGTTGGCACCCCGTACTTGAATCCAAAACTCGTAATCGTCAGCTGCAAGCCAGGGCTGTCTGCTTCCGCAAATGTGTCGTGAATCTTCGTCGACAATTGGTGAATATTAAGTTCTGTTGTGTCAATAATTACGTCGCTGGACTCGCGCATTGAAAGCATTTTTGCTCGTTCAGCAAGAATGCCGTCGATAAGAGTTCCATCACCTTGAAGTGGATGGGGGCGTCGAACTTGCTCAAATCGTCTTACAAGTGTTTCGTCGGTGGCGTCGAGAAACAGTACCCTCACATCTGCTGTTGCGCGAAGAGACTCGACAGATTGTTCTAGATCGGCGAATAGCCGACCGCCTCTTACATCGGTTATTGCCGCAATTTTGGGTACCGTATCCCCGGCTTTTGAGGCTAAATCAACCAGCGGGCCAATCATTTGAGGTGGGAGATTATCAACCACATACCAGCCGAGGTCTTCAAGAGCGTTGCCAACTGTTGAACGCCCAGCACCAGACATTCCGGTAACGACCAAGACTTTCTGAAGTGAAGCGTCTTTGGCCATTGGTTAATGCATCCTTGTCTTGAACTTGCTTAGAAAGCTTAGTCGCCTCAAGACTTGTCGTTCTGCTTCTCATGGATTTGCGAATGAATCAATTGAGCAGAAGCCGGACCAATCCCGTTCACTTCAAGAATCTCTTCAAGGCTTGCACGTTTTAGAGCAGCGACGGATCCAAAGTGTCTAAGCAATTCTCTAACTCGAGTTTGGCCGACTCCGGGAATTTCGCTAAGAACCGACGAAATTGCGGACTTGCGTTTCTTGCGCTGGTGAGAAATTGCGAAACGGTGGGCTTCATCTCTGATTCTCTGGATGAGGAATAGCGCATCGCTGTTTCTTGGGAGAATCACCGGGAATTCCGAATCGGGTAACCAGATTTCTTCGAGTCGTTTCGCAATCCCACACAGTGCGATGGCGCCTGCTCCGATGAAGGGAACATTCCGTTCTTTGAACGCGCGGGATGCCGCTGCGACTTGCGGTTGGCCACCGTCAACAATTAGCAAATTTGGTCGATATGCAAACCGGCGCTTCTTTGTTTCTCGTGCTGCATCTTGATCAAGCTCCGGCTCCCCCAAGTGTTCGAAACGCCTTATAAGCGTCTGATAGATCGACTCGGTGTCGTCGGTTGAACTAGAAATTGAAAAATGTCGATACAGGTCTTTTCTCGGTAAGCCGTCTTCAAATACGACCATTGATGCCACAATGTTTGTTCCAGAAAGATGTGAAATGTCGAAGCATTCCATCCGTAAAGGTGCTTCGGCTAGCCCGATAGCAGCTTGGATGTCAGCTAATGCAGCGGATCTGGCAACAAAATCTCCACTTCGCTTTGTTTTATAACTCGCTAACGCACTACCTGCATTAACTTGAACGGTTTCAGCCAGTTGAGCTAAATCTCCGCGTCTTGCCACCCGGATTTCTGACTTACCACTTGCCCCGGACGCAATTCTGGACTCGGTCAGGAATCGCGCGAGTTCTTCTGAGTCTTCCGGAAGGGTAGGTACAACAACAGTTCGAGCGGGAACAATTGATTCATTATTGGCATAGGCGTTTTGGACAACTTGATCTACAAGCTCAGCCAATTCGAGGTCTAATTCCTTATCCACCATCCAGGCACGCACACCACGGATACGGCCACCACGAACATGAAACAATTGCACCGCCGCGGCCAATTCATCATGCGCAATTCCGAACACGTCAGCATCGACGGTGTCGGGTAGAACGACAGAATTCTTGGTGAGGACAGCTTCTAACGCGCTTAACTGGTCTCGATATTTTGCCGCAGATTCATAATCTTGAACTTGCGCAGCCTGACGCATTTTCGATTGAATCTCCGCCAAGAACTTCGAGTCGTTGCCAGCCATGAATGAAGCAAAATCCAACGCCAAGGACTTGTGTTCTTCTTTGGATATCCAGGACACACATGGAGCGCGGCATTTTCCGATTTGCCCTAACAAGCACGGTCGACCGGTAGCCTCTGCGCGTCGGTAAACGGCATCGGTGCAACTTCGCATCGGAAACACTTTGAGCAAGAGATCTAGGGTTTCTCGGATCGCCCAGACCTTTGTGTATGGCCCAAAATAGCGAGCCCCCGGAATTGAATGATTCCTGGTTATGAAAACTCGCGGAACATCATCACTGAGCGTGATCGCGAGATACGGATACGACTTGTCATCTCTGAATTGGATATTAAACGGTGGGTTGAATTCTTTGATCCAACTGAATTCAAGCTGAAGAGCCTCAAACTCGCTTCCAACTACCGTCCATTCGACCGAATCTGCGGTGGTCACCATTCGCCGAGTTCGTTCATGCAAATTTTGTAGCGGGGCAAAGTAGTTGCTAAGCCTTGACCGCAAGTTCTTCGCCTTGCCGACATAAAGGATACGACCCGCTGAATCCCTAAACCGATATACGCCTGGTGATGTAGGTATTTCGCCAGGCTTTGGACGATAAGCGAGGGTTTCACTCATGTCCTTTTCATCGTTTCGAACTCTCGAGTACTGATCGCAAGAATTTTCCAGTGTGGCTCACTTCGGATTTCGCCACGGATTCGGGTGTTCCCGTTGCAACTATTTGACCTCCCGAGTCTCCGCCTTCTGGGCCGAGGTCGATGATCCAATCGGCGGACTTGATTACATCCAAATTGTGTTCGATCACAATCACGGTGTTGCCTTTATCGACTAGGCCGTTCAGCACCAAGAGCAATTTGCGAACATCCTCGAAATGCAAGCCCGTGGTCGGTTCGTCAAGTACATAAATGCTTCTTCCAAGTGAACGTCGCTGTAATTCTGATGCTAATTTCACTCTTTGTGCTTCGCCACCTGAAAGTGTTGTTGCACTTTGGCCCAGTCTCACGTAGCCCAAGCCGACATCCTCAAGCGTCTTGAGGTAGCGATGAATCCCGCTTATTGCTTGGAAGAACTCTGCTGCCTCGCTGATAGGCATATCCAAAACTTGAGCAATATTCTTCCCCTTGTAGCGGACGGCTAAAGTGTCGCGGTTGTATCGAGCCCCGCCGCAAACCTCGCACACGACATATACGTCCGGCAAGAAGTTCATTTCGATTGTGATCGTGCCGTCCCCCGCACAGTTTACACAACGGCCACCTTTGACATTGAAGCTGAACCTTCCCGGTAAGTAACCTCTGGCCTTGGCCTCTGCCGTTTCAGAAAACAGCGTACGGATGCGATCAAACACGCCAGTGTAAGTTGCAGGGTTAGATCGAGGCGTTCTCCCGATCGGCGCCTGATCAACATGTACTACCTTGTCGAGGTTGTCGAGCCCAGTTATACGAGAGTGCCGCCCCGGAACTTGTCGTGCTCCGTTGAGTTGATTCGCCAGGGATCGATAAAGGATGTCGTTCACAAGTGACGACTTGCCTGACCCGCTGACACCGGTCACCGCGATCAATGTACCGAGAGGAAACCCAACTGTAACGTCCTTCAAATTGTTTGCTCTAGCGCCTTCGACTGTTAGAACTCGACTCTCATCGACTTGCCGACGTCGTTTCGGAACAGCGATTGATTTGCGACCCGAAAGATAATCGCCGGTAATCGAGCGAGAGTTCTCAACAAGCTCTTGGTAACTTCCGGAATGGACCACTTGCCCACCGAATTCACCAGCGCCTGGACCGATGTCAACAATCCAATCTGCTGTCTTGATTGTGTCTTCGTCGTGTTCGACGACTATTAGGGTGTTTCCAAGCTCACGGAGCTTGATGAGAGTCTCAATGAGTCTGTGATTATCACGCTGGTGCAAACCAATGCTTGGTTCGTCGAGCACATAAAGCACCCCGGTTAGACCCGAACCAATTTGTGTTGCAAGTCTTATTCTCTGGGCTTCTCCACCGGATAGCGATCCCGCTGCTCGAGCGAGATTTAGATAACCGAGCCCGACTTCGTGTAGAAATTCGAGTCTCGCGCGAATCTCCCTCAGCACAGCGACAGCAATCTTGGCTTCCCGGAAGTCAAGTTCGAGAGAGTTCATGAACGCTAAAGCGGCATCGAGACTAAGCAAGCAAACTGCCGCAATACTTTGACCGCCGACTTTGACTGCGAGAACTTCCGGTTTCAAGCGAGTACCGCCGCAAACTTGACATGGAGTTTCTCGCAAGTAGTTCGCCCAACGAAGTCTGGCTGAATCACTTTCTGCTTCTTGGTATTTTCGCTCTATGTAGGGAACTACACCTTCGAAACCAGTCGAATAGCGAATCTCACGTCCAAAACGATTCTTCCAACTAACCGTCACCTCAAACCCATGTCCGTGAAGGACGGACTCGCGAACGGCTTCAGGCAACTCCTGCCAGGGGGTATCGAGTGAAAAATCCAGGTCCGTTGCCAGTCCGCTAAGCAACCGTTGATAGTAATTGAGTAGAGACTTGCCGGACTGAGACCAAGGCAGAATCACCCCATCTGCGATGCTCAGTGTTTGATCGCCAAGGAGCATCTCGACGTCAACCGCCATTTTGGTGCCCAGTCCCGAGCATTCTGGGCATGCCCCAAATGGAGCGTTGAATGAGAATGTTCTTGGCTCGATTTCAGTTAGTTGAACAGGGTGACCGTTAGGGCAGGACAATTGTTCAGAAAACGTTTGCCAAGCTTGCGCCCCAGCTAAGTCAACAAAATTTATTGCGACTGTTCCATTGGTTAGTCGTAACGCCGTTTCAAGCGAGTCGGTAAGCCTGCCAAGCATGTCATCCGAGGCAACAAGACGATCGATCACCACGGAAATATCGTGTTTGAACTGCTTCTTGAGAGTTGGCGGATCGCTAAGTTGAATCAGTTCACCGTCAACAAGCGCCCTGGAATACCCGCTAGCCGCCAATTCTTGGAATAGGTCGACGAATTCGCCCTTCTTTTGAACGACGACCGGACTCATGATCTGGAATCTGACCCCGGTGTCGAGGCCCATTAGTTGATCTGCAATTTGCTGAACGGATTGCCGAGTTATTGGTTCACCACATTCCGGACAATGCGGAGTACCGATCCTCGCCCATAGCAGGCGCATGTAATCGTAAATCTCTGTGATCGTTCCGACCGTCGATCGTGGGTTCCTATTTGTAGATTTTTGATCGATCGAAACAGCCGGACTCAAACCCTCGATGAAATCGACATCTGGTCGATCAACTTGCCCCAAGAATTGACGTGCATACGCTGAAAGAGATTCCACATATCGTCTTTGCCCTTCGGCAAATATTGTGTCAAAAGCCAAACTCGATTTTCCTGAGCCGGAAAGACCGGTGAACACAACCAGAGAGTCTCGTGGGATTTCAATATCGAGGTTCTTCAGATTGTGTACGCGTGCTCCGCGAACTCTAAGCGTCGACAACGATGCCGAACGAAACGACTCCGAATCGAATGTATTTTGTGTCTTACGTTCAAAAGTATCCTCGCTCACGAAGGAATCCGAAGACCTGGAGATAGACACCCTTGCAATTTTAGTTCGGACGTTGGACATTCGCTCTCGGTCAAAACCGAACCCTTTGGCTTAGTAATTCACCCGCTCGAATTCGCCACAAAATACTTACACTTGAGGTCGATGAGAGGCACGAGGATACTAACTCGAGATTTGTCTGAGTTCTCTCTTCAGGTCGGCAAGTTCATCGCGCAGTCGCGCAGCGAGCTCGAACTTGAGTTCGCCGGCAGCCTGAAGCATTTGATCATTGAGGTCACGCACGAGTGCTTCTAACTCACTCGTACCTAATTGCGACACTTCGCTTCTCACTGGTGTCGGAGCGGACTTTCGTGTTCTAGAACCGGACTCCTTAAAGAAATTCGCGGTATCGGCTTCTTCGCGAATCAAGACATCCGTAATATCGGCAATTCGCTTTCGCAGTGGAGTCGGATCTATGCCATTGGCTTTGTTATAGGCGATTTGCTTATCTCGACGTCGATTCGTCTCATCGATCGCAAGGCGCATTGAATCAGTCAATACGTCAGCGTACATGTGGACTTCCCCAGAAACATTTCGTGCAGCACGACCAATTGTCTGGATGAGGGATGTTGAAGATCGCAAGAAGCCTTCTTTATCGGCATCGAGAATCGAAACTAGTGAAACTTCGGGAAGATCCAGTCCTTCTCGCAACAAGTTGATTCCAACAAGAACGTCGTAAACCCCTTGTCGCAGTTCCGTAAGTAATTCGACTCTGCGCAAGGTGTCTACATCGGAATGCAAATATCGCACTTGCACGCCCATTTCCGTCATGTAGTCGGTTAGTTCTTCGGCCATCCGCTTTGTGAGCGTCGTGACCAATACTCGTTCGTTGCGTGCTGCTCGAACGCGAACCTCTTCTAGAAGATCATCAATCTGCCCTCGAATCGGCTTCACAATAACCTTCGGATCTACAAGTCCTGTCGGGCGAATCACTTGTTCAACGACACTGTCGGTAATGCCCATTTCGTAACGCCCTGGAGTTGCCGATAAGTACACTTTCTGGCCGACTCTGTCCAAAAACTCTTGCCACTTTAAAGGCCGATTGTCGAGAGCGCTTGGGAGTCGGAATCCGTGTTCGACGAGAGTGCGCTTTCTGGACGCGTCACCTTCATACATTGCGCCAATTTGCGGGACCGTCACATGCGACTCATCAATTACGACGAGGAAGTCCTCGGGAAAGTAGTCAAGTAGGCAATGCGGCGGCTCTCCGGCCGATCGACCATCAATGTGGCGAGAGTAGTTTTCGATTCCACTGCAGAAGCCAATTTGTTCCATCATTTCGAGATCGAACGTAGTTCGCATCCTCAAACGCTGAGCCTCCAACAGCTTTCCTTGTCGCTCAAGCTCCTCAAGCCTGTCTTTGAGTTCCGCGCGGATTCCAACAATTGCCCGTTTCATGGTCTCCGGGCTCGCGGCATAGTGGGTTGCTGGAAACAGTGAAACAGCATCCAGCGTCTTTAGCACTTCTCCAGTCAACGGGTGCAAGGTGAACAGTGCTTCGATTTCGTCCCCGAACATCTCAATTCGGACGGCATGTTCCTCATATACCGGAATGATCTCGATTGTGTCGCCTCTCACACGAAAACGGCCACGAGCAAAATCAATATCATTTCGGACATATTGCATTGAAACTAAGCTTCGAATTAGTTTGTCTCTTGGTATTTTCTGGCCAACTTGCAGTGCCACCATGGCCTCCAAGTATTCTTCGGCTGCACCGAGCCCATAGATACAAGAAACGGTTGATACGACCACGACATCGCGGCGACTTAACAGTGAATTGGTAGTTGAGTGCCGTAGCCTCTCAACCTCTGCGTTGATCGAACTGTCTTTTTCAATAAATGTGTCAGTCTGCGGGACATATGCTTCCGGTTGGTAATAGTCGTAGTAAGAGACGAAATACTCCACGGCGTTGTTTGGCATGAGATCACGGAATTCATTGGCGAGTTGCGCCGCAAGCGTCTTGTTATGCGATAGCACCAATGTTGGGCGCTGCACTTGCTCAATTAGCCAAGCTGTCGTAGCAGATTTACCTGTTCCGGTTGCTCCTAACAGAACCACATCGGTTTCACCTGCATTGATTCTGGCAGTCAATTCCGCAATAGCTGCCGGCTGATCACCACTCGGCTTGTATTCACTAATGACCTCGAACGGTCTGACTGCTCGAGTAGCTTGCATCATTCAAGCTTAGAAAGAACCAACGACAGTTTCAGTCGTTGGCGCGTTTGGTCTCAAGAATTTCATCCCAAAGAGCGTCGACTTGTTCCACGGTTTCGCCGAGAGTTCCATTTGAATCGATTACAACATCCGCAATTTCTAGCCTTGCGGTTTCGCTTGCCTGTGATTGAAGCCGCGCTTGTGCTTCATGCCTGCTCAAGCCTCTAAGCGTAACGAGCCGGTTGATCCGAACATCCTCCGAAGCGTCAACAACGACTATTAGATCGAATGGATGATCGGAATCTACGCCGGCCTCGACTAGAAGTGGAACGTCATAAACGATAACGGCATTCGGATCCGATTCCAGGGCAACAGATATTTGCCGCTGTGCCTGTGACTTAACTTCAGGATGCATTATCGAGTTCAATAGCAACCGCTTCGCGGGATCTTCGAAAATCACCTTTCCAAGCGCAGCACGATCAAGTTCACCGCTTTCTGTGAGAATCGAGTTGCCAAAGGCGTTGATGATTCGATCTAGCGTCGGTTCACCAGATCGAACTATTTCTCTCGAAATCTTGTCTGCGTCAACAACAATTGCGCCGTGCTCTGCCAATCTGGAGGCGACAACACTCTTTCCCGAAGCAATCCCTCCAGTGAGGCCGATCAAATACACCAAAAAATGCTATCTCCCATAGCGACTTAAATGAGAAGGCCCCGCCATGGCGGGGCCGTCCCATCGAAACAATTCCTAATCGTTGCCAGCGAGCTTCTCTCTAAGGGCAGCGAGAGACTCATCGTCGGCAAGTGTGCCAATTGAAGTAGATTCAGACGAGAATGCTGTCGCGCCATCCGAGGATTCAGCTTCAACGACCTCGTCACCAGCTTCGGCAACCTGCTTCTTGTGAGCTTCCCAACGTTCCTGGGCGGCCGCGTAATCGCGCTCCCACTTTTCACGTTGAGCCTCAAAGCCTTCGCGCCATTCGTTTGTTTCCGGATCGAATCCCTCAGGGAACTTGTAGTTTCCCTGCTCGTCGTACTCGGAAAGCATTCCGTAAAGCGCTGGATCGAAGTCGGTACCCTCTGGGTCAACACCTTCGTTCGCCTGCTTCAGGCTCAAAGAGATTCGACGACGCTCAAGGTCAATATCGATTACCTTTACGAACACGTCATCGCCAACTGCAACGACTTGCTCTGCCAATTCAATGTGCTTGCCGGACAACTCCGAGATATGCACGAGTCCTTCGATGCCATCTGCGACTCGCACGAATGCGCCAAACGGTACGAGTTTGGTTACCTTTCCTGGTGCGACTTGCCCGATTGCGTGAGTGCGAGCGAACAATTGCCACGGGTCTTCTTGTGTTGCCTTCAGCGACAAGGAAACACGCTCGCGATCCAAGTCAACCTCAAGCACCTCGACGGTAACCTCTTGCCCAACTTCGACAACTTCACTCGCGTGTTCGATGTGCTTCCAACTCAGTTCTGAAACGTGCACCAGACCGTCGACGCCTCCGAGGTCCACAAACGCTCCGAAGTTGACGATCGATGAAACAACTCCCTTACGAACTTGACCTCGCGCCAGGTTCCCGAGGAACGAACTGCGACTTTCGCTTTGGGATTGTTCTAGCAACGCACGCCTAGACAGAACAACGTTATTGCGGTTCTTATCGAGTTCAAGGATTTTCGCGTCGATTTCCTGGCCGAGATAAGGACTCAAGTCACGAACGCGCCGAAGTTCGATTAGGGAAGCAGGCAAGAACCCGCGAAGACCAATGTCAACGATTAGTCCTCCCTTAACGACCTCGATGACAGTACCGGTGACAGTTCCGTCCTGTTCCTTGATCTTGTCAACATCGCCCCATGCACGCTCATACTGCGCACGCTTCTTTGAAAGAACTAGGCGGCCTTCTTTATCTTCCTTCTGCAACACCAAGGCTTCGACAGTGTCTCCAACCTTGACTACTTCCTCTGGATCGACATCGTGCCTAATGGAAAGTTCGCGAGAGGGAATAACACCCTCGGTTTTGAAACCGACATCAACGAGTACTTCGTCTCGGTCGACCTTTACAACGGTTCCTTCGATGAGGTCACCGTCATTGAAATTTTTGAGGGTTTTTTCAACCTCGGCCAAGATTTCGTCAGCAGATCCTATGTCGTTAATTGCGACCTGCTTGGGGCCGGTGGCGGTTGCGCTAGTCATGTAGTTGTTACTCCAGGGTGGACATGTGTCAGGTCGCGTTGAACTAGATGA
This sequence comes from Cryobacterium sp., assembly GCA_019639015.1. Lineage (GTDB taxonomy): Bacteria > Actinomycetota > Actinomycetes > Actinomycetales > Microbacteriaceae > Terrimesophilobacter. Next base: position 5,914 of record JAHBSS010000034.1, on the reverse strand, counting down.
TTCAGAGATTCACCGCAACGGTGGGAAAGGACGTCACAAACGTGACATTCCAGTCTAGCGTTTAGCCTCGACCGGCGCCACCCGGCTGCGAACGGCGCGCGGAAAAACTTGGTCAGTTACCCAAGAAGGGTTGCCTTGAGGGTGTCCAAACCGACGCCTCCTATGTCGAGAGCTTTGCGGTGGAACTCTTTGATGTCGAACGCCGCACCTTCGCGACGCTTCAATTCGTCGCGAATCTGTTCCCAAATTCGTTGGCCAACTTTATAAGAAGGCGCTTGACCGGGCCAACCGAAGTACCGGTTCACCTCGAATTTTACGAATCCTTCGTTCATGTTTACGTTCTTAGACATGAAATCCAGGGCGTAGTCGTATTCCCAGACTCCTGAGCCGGCGAGTTTCGGTTTGCCGAGGTGTACACCAATGTCCAGGACTACTCGAGCGGCTCTCATCCGCTGACCATCGAGCATTCCAAGACGATCTCCAGGGTCGTCGAGGTAACCCAATTGTTCCATCAATCGTTCTGCATAAAGCGCCCAGCCTTCGGCATGCCCGCTTGTCCCGGCGAGTTGCCTTCGCCAAGTGTTTAGTGTCGCCCGGTTATAAACGGCTTGACCGATCTGCAAATGATGGCCTGGCACTCCTTCGTGGTAAACCGTGGTGGTTTCGCGCCAGGTGTTGAACTCTGTGACACCCTCAGGAACTGACCACCACATCCGCCCCGCTCTCGAGAAGTCATCACTTGGGCTCGTGTAGTAGATTCCTCCTTCCTGAGTTGGGGCGATCATGCATTCGAGTTTGCGAATCGGCTCCGGGATGTCGAAATGAGATTTCGACAATTCTGAAACTGCCTTGTCACTGAGAGCTTGCATCCACTTTTGAAGTGCATCGGTACCATGAAGTTTTCGCGCCGGGTCATTGTCGAGCACTTCAATTGCCCTGGCTACGCTAGCTCCTGGTTCAATTTCATTGGCAATTCGTTCTTGCTCTTCAACCATCCGAGCGAGCTCTTCTTTGCCCCACTCATAGGTTTCATCCAAATCAATCTTTGCCCCAAGGAAGCGACGCGATAGCAGGGCGTAAAGGTCACGTCCGATTCCGTCTGATTCAGTAGCGCTTGGTGCCAGTTCGTGTTCAAGAAAATCCGCAAGTTTTTGGTAGGCATTAGCAGATACTTCAGCTCCCTTTCGTAAGTCGGCCTTTAGGGATTCAGGAATCTCCCCACCATCTCCAATTGATGCCGCATCGGTGAACTTGTAAAAAAAGCCGTCTTTTGAAGCGTGCTTCTTTGCTTGAGCCAACACTTCCAAGACTTGCCTACGCGCGGGAACTGTCTTGTCTTTTGCGCCCAGTCGAAGAGTTTCGATGTAACCGTCAATCGCACCAGGCAAATTGTGTAGTCGTCCGGAAATTGTTTGCCAATCTGAAACCGAGTCGTGAGCCATCAAATCGAACACGTCACGAATCTGCTGGGCCGGAGAAGCTATGACGTTGAGGTCCCTCTTCCACAAACCGGCTTCTGCTGATTCAAGATCAAGGTTGATTTCGTTTCGCATGTCAGTAAGCGTTACTTCATCGACTTCGTCGACAGGTGTAGCGTTTGCCAGTTTTGTGAGCACTTTCTTGCTCTCAGCGATCATCTGCTCGTGGCCAGCAGGTGAGTAATCACCGAACTCGGTGTACCTGCCAGGGATGCCAATCCAGATGGCAATCTCTGGGTATAAGTCAGCGAGCGTTTTGACCCAGTCTTCGGCGACTGAATCGATTTCGCTTGGTGTTCTATTTGGCAGTTTTTCGCTTGAGCCTGATGTCATAGGTAGAAGCTTACGGCGGTATGTACTAGCACTGCACCTGCTTTCTAGTGCGCAGCCTCTTGCCAATTGGCACCGGTTCCAATTTGAACGTCAAGCGGTACCGATAACGTAGCGGCGGAACTCATTCTTGACTTCACTATTTTTGTCATGGTGTCTAATTCCCCTGCGGCAATATCGAAAACCAGTTCATCGTGGACCTGAAGCAACATTCGTGATTCCAGATTCTTGGTACGAATATCTGAATCTATGCCGAGCATCGCGATCTTGATTATGTCGGCCGCGGTACCTTGAATCGGAGCATTAAGTGCTTGCCGTTCTGCGTTTTCTCGCAAGACGCGATTTGGGGAACTCAAGTCGCTGAACGGTCTCCGACGCCCGAAGATCGTCTCGGTATAACCGTCGACCTTTGCCTTCTCAACAACATTGCGGAGATAATCCCGCACAGCCCCGAACCGCGCAAAGTAGTCGATCATCAATTGCTTTGCCTCAGAAACTTCGATTCGAAGCTGTTTAGAGAGTCCGAAAGCGCTCAAGCCGTAGGCGAGCCCATACGACATTGCTTTGACCTTTGCCCTCATCGCTGGCGTCACAGCTTCTGGTTCGACGCCGAAGATGCGCGCGCCAACAAAACGATGTAGATCTTCTCCCTGATTGAATGCTTCAATTAGTGACTTATCACCGGACAAATGCGCCATGATTCGCATTTCAATTTGCGAGTAATCTGCAGTGAGTAAAGTTTGGAAATTCTCCCCAGCAACAAACACCGAACGAATTCGCCTGCCCTCTTCTGTCTTCACTGGGATGTTCTGCAAATTTGGATCGTTAGAAGATATCCGGCCAGTTGTTGTGCCTGTTTGATCGTAGGTTGTGTGAATTCGCCCGTCGGGACCAATTGAGCGTTGAAGGGTCTCGATCATTTGAGAAAGCTTTGTTGCATCACGATACTGCAACAGCAAATCCAAGAACGGGTGGGGATCAGCAAGTTGTTCTTGAAGATCAGCTAACGCCGCAGCATCGGTTGAATACCCAGTTTTTGTCGCCCGAGTTTTCGGCATCCGCAATTCTTCAAAAAGCACTTGCTGCAATTGTTTTGGCGAACCCAAGTTCACTTCATGGCCTAATACATTGAATGCTTCACTGGCAACTTCGCTCGCTCTCGATGATTGCTCTTTTCCGATCGCCGACAAAGTTGATTCATCAATGGAAACCCCAACTTGCTCCATTCGGAAAAGTACCGGAACAAGAGGTAATTCAATTTCGGTCAAGACCCGTTTGGAACCTTCGCTTAATTTCGATGCGATAACTTGAGCCAAGCGAGTAACGTACCAAGCGTCGGTTGCAGGGCCATTCCCTTGAGCTTCTGGCAAGAGCTGGTCTTGGTTCGGGGCAGCAATTGTCTCCCCCAAATAATCAAATGCGAGATCCGAGATTGGGGAGGCTTTCCCCCCAGGCCTGAGTAGCGAATCCGCTATCCGCAAGTCGAAGCTAACCGATTCGATTGTGATGTTGGCGGGAGCGAAAGCCTTTAGGGTTACCTTGTAGTCCGCTAAACATTTCTGGCTCGACGACTTAAGCCAGTTCTCTAGCGCTAAATAATCTGGTCGATGCTTCCCCCACGGAACGAGCACCGATTCGGATTCAGTTGAAATACCAATAGCACTTAGTTCACCTTGGAACGTTTCTGTAACTACTCCTACTAACGACGCTTCAGCACTAACGTTCGAATCGATCCACTTTGCGAGTTCCTCGTCGACGAGTTTGTGTACAGGTGGGGCAACCGTTTCGGGCGATCTGTCGGGTTCAAAAGGTCCCGAGCTTTGTTCCCCTTGAGAGTTGCTTCCACCGGTCGCCGCGGCCAGTTTGAGGACTTTCTCTAGGAGGGTCCGAAACTGTAACCTGCCGAACACGTCTCTCACTGCGTCCGCGTCAATTGCACCTCTTTCGAGATCCTTGGGGCCCACTGGAAGTTCTACATCTGTAACAAGTCGGTTCAGCCTTCGATTTAGAATCGCGCGATCCTTTTGTGCCCTTAGGTTCTCACCCACTACACCCTTGATCTCGTCAGCATGTTCAAGAATCCCGCTGAGGTCCCCGTATTCGAGTACCCATTTGACCGCGGTCTTCTCCCCCACCTTGTCAATTCCAATTAAGTTGTCGCTGGTTTCACCGACTAAAGCCGCAATCTCGGGATATTGCTCGGGACGAATTCCATAGCGATCTTTTACAGTTGCCGGATCATATCTCTTGAGTTCAGATACGCCTCTAACGTTTGGATAAAGCAGTGTGACGTTTTCGTTTACGAGTTGAATCGTGTCGCGGTCGCCCGAAACCACTAATACTTTGAATCCCTCAGCAGCGCCGGATGTCGCCAGTGTCGCAAGGATGTCGTCTGCTTCGAAATCCTCTTTAGTTAGGGTTGCCACCCCCATTGCCTCAAGCGCTTCTTGGAGCAAAGGGATTTGACCCTTAAATTCGGGCGGAGTTTCTGCCCTTGTCCCTTTGTAATCCGGGTTCTCGCGAGTCCTAAACGAGAATCTGGAGATATCAAACGCTACAGCCAAGTGTGTCGGCTTCTCATTTTGAAGCAGTGACAACAACATTGAAATGAAACCATGAATCGCATTTGTGTGTTGACCGTCACGAGTTACGAAAGTGTCGAGAGGTAAGGCATAAAACGCCCTGAACGCGAGCGAGTGGCCGTCAATAACCATGAGGGTAGGCTTTGCGTTGTCTGACACGTCGCAAGCCTAGCCTTCAGTACCGACATGAAACATCTCCAGGATTGGATAGAAATGACAACTTCTAAGTTTGAGGTCGACCCCGCGGCGCCTGCTGGTGCTCTCGGTTTGAAAATGGGGATTGAGCTGTTGGAGCTTGGCGCGGAGCGATCGGTTGCAAGAATGCCAGTTGAGGGCAACACGCAACCTTATGGAATCCTTCACGGCGGCGCGCACATGGTTTTGGCCGAATCGTTAGGTTCAATGTCCGCACATATTCACGCCGGCCCAGGTCGATACGCCGTGGGAATTGAGATTGGCGCGAGTCACACTCGGTCCGTCTCGGAAGGCTGGGTTATCGGTACCTGCACAGCTATCAGTCTGGGAAGGACACTCGCGGTTCATGAGGTTGTCATTCGCGACGAGGCCGGCAACCGCCTCTCCACGGTTCGAATCACAAACCTCTTGAGGGATATCTAAGGCCGTCCATATCGGGCCTAAGGCTTCTTCGGTGCAAGCTGATCGATGATGGCTACCGCAACATCGTGCATTGTTAACCGGCGGTCCATGGATGCTTTCTGAATCCAACGGAACGCTTCCGGTTCACTAAGTCCCATTTTTTCATTCAAGAGACCCTTCGCACGATCCACAAGCTTTCGTGTCTCGAAACGTTCCGCCAGGTCACTTACCTCGGTTTCCAGAGCGACAATCTGGGCATATCGAGCGAGCGCGATTTCAATTGCTGGAAGTAAGTCATTCGGAGTAAAGGGTTTTACTACGTAGGCGAGAGCGCCGGCTTCCGTCGCCCGTTCCACGAGTTCTTTTTGGCTAAACGCGGTCAAGAGTACGACCGGAGCGATCCGCTTTTTTGCCAATTGCTCCGCGGCGGAAATGCCATCCAATTTTGGCATCTTGACATCCATAACAACTAAATCAGGGCGCAATGCGGTAGCAAGTTCGATCGCTTGTTCACCGTCTGCGGCTTCCCCAACAACATCGAACCCGTTGTCTCTAAGCGTTTCGACGATATCCAATCGGATCAAAGACTCGTCTTCGGCAACAACAACCCGTCTCGCAACAGCGGAAAGGTTTTCGGCTTCAGACACGTTTCGATTCTAAAGGAATCCTGGAGTGCGATAGTCTTGGGGTCGATCACCTAGCCGGTGTGGCGGAATGGCAGACGCGGAGCACTCAAAATGCTTTGCTCGAAAGGGCGTGTGGGTTCAAGTCCCACCACCGGCACTCAGTTCGATTTTGCCCACGCCGGGGCGGCCGCATTGATTGCGTCTCCGATTCGATGCACTCTGAGATCGTTCGTCGATCCCGGTAAGCCTGGAGGTGATCCGGATATCACGACGACTTTGTCACCGATTTCGGCGAGACCTT
>JAHBSS010000033.1 GCA_019639015.1 Cryobacterium sp. | reverse complement strand
CTTCGTCGATTGGAAGCGCTTGTTAACCACATCTTCTGGAGTCAAAGCCATTGTCGTCACCCTGCCTTACGCGAGCTCCCTATTGTCTCGCCAGATTACGGTAGCAAATTCTTTCTCAAATTGCCTACAAATGAACAAGATTCATTTGAGAGCAACTGACACAGTCTAGTCTGATCAACTGAAATAGATCGCAAAATACATCAAAAAAATAATTGCAATCATGACAATGCTCCACGAAAAATCAAGCGCAGCCGCTCCAACTCTTATTGGAGGCACGAGCTTTCTGACTAGTTTGATTGGTGGATCAGTGAGGGTATAGACGATCTCCGCCAGAACAAGCGCAACGCCGCGAGGGCGCCATCCTCTTGAAAAATTACGCGCTAAATCAAGTAAGAAGCGAGCCCACAGCAAAAAGAAATAAATCAGCAGGGCGACATAGCAAACCGTCGCGATGAAAGAAACGATGTTCAGCGATCCACGAAGAACGATTGCTCATCACTGTCGTCGGAAGCCTGTTCACTTCCGTTCACAGCAACATGTGCCGGTGAGAGCAAAAACACCTTATTGCTGACTCGTTCAATCCGCCCGTAGAGACCCTCGGCGAGGCCACTCGCGAAGTCAATTAGTCGCCTTGCTTCCAGATCGGACATCTCTGAAATATTCATGATTACCGGGATGCCGTCTCGGTATGTTTCCGCAATCGCCTTTACATCTTTGAATTGGCGGGGGTTGACCGTCAGGATTTCATTCATACCTTGACCCGACTGCGGTGCTCTCGGTGCCCGGCGTAACGGAGTCACTTGAGCACGCGGAGTCTGCGTCGGTGCCGAACTCTGATACTGAGAATGATTGGTCGTAGCGACTTCTGATTCCTCATAATCGAGTTCCTCGTCAGCCAGTCCCAAATACACCATGGTCTTGCGCAATGGATTTGCCATCTCGACTCCTTACAGCATTGATGTCCCTTAGAGAGATTAACCCGATTGGGGTCTAGGTCCCGTGATTGCCGTTCCAATTCGAAGGTGTGTCGCGCCTTCAAGTATTGCTTCTTGAAAATCGCCAGACATGCCTGCTGAAATAAAGTTCGCGTTCGGTGCGATCGATTTGAGTGATTCTGATGCATCCCGCACCTTGGCAAACTCACTTCTCGGATCCTTGCCGATCGATGCCACGGCCATGACCCCCAAGAGCCGGATCGAGTCTTGCGCAAGTACTTTCTCTGCGAACGGAATTAGGTTTGAGATGGGTACACCCCCACGCTCAGGGTCATCGGTCAGATTCAGTTCAATAAAACAATCAATTGGCTTTGGCGCTTGCGACAATTGTTCGAGTAGTGACTCCCGATCTAGCGAATGCACCACTTGGCAATACGATGCAACTGCTCTAGCCTTCTTCGACTGCAACTGACCTACAAAATGCCAACGCAGCCCTCTTCCAGCCAATTGGCTTGCCTTCTGGCTTGCTTCTTGATGACGGCTCTCTCCGAAATCAGTTATTCCAAGAGCACTCAGTTCTTCGATTACAGAAACTGGTTGAAACTTTGTTACAACTATGAGAGTTAGTTCCCGTTCGTCCCTGCCTGCAAGTTGCGCCGCCGAACGAATCGAGTCTCGCACTTGCTCTAGGCGGTCCCCAAGCATAGAACCCGACACGACTACTTGAGGAAATCAGGAATGTCTAAGTCCTCAGAAAGTTCATCAAATGCCGGATTTGCTTTAACGAGAGGAGGTTCAACCTGAATTACATCCTTCATGTCAGCAGTAGCCTCCGCAGGAATTGATCCGGCAATCGCTGGAGCTAGCAATTCTTCGGATGCGACATAATTCGACCTGCGGTCGATTCGGCGTTGAATTGGCTCGCCACCGTCAAACCCAGCAGCAATCACTGTAACTCTGACTTCGTCGCCCAAAGTGTCATCAATTACCGCACCGAAAATGATGTTTGCTTCGGGATGTACGGCTTCTTGCACAAGTCGAGCAGCGTCATTGATTTCGAATATTCCAAGGTTTGAGCCACCTTGAATCGAAAGTAGAACTCCGTGAGCTCCTTCAATGCTGGCTTCAAGCAATGGACTAGCTATCGCTAATTCGGCCGCTTTTATTGCGCGATCAGCTCCACGAGCAGAGCCAATTCCCATAAGTGCAGAACCAGCGCCGTGCATTACGGAATTGACATCCGCGAAGTCCAAATTGATTAGGCCGGGGGTCGTTATGAGGTCGGTTATGCCTTGCACGCCTGCAAGCAAGACTTGATCGGCGGTCGCAAACGCTTCAAGGAAGCTAATGTTTCGATCACTTATCTCAAGTAGCCGATCATTCGGAACAACAATAAGTGTGTCGACTTCGCTCTTCAAAGTTGCTATTCCGCTATCGGCTTGAGAAGCCCTGCGCTTTCCTTCAAAGCCAAAAGGCCGCGTGACAACACCGATCGTGAGTGCGCCGATTGATTTTGCAATTCTGGCTACAACTGGCGCGCCTCCCGTGCCGGTCCCACCGCCCTCACCGGCAGTTACGAAAACCATGTCGGCGCCGGCCAGCGCTTCTTCAATTTCTTCGGCGTGATCTTCAGCAGCCCGTCGACCAACCTCTGGATCGGCACCGGCTCCAAGTCCCCGAGTAAGTTCTCGTCCGACATCCAGCTTGATGTCGGCATCACTCATGAGCAATGCTTGGGCATCCGTGTTGATTGCAACAAACTCGACCCCACGCAAGCCAAGCTCAATCATTCGGTTGATTGCGTTAACGCCGCCGCCACCGATGCCCACTACTTTTATCACCGCAACGTAGTTTTGGGATGAAACCACTTGATCCTCCGTTAGCCTTAAACTTCAACTTGAAGTTTAAAGTTATGCCGAGTATGTATATCTGTCATGGCTGACGCTAATCTTTGAACTTCAATGAAGTAGTAAGCGCTCCCGCGTGTCGCAAAACCTGTGCAAATACTGCGAATCAGCCTTCGCGCACAACTGGGCTGAGTGGCGCAGAAACGTCATATTCAAGGTTTTCCTTGCCACCTTGAACCTTGATTAGGTCTTCCAGCACCTTTGCTTTCAAGTCAGAGCGTTCTGAACTTCCCCAAATCACCGATTGGTGCACTCCGGACATCGCGAACACGACGCTGTCTTGTGAATTCGCTTTAATTTCAGTTACGACGGAGCGAATTGAGGATGGCAAAGACAGCAACACCTGAACTGTGGCTCGAAACGCACTCGACTTTGAATTTGGTGCATCAACAAGCAAGAGTGGTAGCCCCTCCACCCTCGTTGATGAAGTAGTGATAACTACTCCCGCTGCGTCGATTATTTGAAACCCTGAGCTTGACTGAACTTGGGCTATTGGCGATCGCTCGCTGATGCGAATAACCAGGGTTGATGGAGGTACGGCCTCGGTCACGAAGCTTCTAATCCTTGGGAATGCATCAAGATCTTGTTTGATCTTTCCGTAATCAATTAGCGCTAGTGGGGTTCCAATTTGACTGCTCAGAGCATTCTGCAACACTTTTGCGTCCAGGGTTGTTGCACCCTCAACTTGGATAACTCGCAAAGACATCAACGGCGAAAAAATAGCCACGGCGAGCATTCCTGACAACAATGCGACCACGGAAATTGCCGCAAGCCAAGAAGCTCGTCTACGCCTAGCCCTTCTCGTAAACTTCTTAATCTCATGACGCTCGATTTTGGACCGCTGCCTCTCGAGGCTCTTGACGCCAACACTCTTGGGCCGGGGTACTGTTTCGCTTCGAATTTCGGCATTTCGACGTCGTGGCGACTTGCTGGCTGTGGAAGAACTACGCGACTTGGCGTCGATGTTGGAAGTTACTGAGTTCGGCTTTCGCGCGGGATGCTCGAGTCCGCTATCAAATCCTTCAGGGCGCTTCACTGGCCGCATTCTTATTTGTGAGAGCCTCGAGCACTAGGGGTACGACACCATAAACGTCGCCGCCGCCCATAGTGATTATTAGGTCGCCAGGTCTCGATATTTCTGCCGCTCGATTGGCAGCTTCGTGCCAGTCAGTCCGGTATTCAATTTGATTCTTAGTGTGCGAAGCATCAGCAATTAGCTGCCCTGTAACTCCAGGCTCAGGCGCTTCTCGAGCAGGGTAAATCGGTATGACTATTGTGTGATCGCTTAGCTCATCAAAGGTTTGCGCGAACTTTTCGGCCATAAGTCGAGTTCGACTAAACAAATGTGGCTGGAAAATCGTAATGAGCCGTCCAGTGCCTGCGGCTGCACGAGCACCGAGAAGTGCGGCTCGAACCTCTGTTGGGTGGTGCGCAAAATCATCAAACACGCGAACGCCCGAATGATCACCGCGAAGTTCAAATCTTCGTTCGGTTCCTTCAAAGGACTCAAGTCCCTTGATGACCTCTCCCGCTGAAAATCCCAACTCAACTAATAGTGAAAACACTCCAGCGGCATTTATCGCGTTGTGGACTCCAGGGGCACGCAATTCGACGTGGAATTGTTGTGACCTCCAATGCAAGTCGAACGAAACGGTTTTCGCGGAATTGACGTTATCTATTCTGACCGTTGCACTTTCGTTAAACCCAAATGTCGTTAGATTGCGCGCTGTTAGTCGCGGCAGAATTCGTTTCGCTCCGGGATCATCGGCAGAAATCACAATGTGATTGCGCGCATTCTTCGCGAAATTCGCGAACGCGTTCTCAAATGCGTCTTCTGAACCGAAATGATCCAAGTGATCGGGATCAACGTTCGTGATAAGCACGCTCGATGTGTCATAAAGCAGAAACGAGCCGTCAGATTCGTCAGCTTCGATCACGAAAATCTCGTCAGCACCGTGTCTCGCGCTTGTTCCGAACGACTTGATTGCCCCGCCATTGACAAAACTTATGTCCCGCCCCATTGCGAACAATGCGGTGACAATCATCGCCGTCGAAGTTGTCTTTCCGTGTGCTCCGGCTACCGCGATTAGTTCCTTACCGCGAGTGAGCCATTCGAGAGCAACAGCTCGATGAACGACGGGGATGTTGCGTAATCTTGCAGCAACTACTTCTGGATTGTCGTCAGCAACAGCTCCGGATACGACTAGTGCATCGGCTCCACTGATTGCTTGAGCATTGTGTCCAATGCTGACGATGACGCCTTGATTGCGAAGAGACTGAACGATTTCTGTTTCTCTCAAGTCCGAACCGGTAATTTTGAATCCGGCCCCAAGCATTAGTTGCGCGATTCCGCTCATTCCAGCGCCACCGATGCCGACAAAATGTATTGCCGATACGCCATCGTCCGGAAATTTCGTCGAAAAATCAGACTTAAGCATGCAAACCCAAGCTCTCTTTGATTAGCGCCAGAACGCGCTCGGTCCCGTCGAGCAACCCTACGGATTTAGAAGCTTGCGCCATTCTTGCCAGTTTCGCGTCGTTTTCGATCAAATCGAGAAGATCGGTTTCAATCCACTTGGTTGTAAAGTCTCTATTTCTGACCATGACCGCTCCCCCTGCCTTGACTACATCGACAGTGTTCTTGACCTGTTCGCCATTGCCTGATTCATACGGAACAAGTGCTGCCGGTATCCCCAAGCCCGTTAACTCCGCGATAGTCGCCGATCCAGCCCTTGAAATTACGAAGTCGGCTGCGGCAAACGCCAAATCCATTCGATCACTGTAGAGAATTGGCCGGTAGAACTTTGACTTAGACGTCGGTAAATCTGCTGTCGGTCCAAGAATATGCAAGAGATTCCAGTCGGCTCCGGTAATCAAGCCCACCGAGTTTGAAATTGTCTCGTTGATGCCTCTTGCACCCAACGATCCACCTGTCACGAGCAACGTTTTTCGACAATCCGCTAATCCAAAATGCGCTTGGGCTTGCTGCCTCGAGCGCTCACGATTGAGAGTTTCGATTTCAATTCGCATTGGCATTCCGACGAATCTTGAATGAGGGAGCTTAGTGCCCCTGAAGGCAACGCCGACGTACTTTGTTAGTCGACTTCCGAGTCGATTCGCAAACCCCGGTATGGCGTTTGCTTCATGTACAACAAATGGAACTTTTTCGAGCCAACTTGCCAAGTACGCGGGAGCCGAAACGAAACCACCAAAACCAACTACAGAATTAATTCCGCGTTCCCTTATTAGAGCCCGAACTTCTGCAACAAGCGCTTTCAACCTAAACGGGAATCGAAAGATTGAGAAAGATAACCTCCGAGGCAAAGGCACTTTATCAATGGTGCTGAGCTCGTAGCCACGCTCCGGAACTAGTCGAGCTTCAAGACCCTGAGCAGTTCCAAGTACGAGGATTTTTGAATCAGGTTGCTCTGCTTTCAATTTGTCGGCAACAGCCAGTAACGGATTCACGTGACCTGCTGTACCACCACCCGCGAGCAAATAGTTCGTCACGTTTTCATTATCTTTTCGGCGTGGCTCGCCCTCGCATAAGACAGAGTTATCCCTATCCCCAAGAGCGTCGTTATGAGTGCTGTCCCTCCCGCTGAAATAAGCGGCAACGGGACACCCAGTACTGGAAGAAGCCCTAAAACAACCGCAATGTTTATGAACGCCTGACCAAGAATCCAGATCATTATTGAACTTATCGTCACCCTCCCAACAGGGTCATTGCTAGCCCTGATGATGCGAACGAACACAATCGCGAGAACAACAAAAAGTGCGAGCACTACGAGCGCCCCGATAAGCCCAAACTCCTCACCGATGATTGCAAAAATGAAGTCGTTGTCCGCCTCCGGCAACCAGGACCACTTGGCCTTTGAGTTGCCTAGCCCCACGCCAAACACGCCTCCTGATGCTAAGGCCCACCAACCGTGCAAGGTCTGCCAGCAGAGCCCGCCGTAATCTCCATCAACGGTGCAACCGCTTTGCCATGCTTCGATCCTCCCTTGACGAGAACCTCCCGAAAATGCATAGAGGAAGGCGGCGACCGCAAACAGACCCATAGGTAGCAGGATGTAGCGCAATTTCAGTCCGGCAAAAAACATTGTGCCGAGGATTATCAGCACTAAGACCAAAGTTGTGCCCAAGTCGCCACCGAGAAGGACGAGGGAAAGTGCGAGCGCGCAAACGATGCCCATTTTGCGCCAGAGGTACCTTGGGTCGTCCAAGAACTCATTGTGCTTTGACAGAGCGATACCGAGCCACAACGCAAGTGCAACCTTGAGTAGTTCGGAGGGTTGAAAGGAAATTGATCCCAAGAGAATCCAGTTTCGGTTTCCGCCAGAGGCTCTTCCAAGCCCAGTGGCAATCACAAGAAATTGGAATGCCATGGCAACGACCATCGCAACTCCGGCCCACCGCTTCCAAAACACCGTTGGCATTCTTGCGGCGATGAACATTAGCGGTAGACCAACGAGTGCGAACAACCCTTGACGGAGAAAGCCTGAGAAGAAATCGTGAGTTGCAAGATAAGACTCAACAGAAGAAGACGACAGCACCATCACGAGGCCAAATACGACCAAGAACACTGTCACACCTTGAAGCAGATAAAAGTCTTTACCGTTAGATCGAAAAAGCCGCCTAACTCCCACCAGAGTGAACCGACCGCTTTTCAAGTTGGGACCCGCTAGATCTCTATTTTCTGTGCGATTTGGTCGTCGTTTCTGGGGTTGTGCCCGTGGAGGACTGGTTGGCATTGCCGGAGCCTCCAATTCTCTCTTTGACCGCTTGTGCGAATTGCCTTCCGCGATCTGCATAATCAACAAACTGATCCATCGAAGCTGCTGCCGGGGCAAGCAACACCACGTCACCAGGCTTGGCAATTTCGGCAGCAGCCGCTACCGCGCTTTGCATTACATCTCCAGTCTGTGCGACTTCAAGCTCGACGACGGGTACCCCCGGCGCGTGTCGTGTCAAGGAGGCGATAATCTCCGCTCTCTCGACGCCGATCACAATTGCCGCTTTCAGTCGTGAAGCATGCTTTGCAACCAAATCAGCGGTTGGCGCCCCCTTGAATAGTCCCCCAACGATCCAAACAACGGATTCGAATCCAGACAATGAAGCGGACGCGGCGTGCGGGTTTGTAGCTTTTGAGTCGTCAATCCATGAGATTCCATCAACGGACTCCACCACTTCCATTCGATGTGCGGATGGTCTAAAGCTCAGAATCGCCTCGGCAAGTGCCGGGATCTCTGCGCCAAACGATCGCGCTAATGCAGAAGCAGCTAAGCAATCCGCCAATAAATGTGGACTGTCGAGCCCTGTACCGGCTAACTCCTCGATGTGAAAAAGTTCAAGCGCTTGGTTTGCGCGGTCTTCCAAGAACGCCCGATCGCAAGCGATGCCTTCTACAATTCCAAAGTCACTTGGGCCTGGGATGCCAAGCCCAAATCCGATAGCGCGGCATCCTTCTTCGACATTCGCGTTTTCAACAAGAGTTCGCGTTACAAGGTCGTCACGGTTATAAATGCAAGCAACCTTGGTATTTTCGTAAATTTTCCCCTTGGCCTTACGGTAATTCTCGACCCCCGAATGCCAATCCAAATGGTCATCCGCGATGTTTAAACACACGCTCGACCACGGATGCATTTCACCGAGGTAATGCAATTGAAAACTGGATAATTCAACTACCAACACTTCGAACTTGTATGGATCCCTAATCGCATCCAGGATTGGGAACCCTACGTTCCCTGTTGCGACTGCTTTGAATCCGCTCGCGCGCAATATCGAGGCTGCCAATTCTGTTGTTGTTGTTTTGCCGTTCGTGCCGGTTACGCAAATCCATTCCGCCGGGGAACCGAATTTGTCGCGCACCCTCCAAGCGAGCTCAATGTCGCCCCATAATTGAGCGTTCGTGGATTCAACCCACTTGACAATCGGATGGTGTGGAGCAAATCCGGGCGAGACGATCACCAATTCTGGATCAAACTCAATTGCTCGGTCAGGAACCGCCGAGTTCAAGTCAGCCAGCAACAACTCTGCACCAAGCACTTCCAGAATTTGACGATGCGTCTCGTCGATCGTTGGCGTTGCGACAACTACCTCGCAGTGCAGTTCCATGAGCGTGTCAACGACAGAAAACCCGGTAACTCCCATTCCGAGCACAAGTACCCGCAAACCGTTCCAGTCGGATTCCCAACTAGTGAGTCCTTCTATTCGTGCCTTCGTCATGGCGCGACGCTAGAGAGCCACTCAAGGTAGAACAATCCAACGCCAACGGCAACGAACAAGCCTGAAACTATCCAGAACCGAACCACAATTGTGATTTCGAGCCAACCCTTCATTTCAAAGTGGTGATGAAGTGGGCTTGCTTTCCAAATCCGTTTTCCCTTGGTCGCTTTGAAGTAGATCCTTTGAATAATCACTTGAAGGGTGATTACAACGAACAGTCCGCCAATAAGAACGAGCAGCATTTCAGTCCGGGAGAGAATCGCCAAAGCTGCAAGCGCTCCACCAAGCGCGAACGAACCGGTGTCACCCATCATGATTTGTGCCGGCGAAGTGTTCCACCATAGGAACCCGATTAGCGCCCCCACGATTGCGGCGGCAATCGTAGCGAGTTCGAACGGTTGCGAGACGTCATAACACTTGAATTGGTTTTCAGGTGCAATCGCCAAGTTGAAGCACGACTGTTGAAATTGCCAAAAACCGATAATTACGTAAGAACCGATCGCAAAGATTGAAGCACCGGCGGCAAGTCCATCCAATCCATCGACAAGGTTTACGGCATTTGAAGTTGAAACCGTGATAAACACGATCCAAATAACAATCGCAATCGTGCCGAACACCACACCGAACGTGGCAATGAAGTCAAATGGTAAATCGCGAATGAAACTTAGTGCGGTGGAGACCGGGCTACGACCGTGACTGTCTCGATAATTGATGCCGACAAGAGCAAACGCGATTGCAACCACCACGGCACCCAAAATCTTGTACCAACCGTGGAGTCCAAGACTGTTTTGTTTTGAAACCTTCAGGAAATCATCGATGAAGCCGATGAAGCCGAGACCGCACATCATGAAAATTACAAGCACTGCGCTCGCGGAGGGGCGGCCTCCCCCAAACAAATGCGCAGTAAAGTACCCAAAAACCGCGGCCGCAACGAAAATAACCCCACCCATTGACGGAGTGCCTCTCTTGAGCACATGAGTGGTCGGGGTGTCAGCTCGAACGAACTGACCAAGTTTTAGTTTTTTGAACGCCCTTGCCAGTAATGGAGTAAATAGAAGTGTAAATACCATCGAGAGGCCACCGGCAAGTAGAAGCGCTAACACTAGTCTTGCTCCGCCAATCTATCTCCGAGCAATCTGAGTCCAGCCGAGTTTGAAGACTTCACGAGCACAACATCACCGCGTTCCAATACCCCACGAAGATGATCGTATGCCTCATCAGCAGTCGCGAAGTACATTGACTCTCCGTTCCAAGAACCCTCAAGTTCCGCCGCGCGGTGAATGGCCGATGCCTGCTTGCCGACAACAATCAAACTGTCGATATTCAATCGAACAACTAATCGGCCAATTTGATCATGCTCTTGGCCGCTAAACTCTCCGAGTTCGGCCATCTCGCCAAGCACAGCTACTGCTCGTGAATGGCCTCGAGTCAACTCAGCGAGCGTTTTGAGCGCTGCAGCTACGGAATCCGGGCTCGCATTGTAAGCGTCATTGATAATGGTTGAACCATTCGGGCCAGGAAACACTTGCATTCGCCAGCGTTCAGCGAGTTCGAGTTCTTTAAGCGTCGAAATCGAGTCTTGGATGTCGATGCCAAGTTGCGCCGCAGCAGCCATCGTTGCCAGCGCGTTCATGACCATGTGTTCGCCAAGAATTTTCAAGGATGCGGGAAATTCTTGATTGCCGAAGCGAACGGTAAATGTCGACCCGCTAATACTCGAGGCGATGTTGATTGCCTGATAGTCACTTTGTTCGCTCAATCCGAAAGACACGATTCTTGCGGCCGTGACCTCACGCATCTTCCAAACTCGCGCATCATCCAAATTCAGTACCGCCACCGCTGAAGCCGGAAGTGATCTCACTATCTCGGACTTTGCGATCGCGGTTTGTTCAATCCCGCCGAAACCACCAGCGTGAGCCATTCCGACTTTGAGGACGATTGCGACATCCGGTTCGACAATAGAAACCAAGTGAGCAATTTGTCCCGGCCCGCTTGCCCCCATCTCAACAACAATGAAGTCGGTATCCATTGAGGTTCGAAGCAGAGTTAGCGGAACACCCACTTGATTATTGAACGATCCCGTAGGCGACACGACAGAACCGTGTTTCGACAACACAACTTTCAACATGTTCTTTGTTGTTGTCTTGCCGTTGGAACCAGTTATGGCAACAATCTTCAATCGACCAGCGCGTCGAACCGAGGCGATGACATGTTTCGCAAGCGCGGAAAGTGCTTCGAGTGAATTCGATACAACTAGTACTGGCGCATCAATGGGAAGGTCAGTTTCGGCGACAACTAACTGAGCGCCGTTCGCAACCGCCTCGGCGGCAAAGTCATGACCGTGAGTTGTTTCTCCTTGAAGCGCAAAAAATATGCAACCTGGTGTTGCTTGCCGTGAATCCGAGACTACTGTTGTCGAATCCAGCGTTTGGAAGTGCGAGCTCCTATTTCCAGCAAGCGAGGCGTCGATGACTTCGGCAATTTGGTGCAGGTCTAGCGAAATCACCAGCCGGCCTCGCGAAGTGCTGCTCTAGCTAGTTCGCGCGCCGAGTATGGGGTACGCACTCCTTCAATGTCTCGATAGTCTTGGTGTCCCGGACCGGCCCAAAGGATTGAATCACCCTCTTTTGCGAGCGAAACTGCTTGTCGAATTGCCTTTTCCGGAGGGCTTACTTCGAGCAACTCTGCTTGATGCTCGGCAAGTCGAGCCCCTTCAACCAAGGTCGCTCGAATCGATGCCGGATTCTCGAACCTAGGATGGTGGTCGGTAATCACGAGGATGTCCGAGTATTCCGAAGCTACTCTGCCCATTTCGTGCCGCTTGGTGGGGTCTCTATCCCCGTCGGCGCCAAATAGCATGATTACTTTGCCTTGAGTTACCTTTCTAACTGCCCCAAGAGTGTTTAGAAATGCGTCTGGACTGTGCCCGAAATCGACAAACACGCTTGGTCCTGTTTCGCCGGAGACTCTCTCAGTCCGGCCAGGTAGGTACGCGTTGATGCCGTCTGCGATGGCATGGCCGATCGCTTCGAATTCAAAACCAGCTTCGACCAACATTAAGATCGCCATTCCCGCGTTGGCCGCCATATGCCAGCCGATTACCGGCACTCTGGAGTCGATAAAACGACCGTCCGGACTGTGGACTCTAAACGCGGTGAACTCGGCGCGCTCTTCGAGCACCTCGACTCGCCATTCGGCATCCGAAGCTCCATTTGCCGCAATCGTTACGACCGGAATATGGGATCCTTCTACGACCTTCTTACCCCACGGTGAATCCAGAGAAACCACTCCCCGCTTGCCGTGAATCGGATTAAAGAATTCGAGTTTCGCGTTGAAGTATTCCTCCATATCCGCATAATCGTCCAAGTGGTCGTGACTTAAATTGGTGAATCCGACCACATCGAACACAATGCCGTCGACCCGGTTCTTGCTCAACGCCTGCGCGCTTACTTCTACCGAGACCGCTCTGACCTCGGCTTCACGCATTCTTGCCAAGAGAGCATGCAACTCGCTCGCTTCAGGAGTCGTTAGCCGACTGACTACGTTCACGTCCCCGATGTGTCTCTCGGCTGTCGAACTGAGCCCGGTCACCAACCCGAGCTGGCGAAGAATTCCTTCGAGAAGGTAGGCAGTTGATGTTTTCCCATTCGTTCCGGTCACGCCAAACAACAAGGGGGGTTCAAGATTGGTTTGATAAATCCAAGCTGAAACATCCCCTAATGCGAGCCTCGGTGAATCGACAATGACCACCGGCAAGCCCGCTTCAATAGCGAATTGCACTCCAGCTTGATCTGTCAGTACTCCGGTCGCCCCCGCCTCTTTCGCACTTGCAGAAAACGATGCACCGTGAGTATGTTCCCCTGGCATCCCAACAAACAAGTCGCCTGGTTGAACTTCATTTGAACGGACAGTTATTCCGGTTACTTCAACCCCGTCTAGCGTTCCAACGTATTCAAGCCCAAATTCAGCTACGAGACCGGAAAGCGAACGAGGAGATGGATGCTCCGGGCGCAAGACCGGAGGTATCCGACCTATCAATGCATCCTCTTTCTACCAAGTCGTGGGATATCCAGGACCTGGACTTGTTGACGGTGGTACACGGAAGACCTTAAGTACCTGCGACATGATCTTACGGAATGTTGGAGCAGCCGCGGCCGATGACTTCATGATATGGGGCTTGACGTAGGTAACGATAACAACGTATTGAGGATTGTCGGCTGGAGCAATTCCAGCAACCGAAACAATGTAGTCATTGCCGTAACCGCCGGTGGGCAAGGCTACTTGAGCCGTTCCAGTCTTCGCGGCAATTCGGTAACCGGGAATTGTTAGTTGAGTTGAAAGCCAACCCCCTGTCACGACACTTTCGAGCATGCCGAGCGTTGTCTTAGACGCTTCTGCGCTGATTATTCGATGAGCAGAACCGGAACTGAGGTTTTCGACCGTCCCATCGGGCTTTGTACAACTCTCGACGAGAGTTAAAGGTTCTTGTACACCACCATTGGCAAGCGCTTGATATGCCGCGAGCATTTGCGCAAAAGTTACGGCGATGCCCTGGCCATAAGTAGTGTCGTAGTTCTGCTGAGTGTTCCACTGAGAGGCCAAGATTCCTGCAGCTTCACCCTGAAAGTGCACAGTAGTTGGTTTTCCAAAACCATATTGGTGCAGGTACTCGAGCCGAATCTTGCTTGAGAGTCTGGTACCGAGCATCGACATTCCAACATTGGATGACTGCTCTAGAACCCCAGTCATGGTCCAGTGCATTTCTCCGTGGCGCGTTGAATCTTGAATCCTCGCACCGTCAGGAGTGTGCCATATTCCTGGCACAGTTACCTCAGTTGTTGGTCCGGCTTCACCCTCGTTTATGAGCATCGAAGCAGTAATTGCTTTCATGATCGAGCCAGGCTCAAACATGTAGTTGAAACTGCGCGAACCGTAGAAATCTACTTTGGTTGCTCCAACATCATTGGGGTCGACGGCTGGGTAATCAGCCAGCGCCATAAGGTGACCATCACTCACTCGGACGACTCCAGCCATTGCCGACTCCGCCCCGATTGCTTGAGCTTGTTCGGCAATTGCTTGCTGAACAAACCATTGAAGATCACTGTCAATCGTGAGCTTCAAATCGCCTCCGGGAATCGCTTCAGTCGTTGTGACTGTGCTGCCTGGGATTTGAACTCCGTCGGCTCCCTGCTCATAAGTTGAAACGCCGTCTTTACTTGCGAGGCACGAATTCTCGGTTGCTTCAAGTCCGTTTAGCGGCTTGTCAGTGCCTACAAAACCAACGAGGTTACCCGCCACTGAACCAGCGGGATAGATTCTCTCTTCTTCTGTTTGCGAATACACCCACGGAATTGCCAACTTACGGACAGCGCGATATGTATCGAGATCGACTTTGGGGACAAGCATTGCCCAAGACGCTTTTGGGTCGGCTGTTGCTGAAGCCAGCAACTTTGACGGATCCGATTTGGTGATTTCGGCAATTTCATTGATCGCTTCCAACACAGTCACCTTTTGGGTGCTTCCGTCCTTCAAGAGTCGATTGAAATCCTTGACATTTTTAGGGGCGGCGGTGATGTCGAATCGAGTGACACTGTCGGCCAGCACTACTCCGTTCGCGTCAAGAATCTTGCCTCTAGGCGCATGAACTGCAACTTCAATGCCTCGCTTCCCCAGTGATTGAGCATTTAGTTCAGCAGCACGAACAACTTGTAGATCAACAAGTCGAACGAGGAAAATTCCCGTTACGAGAAGTGAGAACACAACTGCCATCGAGATTCGTTTTCGAGCCGCGCGTTGATGTCTCATTTGAGCACTACTCTCGCATTCACCTGGTTATGGGTGTGGGAAGCGCACCCGCTGGCGTGTTCGGCTGCGGGCTTTGTTGAGCTTGCTGGTTTGTGCTCGACGCAGGCGTATTAGTAAGACTTGACTGGCTAGTAGGTGTTGTCGCTACAACCGGGGTCAAATTACCAAGTAGTTGATTTGGGACAAGCGTCTGCCCGTCTTCCCCGAGCACGATTTTGTCGCTAGCGGTTGCCGCCACTGGGGTTCCCGTCACGGTTCCATCAGAAAGCCGCAAATACGCGGTGCTTGGATTCGCCACCATTCCGAGAGATTCTGCACTTCCAGCTAGGTGCTGCGGAGACCGTAATACTTGGAGTTCCTCAGTTAGAGACTGCTGATCGCGAGATAGTTCACTTTCTTGCTTGTGAAGGCTTGCAATTTGGTAGGCACCATTTGAGACCGCGATGCTTAGCAAGAGTTGGACCATCAAAATTGCAAACAGTGAAGACACCGTGACGATTGCGTAGAACGCTCGAGGTCGCGCCTTTCGTTGTGGTTTTGAAGACACGACTTCGAGGTGACGCGCAGAAGCTACGGGCGCTTGCTCAAACTCAATTGCTCTAAGCGCACTCATGCCGCAACTCGTGTTCTCTCAACCGCGCGAAGCCGCACGGAGGCTGAACGAGGGTTCTCTGAGATCTCACGTTCGGACGCCTTCTCTGCACCACGAGTCAGTAGTCGCAGTTTCGGCTCATGACCCGGCAACTCAACAGGTAGCCCCTTCGGGGAGGACGATTGTGTCGCGGCAGCAAACGTTTGTTTTACAATTCGGTCTTCGAGCGAGTGGTACGACATCACGACGAGTCGCCCGTGTTTGCTAAGCACCCCGATTGCGGCTGGCAAAGCATCCTCAAGCACCCGCAGTTCCTGATTCACTTCAATTCGTAGCGCTTGGAACACTCGTTTTGCCGGATGCCCAGTTCTTCGCAACGAGGTCGGAACGGCTGCTTCCACCAATTCAACCAATTGAGAGGATGTCGTAATCGGGCGTTTCGTGCGAGCTGCGACAATGAATTTTGCAATTCGGGAAGCGAATCGCTCTTCCCCGAATTTCCAGAAGATCTTGGTTAGTGCAGTTTCGTCAAACTCGGCGAGCACGTTTGCTGCGGTAGGACCGTCGGATTGATTCATCCGCATGTCTAGAGCCGCTTCTCTCGAATACGAGAATCCCCTATCCGAGTCATCAAGTTGCAGAGAAGATACCCCCAAATCGAACAAGATGCCGTCGGCCGACTTGAAGTTGAATTCTGAAAGCGCTTCGGGAATCCGATCGTAGGTAACGCACGCGAAATGAGTGCGGTCTGCAAAGTCGCGAAGGCGCACTCTTGCAATTTCGAGCGCCTTTGGATCGCGATCAATTCCGACAAGTCTAAGTTTTGGAAATAGCTCCAAGAGCCGAATTGAATGGCCAGCCATTCCAAGCGTCGCGTCAACGAGGATCGATCGCTCGCCGCCGAGAGCCGGACTCAATAGCTCAATGCAGCGCTCAAGCATTACCGGGGAGTGCAATTGCTCAATCTCTGAGTCAGTCGGTGGATGATTCGCCATCTCAATCGGGCCACTCGTTCGCCGGGATCCCCATCCGCCCAAACCTGCCATCGGGGAAGAAAGTCAGGGTTGGAGTCGGCTGGAGATCTCGACGCACGACTTAGAACAGGCCCGGAATCACCTCCTCCGTTATGTCGGAGTAGCTGGATTCCTGCTGCTGGTAGTACGCATCCCATGCGGCGGTGTCCCAAATTTCTGCATGGTTCCCTGATCCGATCACGGTGAGTTCGCGATCTAGGCCCGCATATTTGCGAAGCAACGGTGGGATTGTGACGCGATGTTGCTTGTCTGGCACTTCCGAATGTGCACCGGAAAGAAAAAGGCGCAAGTAGTCTCTCGACTTCTTGCTTGTGATTGGTGCTTGCCGGATCCGTTCGTGTAACTGCTCGAACTCTTTCAAGCTATAAACCACTAGGCACCGCTCTTGGCCCCTTGTGATTACGATTCCCGATTCGAGTTCATCCCAAAACTTGGCGGGAAGAATGATCCTCCCCTTCTCGTCGAGTTTCGGCGCATACGTGCCAAGAAACATCGCTACGCACCTCCCCCAACTCCGGCCAGTTCAAGTGGTCTCCACTTTACTCCACTTCAAACCACTTTTTCAAGGATTTCGATAGAAACTATACCTTTCAACGCAGAAAGCCCCGCAATTACAGTGAAGTTTGAGTGGAGGAAAATCCCACGAATCAGTGCGTTTAACGGCACAAAAAAGGACGACTCAAGGTCGTCCTTAGCTCTAGGCGCTCAGATTAGCCGTTACCGCGGCCTTCCCTGTTATCCCAACGCTGATTCATTCTGTCCATAAAGCTCGATTTGCTCGGTGCCTTGCCAGTGTTCGAATTTGGCTTAGCAGCAACTTTTGAACGCTTCATCGCAAGCAACGCACCGACAAGCATGAGAATGAACCCGGCAACACCGAGCACGAGCAAATGAGTTGCCACCCCAAAGAACACGACGCCAATTCCCGCGAGGCCCACAAGCACACCAATGACGATCATGCGATAGTCAGGTCGCGTTGCTCCGCCACCAACTGCAGCAACGAAATCTGCATCGTGGCGATACAAATTACGTTCCATCTCGTCGAGGAGCCTTTGCTCCTGCTCTGAAAGTGGCATCCGACCTCCTTCGCTGTGTTTCATTCTATGCGCAGTGACCTAGCTAGGCTAGGTAAGTGGCTGAAAGTGTGCTGTTCAAACGCTTAGTGCAGCAGGCGATCGACGAAAAGCTTTCCGACCGCTTAGCCCATGCGAACGCCGCAAACCCGCGACTTAGCGCACTTTTCGAGTTCGCCGGAGTCCTTCTGGATGGTGGCAAACGGCTTCGAAGCGAATTCTGTTATTGGGGATGGCGTGTTGCCGAAGACCAACTTCCGAAAATCCAGGACTCGACCAACACTCGCGAAGCCGCATTGCGCCGACTCGCAATCGGTGCAGCAAGCCTGGAACTCTTTCACTCTGCAGCGCTCGTCCACGACGACTTGATTGATAACTCGGATTTTCGAAGGGGAAACCCCGCGACACACCGCTGGTTTGAACACCTCCACGACGCCAGCAAATGGACTGGGGACTCCGCGGAGTTTGGAAGAATTAGTGCGTTGTTGCTTGGTGACTTGCTTCAAAGCTGGTCAGATGAAGAATTCGACAATGCGCTGGCCAAACTGGATGACCCCGCGTACTCGGAAGCCAGGCAAGAGTTCAACCAAATGAGAACAGATGTGACTTATGGTCAATATCTCGATGTGCTCGCAGGAAAGATCTGGAACACCATTTCGGATTCGGGTCAGTTGGAACTCGCCCAACAAGTGATGATTCTGAAATCCGCAAAGTACAGCGTCGAAGCACCACTAAGGATTGGGTGCGCTTTCGGCGGCGGAAATCAAGACGCGCGTAATCAACTCTCGGACTTTGGACTACCGATTGGTATTGCATTTCAGTTGCGCGACGACTTGCTCGGGGTTTTTGGTAATCCAGAACTAACAGGCAAGCCCGCGGGTGACGACCTCCGTGAAGGCAAGCGAACCTTGTTGATCGCGTTGACGCGTTCACGGCTTGGTGAATTGAAATTGAAGACATTTGATTCAAAGTTCAACACTCCATCAATGAGCGACAAGATTATCGCCGACTTGCAAGAGATAATCAGCGATTCCGGATCGATCGCAGAGGTGGAACGACAAATTCAGGAGAATGCGCTCAAAGCTTCAAAGACGCTCAATCGCTTGAAACTTTCTCCAGAACTCGAGGCCGGTCTTTCGGATTTGTCTCTTCGGGCAATGAACCGGTCTAGTTAGCTGGAGTAACTCACTCTAAAAACCCAACGCTTGAGCTGTCCTTCGCACTTCCGCTTTCCGCCCCGATCTCAAAGCCTCGATTGGCGATGCACCCAGAGTGTCATCCCTAGTTAGTAACCAATGCATTGCTTCCTCATCGCTAAACCCACAATCGCCAAGCAGGATCAAGGTGCCTCGCAGCTCCGGTAGCGGCTCGTTATCTCGGATGAATGAAAGTGGCACCTTCAGTACGCCATCGATGCGAACTCCGATGAGGTTTCGATCCTCCATTAACCTGCGGACCTTAGTTACGCCGACTCCGAGAATGTCGACAAGCTCGGGAACAGTGACCCATTCTGTCTGGGATTTATCGTCTGGTGCTAACAAAGCCACGAATCAATTTTGCCAGAAGCCGAGTCGCCAACTCGATAGGCTTGCATGTTTTTACTTTCGTAACACCAGTCACATTGTTAACTTTGATTGACTCTCGTGATCAATTGTGACAAGTTTGTTAGACCTATTGCCGAATTTAGTTGGGGAAATACAGTCATGGGTTATTCAGGAGTTTCGTTTGGAGTCCGCAAAATCGGGAAGCACTCCGCACGCAAATCGCCGTCTCGGCTAATGCAAACCATGCCAATCGTGCTTGTCAGTTCTATTGCCATTGGTTTAGGCCCCACTGCCGCACACGCGAAGCCCGAAATTCAGCCAATGGACCCGTCGAAACCAATCAAGAGTTCCCCCAAGGGAATTGCGCTACGAACTAGCCCAGATTCATCCAAACTTTCGGCAAAAATCGCGACTAGTCAGAGCACAATTCCAGCGACCTACAAAGTCAAGGCGGGAGATACTGTAAGCGGAATTGCAAATAGGTTCGGTCTGAAAACTGCAACAGTTCTTTCACTAAATGGCTTGAGTTGGAAATCGCTCATTTTCCCTGGGCAAGTTTTGAAACTTATCGAATCCCAAACAACTACCCCAACTACCCCATCTACCCCAACACCCTCAGCACCCGTCACACCGCCAACCGCGACAGTCGCAACTCAATACAAAGTTGTAGCTGGAGACACAGTTAGTGGCATCGCCAAGCGATTCGGGCTCAAGACTCAATCGGTGTTGGACGCAAATCACCTGAAGTGGACGAGCATCATCTATCCCGGTCAGAAGCTCACCATTCCAATCCAGCAGACCGACTCTACGAAACCTGCGACGAACCCATCCCCCAATCCTCAAGACGAAACATTGGACTTGACGCCTGTTTCAAGCGTTACGCCGACGAATCCTTCGACACCCGCAACCCCGACCCAACCATCGGCCCCGACCCAACCGGTCGTGACACCTCCAGCTTCCAACCCGAGCTATTTCATTTACAGGATCGCAGCTGGCGACACAATTACCGGAATCGCATCCAAGTTCGGAGTTTCGATTCAAGCGGTCTTGAGTGCAAATGGATTGAATCGGTCAAGCATCATCTATGCCGGCGCGACTTTGAGAATCCCAGGCTCAAATACGACCTCGGCAAGCACCGGTGGCAACATTTACGTCCTCAACGCCGAAATGGAAGGAAACGCCAAAGTAATTATTCAAGTAGGCAGAAGCCTTGGTGTAAGCGATTACGGGCTAATAATCGCGCTAGCGGCTGCTGCTCAAGAATCTAAACTTCAAAACCTGTTATACGGTCACCTTGATTCTGTCGGCTTGTTTCAACAGCGCCCAGCTTCAGGTTGGGGAACCGTAGCTCAACTCACCGATGTCACCTACGCAACGCGATTGTTTTTTGGCGGACCGTCAAACCCGAATAAGGGTAAAACTCGTGGGCTGTTGGACATACCCGGTTGGCAAAACATGACCGTGACTCAAGCCGCTCAAGCTGTGCAGATTTCTGCTTACCCGAATGCGTATGCGAAATGGGAAGAATCAGCTCGCGCTTGGTTGGCAAAGCTCGGTTAATCGGCTCGACGTCAACCTCGGTGTTTTGCCAGAGAGCAATAAGCACCACTATTTAGACTCTTCAAGTGAGCACGAATAGTTCCGATCCGCTGATCGGACGCCTAATTGATGGGCGCTATCAAATTCGCTCACGCATCGCCAGAGGCGGCATGGCCACGGTGTATCTAGCGACAGATTTGCGACTCGAGCGCAAGGTCGCGATAAAAGTAATGCACGGTCACCTCGCTGACGACGCTGATTACCGATTGCGGTTCATTCAAGAGGCCAGGTCGGCTGCGAGACTTGCCCATCCGAATGTCGTCAATGTATACGACCAAGGGCAGGATGACGAAACTGCTTACTTGGTCATGGAATACCTGCCAGGCATGACCCTGCGTGACCTGCTCAACGAACAACCGGTTCTGACGATTGAGCAAGCAATCGACATTATGCAATCAGTGCTCTCTGGGCTTTCGGCTGCACACCGAAATGGCATCGTGCACCGTGATCTTAAACCTGAAAACGTTTTACTAGCTGACGACGGAAGAATTAAGCTCAGCGACTTTGGACTTGCACGTGCTGTTACACAGCAGACAGCAACTGGAGCGGCCCTACTTGGGACCATTGCTTATCTCTCACCTGAACTTGTCACACGCGGCATAGCCGACGAACGAAGCGACATTTACGCATTAGGGATCATGTTGTTCGAAATGCTCACTGGAGAGCAACCGTTCAAAGGAAGTCAACCGTTTCAAATCGCAAATCAGCACGCAAACAGTTCAGTGCCTTTACCAAGTTCGATTAACCCCTCAATCCCGGTAGAACTCGACGAACTCGTATTGTGGGCGAGCGCCAAGGACCCAGACCAACGGCCGAGCGATGCAAGGGTCATGCTTGAGCAATTGAGAGAAATCAAGCATTCTCTTTCATCCGTTCGTACGCGAGCAACCAAACCTAACCCGGATGAAACTCTCGTCCTTTCGCAACCTAACGGGCAGCAGAGCCCCGATTCAGTGAGTTCGCAAGCTGAAACGCAAGTGCTTGAACGCAAGGGCAGGCACAAGACGGGTTCGGTCGCAGTTGATACAACTACCGCGTTAGCTACGGCCTCTGCGAAACGAAAGTCCCTCGGGGTTTGGCTTTTCATTTTGGTCTTGCTATTGGCTGCTGGAGCAGGAGCAACCGGCTGGTACTTTGGCTCCGGTCCGGGCTCCAAGGTTTCAATTCCATTCGTAGCTGGCAAGGATGTCGAAACCGCAACAAAGATTCTCGAAAAGGCCGACCTGAAGGTTTCAAGCGAACTCGAGCACGCATTCAGCATCGACATCGCAAAGGGGTTGATAGTTGGGACTAATCCGAAAGCCGGAAGCCCAATCCAACACGGTAGCACCGTAAAGCTTGTAGTTTCGGATGGCCCAAAATTGCTTCCGCTCCCAAAACTCGTTGGAGAAAGCGAGCAAAACGCGCTGGCCAGTATCAAGGATAGTTTCAAGGCGCAAGACTCGATCTACCAGTTCAACGCCGACGTGGCTGAAGGTATCGTGATCGCGGCAACAGGGTCTGACCCAGATGGAAA
>JAHBSS010000032.1 GCA_019639015.1 Cryobacterium sp. | reverse complement strand
ATCCATCCCCAAACGATTGTGGCCGTGAGCGCCGGCATGGCCCAAGCAAGCAATAGTCCAACTGAAAGCAGCACTCTAAAGAACTTGTTTAGTCGCACCATCATTAGTGCGATCAACGTTCCGCCGGCCATCGTTATTGCTACGTTGACGATGCAGAACAGAATGCTCCTCGCGAGCATGTTCCAAAACTTCTCGTCCGTTAGAACCTTTACATAGTTGTCAAGGCCAATGAACGGCGCTGGCGCCCCGAAGACTTGTGGTCGACCGTATTGGTGAAACGAGAGCACGAACAATTGCAGTAGCGGCCAGCCGACGACAATCAGCAGCACGACAGTTGCCGGAACGAGAAGCATGTACGGGGTGAGCTTGAATCGCGCCTTGTGTTGCAGTGGTGACTTGGCCGAATCTTCAGTGGAATTCGGAGTCGTTATGACATCAGTCATTTGTGCTCCTCCGGTCTAGGATTGAGGTTGCCTCGTCCAATCCTGGGGCGATGGGCAGATTGAATGAAGTGCTCGGCGCGACATGCACGGTCGCGCCGAGCACTTTTTTCACCTTGGAGGTGAGGGCGGGTCGTTACTAAGTCCGACCCACCCGGTAGTTGCGACTACTAGCCGTTGAGAATGCTCTCGATCTTCTCGTCTAGAGCCTTGGAGAGCGACGCGATGTCGCCACCTTGAGCAATCTGGACGAAGAAGTCCTGCAGAGCATGCGACGCCTCGACATCGGCCCACTTTGGCGAGGCCGGGGTCAAGCGTGCGTTTCCAGCGGCGGATGCGATCGCCTTAGCGACGTCATCGGTTCCGAGGGTGCCAGCAAGTGACTTGAGAGCAGGAACCAAGCCGTTGGTGCCGTAGATCGTCTGGAACTCTTTGCCCAGGATGATCTTTAGAGCCTTCAGAGCCAACTGCGGGTGAGCTGACTTGGCCGAGATTCCGATGTTTGAACCACCAGCGAAGACCTTAGCGGCTCCACCGTTCTTGCCTGGGAGTGCGTACACACCGAGGTTGGCTTCTTGATCTGGGCAGCCTGGGGTGGCGGCGTCAGTTGGTGCGAGGATCGACCACTTGACCCAGCTTGGGGCTGAAAGCTGCAACGTGGTTCCGTCACAGAATCCAACCTGTGGGTTGGTCTCTTGTCCATCCTTAGGAGCAGCCGAAGCCTTGGTCATCAAGTCCTGAACCTCTTTGAGGCCAGCCTGAGATTCTGCCGAGCTGAACTGTGCGTCCCACTTGCCATCTTTGAACACTGCGACCTCGCCACCGTTCTCCCAAATGAATGGAAGAGCGTTGTACCAGTCTTGACCCGGCCACCAAATTCCGGACTTGCCCGGGTTGTCAGTTGCTAGGGTCTCAGCGTTGGAGATGTACTGGTCAAGAGTTGTCGGAACAGTCAGTCCAGCAGCTGCCAGGGCATCCTTCTTGTAGAAGACAAGACGTGAACCTGAGTAGAGCGGTGCAGCATAGAACTTGCCGTCGTAGCTACCGGCTTCGACGAAGCCTGGGAGCAAGTCGTCGCCGCCGAGCTCCTTGTAGTACTTGGTCAGGTCAAGGAATGCGCCTGCGGAGGTGAACGCCGCCGCCTGCGTGTTTCCAATCTCGACGACATCCGGGCTGTCGCTACCGGAGAGGGCAGTCGTGTACTTGTCGACTAGTCCAGTCCATGACTGCTCTTCAATCGTGAGGGTCGAACCTGGGTTCTGTGCCTCGAACTGAGTCTTGAGCAGGTCGCGAGCCGCCTGAGGCGTATCGGTTCCAACTAGCCAGACTCGGATGTTTCCGGGCTTTTCCTCGGCGGCTGGGGCTTTGGTCCCGCCCCCACCGGCACAACCCGCGAGGGTCATCGCAGCAACGGCCGCTACGGCCACGAAGCTGAGTTTCCTCATTGTGTTTTCCTTTCCTAGGGCGATGGTGTCAGCAGCTTGCTGGACACCCCGTGGTGCGCGGGATCATGAGACCCCGAGTTGCCCAGACAACACCATGACAGCGGCTCCCCGCATCACGATGTCTTCTCCGAGCGTTGTTTTCC
Source organism: Cryobacterium sp. (assembly GCA_019639015.1). Lineage (GTDB taxonomy): Bacteria > Actinomycetota > Actinomycetes > Actinomycetales > Microbacteriaceae > Terrimesophilobacter. Next base: position 20,263 of record JAHBSS010000032.1, on the reverse strand, counting down.
GAAGAGTTAGATTGCCGTGAAATTCGGCCATCGTTCTGCTTCGGAGTGTTTCGATGGTCGCTTCTTCAAGCGGTCCATCAAGTATTCGTGTCGGTCCACTCAGAACTATCTCCGAGAGGTTCAACGCCCCGACGATTGCAGCAAGTGCAATCCCGAGGTGGGTTCCAGCGTCTGAAAGTACTTCTGCTTTGGCGATGCCGGCCTCATCTGCTGCCTTCAATGCCGCATCAAGCCGTGGTACTGAAAGCCAAGTCTCCAAGCAACCGGCCTTGCCGCAGACGCAAGGCAATCCACCATGGGTGCCAACAACAACGTGTCCAATTTCGCCTGCTGCAAAGCGGCTCCCGTATAGCGGTACCCCGTCCAACAAGAGGCCGGCGCCGACACCGTGACCTAGCTTTATCAGCATCATGTCGCCGTGAGCCTGACCGAATGAATGCTCCGCCAGTACGGCTGCGTTCGCGTCATTACCGACGATAACCGGTACTCCAAAGTGCGAGATCAACTGGGCTTGCAAATCAAGGTTCGTCCAGCCGAGATTAGGCGCTGAGAGAACAACTCCGTTTAAATCCACGATTCCAGGGGAACCGACGCCAATTCCAAGTAGCGGACTGGTCGAGAGTTCGACTAATTCGTCTGCAAGTTTGACTACCTTTGCTGTCGCTTCAGTTCCGGTGCTGCCTGATAGTTCAACCTCGCGACGTTCGATGATGTTTCCATCAATGTCGAGCAGCGCGCCACGGAATTGACTCGAGTCACTTAGGTCGATTCCCACGATTTGGAATGCCGAAGGATTGATTTCTAGGAGTGTTGCCGGTTTCCCAGGTCGAATATCTTCGCTTTGACCAGTCTCAACGATCAACCCTTCGCTGATGAATTCGCCGACAAGATCTGAAACTGTAACTCGCGTCAGGCCCGTGCTTCTTGCGATATCTGCACGTGAAAGCTGACCGGAACGATACAAAGTCTGCAGCACGAGTGAGCGATTATGCGTGCGAGCATGCTCGGGTAGCACTTTGGCGCTTGGGCGCAACGCACGACCAGGGTTGTATCCCTGGTATGAGTTCTCGACGAATGCCGTCCCTCTAGCTGAAAATCCAGCTGGTTGGGGAAGGCTTCGCTGCACTCCCGCTGCAGTCATTTTGTTAGTAAAGCGTACAAACAAACTCTTGTCCAGTCCTAGAGAAGTTTTTATCTATCTGTTATCAAGCAGAAAGTTGCTAACTACCCTCGATTCGGGTCACGGCTGATCCGCACCAAGGCCAATGGAAGGTTAGTAAGCGTGATTAGTGAGTTGATAGGCTCTGTGAATCCACGGGAGGAGAAGGTTGCAGGGTATGCGGTTCGCGATTCGTCGCTCCCGCTCTCAATTGGGATTGTTGGCGACAATCGCTGCTACGAGTTTCATTGTTGTTTCGATCTCCTCGGGATTAATCGGCTATCTGGACTTCAACGCGATCACCGCGACAAGAGAGTTTGTTGCAACAACTGCTCCCACCGCGAGAGCGATTGAAGTGGAAACACGGCTGAGTGCAGATCCCAATGCGCAGTCAAAGGCCGCGGAACATACCTTCAGGACTGAACTAAGCGGCATCCCGATTTCGATAGATCGCACGCTCGTCGATTACCCGCTCCCGACCTCAGTAAATGGCAGCCCTTTACGCACGAAAGAAGGATTTGAGGCCCGGATAACAGCGGCGTCCGACTTCAAATTGACCAGCCTGGCCAGACTAATGGATGGATCTTGGCCGAGTGAAAACACGGCGGGACTTTTTGAAGGCGTAATTCAGGCCGATGCCGCAACTTCACTGGGTTTGAAAATTGGAGACACCCTCGAGCTGGGCACGGGGGAAAGTACCCGATCGATCAAGCTCGTCGGAACCTGGCTCGCAATCAATTCGGAGAACCCCCACTGGTTCTCCGACCCCGGCGTGACAACCGGACTGGCGAAACCTGGTGGCGACGGCACACCAAGCTTTGGACCCCTCTTCATAAGCGAACCCGCCCTAGCTCAATTGGGTCCAGATCCTTTCGTGCATTGGACTATTGCAATCGATTCAAGTCGGCTCACTCCTTACACGCTCGAAAAGCTCTCTCGCAAGCTCGGAACCCTCAAAGATTCGCTTGCTCAGACACCGAATTTTTCCACCAGTGAAATAACGATCTATGGCGATGTCGAAAATACCGCACAGACTGTGCGACAGGGACTCGCTTCATCAAGGGGCGTTTCTCCGATCGGACTTATAATCCTCACACTTGTTGCGCTCATCACGTTGAGTCAGCTCGCACGGCTCCTCTCTTACGCTAGGCGTGCCGAGAACGCGCTTCTCAGGTCGCGTGGGGCATCAGCTGGTTGGCTGACGATGTCGGGGATTCTAGAGATATCGGTCGTGGTCGGAACGGCTTGCGCGGCGGGGGTAGGAGCGAGCGCAATTACCTTGAATGCGATCTACGGCGAGGTCATTCTTTATTCATTTCCGTGGCTGATTGCCCCAATTGCATTGCTCGCCGTCCTCTTGATCTTCGGATTCGATTCGTTCAGAGCTTCAATGCGCTTCGGCAGAAGGGAAGAAATCGACGACTCAGGTCGATTGAAAGTCTCGATTGCGGGGGTCTGGGCTGGAGTGGCAATTGCGGCGGCGGCAATCGCCACTTGGCAGTCGCTGCTGCTCGGTACACCCTTAGTCAGCGGGCAAGACGGTCAAGTAAGCGTGAATCCACTTGTAGTAGCTGCTCCAGCCATCGACCTGGTCGCAGCTGGATTCTGCTTTCTTCTACTGCTCACTCCCCTTGCGAAGCTCTGGTCCCGGATTGCTGCAAGGTTTTCACACTTTCAACCTGCCTATTCTGCTAGGCAGACTTCGAGGCGAATCGCGAACTTTGCAGTCGCAGTGGTCGTAATTACTCTCTCGGTTGGTAACTTGATTCTGAGTGCAACTTACTCTGGTACTTCTGCTGAACTCACCTCCAAGAATGCAGAACTGACTGCTGGTTCGGATTTGCGCATCTCAGTTGCGGCAAGCAACATCACAGGCTCCAACCTGGGTTCGAGTCAGTTCAAGGGAATGAATGGAGTGGATGCGGTGGCGCCCGTGCTCTCCACCGACATCGCCATCGGCGACGACGATTCAGGAAGATTGACAGCAATTGCCTCAGCTTCAATCCCCGCGATCGTGTCAGAAGTCGGCGGAGCCGTTGATACTAATAGATTGAGAAAGCTCCTTGGAACCCCAAACCTCAGAGGTATCGAACTCCCGGCCGGAGCCACTTCGTTCTCAATGAGAATCACGACTGAAGTTCTCAATCAATTCACTCAACAACGAATGTCAACGAAAGGTAGTGTTGGCGCCAAATTATGGCTCCAAAACGCAGAAGGGGAACTAGTTGAAGTTTCGAGTCCACTAATCAACTTGCACGGGAATGCAGACACCTCACCAATCGTAAGTCGGGTTCAGTCAGCACTTCCGGAATCGGTGAGTTCGTGGTGGCTCGTCGCAATCGACTATCGCGTTAGCGCAGATGCAGGCCTAGTTCAATCTGACTTCGACGACTTGACAGTGACTGATTCGACGGGGCAAGTGCGACCAGACGTGCAGATGGTCAACTGGTCATCCGAGATCGCAAATACAATCGGCATCAGCTACTCCCCGATTCCCGGCGGAATTCAACTTGGTATGGCTGGGAACGGTTCGATCCCACAAGATGCCAGGCTCATGGAGGCCGCATCGGTACAGGTCATACCAGGCCAACTGTTGGCTGACGCTCCTCCTCCGATCCCGGTCGTGGTTTCGGCGGATCTTTCACGAAAATATGACGTGAAAGTTGGCGATCCGTTCTCGATTCGTTTTGCCGGCAGTGGCCTGAGCGTTCAAGGAACGATCGTCGGAGTTGTGCCCGTACTACCCGGTATCCAGGCACACAACATGGTGTTGGCCGATTTGACTGCGGTCGACGACTACATTCTGAGGTTGAGCCATGTCATTCCAGCCCCGAACCAGTATTGGATTTCCACTGACCTAACGGATTCGATTATCTCCGAGCTTGGCTCTGGCGTCTCAAGCGCGACTTCAGCTACTGTGACAAACAATCGCTTCACTGCACCCTCGGAACTCGCACTTTGGATTGCTACTGCAGGGACCCTGGTTCTCGGTCTGTTCTCGCTCGGCGCGGTCTGCGCAGCCGTTTTGCGTGCAAGGCGAGGTGAGGTTCCAGTGCTTCGGGCAGTTGGTTTAACCGCTGCCGGACAGGCCGCTTCCAGGTTCGGCGAACTGACTGCTTTGATTTCACTTGCGATCGTGGCTGGAATAGTAGCCGGCCAAGTCGCTGCTTGGTTGACGATGATGAACCTCGTGCGTTCGGCGATCCTGAACCTGCCAACTGGATTGACAAACCCGTTGAGTCCGACACTTGGCTTGACGCTCGCGCTGCTCGTGATCACGATCTTGGGATTACTTTTCATCGCTGGATGGAGCTCTTTATTGGTGCGGCGAGCGGCACTGAATACATCGAAGCGGATCGAGTTCTGATGACCCGCAATTCAAGAATCGGTCTACCGGGACTCTTGTTCAGGCAGGCAAGGAGCGAGCTGGGTTTATTAGTTTCCTTTGGGGTGATCACTCTTCTGATTGCTTTTCTTGCCACAGCTGGACCGCTTGCCATCCGAGCCATGACTACTGCTGAAGCCACCTATCAGTTTTCAGAAGTGCCGTCCACCAGCCTCGATTTCGTCGCAAGGGCGCCGGGCACACCAGAGTTATCGCCCGATATTGATCGATTCGAGAAGTTTTCAAAAGCCCTAGACACAATCACGAGTGGCGCACCGTCGCCCTTAAAAAGTACTTTCGGTAAGGCTGAGTTCTCCGTCGCCACCGGTAGCCTCCAGGTTTATCGGCTCGGGGTGGAGTGGAACGATCCTCAGACGCCAATCTCCCTGAACGCCGCGCCGACACTTTCTGAACATGTGAAACTCACGTCTGGATCAATGCCTGCCCCCTTCAGTTCCCTTATCTTCAACCGAGTTGGATCGGAGGCAGATGACGCGATCAACCCGTTTGTGCGAGATCCGCGAGACCCGCAAATCGACATTCTGCTTTCGACCCAGAGCGCGGCACGAGCGGAGTGGAAAGTGGGCGAAGTTCGACTCGTGATGATTGATAAGACGAATGGTTTCTATGCCAAACTCTCCGGAACTTTTGATTCGATCGACCCTGAAGAGGGATACTGGTCTGCTTCGCCATCCGCGCTAACCCCGGGAATCTCGCACACGGCATTCTCTGGTTCGAACACCTTGATAGTAACGAGTGCCGCGTTCATAGACCCGAATTCGCTTGCCGTCATCAAGGACGAGACACTACTCGCGATGACAACCGTAGTGAGCATTCCATTTCACGGTACCGGTCTTACTGTTGAGAACTACGAGAAACTGCTACCGCAGCTTCGCAATTTCACGAGCCAGCCACACTCTGTCACGAACCTCGCAAACATAGGTACTGTCGCATCAGTCACGTTCGATTCCGATGCCGAGACTGCCTTGCAGACAGCATTAGAACGAGCGGGAACAGCAACCGCCGTACTTGTGATGATTGCATCCGGTCCGATTGGAATCTGTGCCGTAGTGCTCTGGATGCTGGCAAGGCTGTTAGCTATTCGACGCTCCACAATGCTCAACTTAGTAAGAGCAAGGGGAGCTAGCCCCGTCAAAACAAACTTAAATCAGACGGCAGGCATATTCGCAATTTCTCTTGCAAGCGGAGTAGTAGGCACCTCGATCGCATTTGCTTTGTTTCCGACGACTTGGCACCCGATTGCCCTCGCGGGCCCGATTGCCGTCGGGTTGGCTGGCCCGATCGCCACGTTCGTTTCCACCGCGTCGGTCCACCAGGATGCCAGAAATGATCTAGTAGCACACAGCAACAAGTTCTGGCGCGGCCCGCTTGAATTGATCGTCATCGTTCTGGCGGGCATCTCGGTCTTTCTGTTGCTACAGCGAGGACTGACCAATTCATCCAGCGGGGTCGTGGTCGATCCTCTACTTGCTGCAACCCCATTCCTTCTCGCGGCCTCAGCCGGCATCCTCGCATTGCGCTTGTACCCACTCCCGTTACTCGCCCTGCTTCGAATTGCGAGGAGGCGCAATGGGATTGTGAACTTTCTTGGCATTAGTCGGGTCATTAGGGAGCCGGTTGCTGGTCTCGCCGCAGTTCTCGCCCTGGTGGTCGGGATCTCGGTAACGGTGTTCTCAGGCATTTTACTTTCCACCGTTTCGAACGGGGTCGAATCCGCCGCCCGCACGAGCGTCGGTGCGCAATTACGTGTTGACTCCGCACCACTGAATCAGGACCAGATCGATGAGTTGAAATCTGTTACGGGCGTTGCCAGTGCAGTTCCCGTCTATCAAGACAATCAACTGCAATCCCTAGAGGTACAGAACATTATTTCTGTTCCTGTACTGGTCGCCGACACCTCGAAGCTCGCCGAAGTCCAGTCTGGAGTTCCCGGAACTCTGAGACTTGACATTGACATGACCAAAATGCATGACAACCGCCTTCCGATCCTGCTGTCCCCGGATCTAGCTAATCATTACAAGCTCAGCCAAAGTTCGACTCTTTCTGGAGTGAGTGTCTTGAGCGCTGGGAGCGCTGGAATCTCTTCGTCACTTAGCGGAGTTGAGGACTGGGTACTCGTCGACCGAAACCTGGCTGGAGAGCTCGGAATCGATCTTTTTCTGCCGAAAGTGACTCTAATCAATCTGTCAGTCGGTGCGAATGTTTCGGAAGTTGCCGACAAATTAGAGTCGATTGCGGGCACGGGATCTGCGGTGACAACTCCGGAGGAAGTAGCTGCGTCAATTCACTCCTCGCCGGTCTCCAATGTGCTTCAGCTCGCCCTTTTGGTCCTCATCGCAATCAACGCCCTACTTTGTGCTGCCGTACTTGTACTGAGCTTGCTAATGCTTAGCCCGGCAAGACAGCAATTGCTAACCCTGCTGAGAACTATCGGTTTAGCCAGATCCCAGGCTCGCGGGATCCTGCGTTGGGAAACCTGGCCAAGCGCAATCGTCGCAATCATTAGCGGCTGCGCTCTTGGTAGCCTCATGCCTTTCATAGTGCTCGCCGGGGTTGACTTGAGACCGTTCACCGGTGGCTCAATTCCCCCGGAAATATCTGTGAATCCGCTGATGCTTGCGGCGATCGGAGCTGGCTTCTTTTTTCTTGTTCTGATCTCGAGTTGGCTCGCGATGATGCTGGTTCGTCGACTCAATCTAGCTAAGGCGCTTCGAACATGACGGTTAGGAGTCACGAATGAACGCAGAAACTAAGGAACCCCAGATTCTCTGTGCAGATCTGGTTCGAATCTTCACTGCGGAAGGAGTCGAGGTTCAGGCCCTGCAAGGACTGAATCTTCAAATCGAGGCAGGAGAACTGGTGGCTCTCGTAGGGGCAAGTGGATCAGGCAAATCCACGCTATTGACGATTCTCGCAGGGTTGGACACCCCCACCGCAGGAATAGCGAGGTGTGCAGGCAGCGACCTTGTGACGATGGGCAGAAAGGAACGTGTTCAGTACCAGCGCCACAGTGTGGGCTTCGTCTGGCAACAGACATCCCGAAATTTGCTGCCGTATTTGACTGCAGCAGAAAATGTCGCTCTTGCTATGACTATCGCTGGTAACCACAGCCGCGCCAGCAAACCTAGGATCCGGGAATTACTTGAGACTTTAGGGGTTGGTTATTGCGCAGATCGTAGGCCGTCGGAACTTTCCGGAGGTGAACAGCAACGAACTGCGATTGCAGTGGCTCTCGCAAATGGGCCAAAGGTTCTTTTGGCTGACGAACCGACAGGCGAACTCGACGAAGCCACTTCTGCCGAAGTGCTCGAGTCAATGCGTGAAGTAAACCAGTCGCTCGGGGTGACTACTCTCATCGTTACTCATGACCCGGCTGTTTCTGAACATGTCAATAGAACTGTGCAGATTCGGGATGGGCGCACTTCAACTGAGGTACTTCGCCGAAAGGAACTTGACGAAGAGGGGCGTGAGCGTCATGTAGCCGAAGAGTTCACCGTCATCGATCGAGTGGGGCGTTTGCAATTGCCTGATGATTTCACCAAGGCTTTGGATCTGAGAGAACGAGTACGGCTCGCTCTCGAATCCGACCACGTCGGAGTTTGGCCCGCTAAGAATTCGGTGAAGTCGCATCCCAAGTCGGAGAACAACACGACCACCGCTGTCAGCAATGAGACCGCGGATTCACTAGGAACTGGAGTAATCGATGGAGAATGAACTGCCACCAGTCTTGGAAGCTCGGGAGGTTTCGCGCACCTTCAAGAGCACTGCTGGGGAAGTCCACGCCTGCACCGAAGTGTCCCTCGAAGTTCATGAGGGCGAGTTGCTCGTTGTGCGCGGAAAGAGCGGAAGCGGAAAGACCACTCTTCTGAACTTGCTCGGCGGACTCGACCGTCCAACCTCAGGCGAAGTGTGGATCGAGGGGCAAGGTCTCGGTGCGCTAAACGACCGAGCACTGGCAGCGACTAGACGGGAGAAGATCGGATACGTGTTCCAAACCTTTGGACTCATCCCTGTTCTGTCTGCCGCAGAGAATATAGAAGTGCCTCTTCGAATTCGCGGGATCCCTGCGGTCGAACGGGAATCGAGAGTTACCGAGATGCTCGAACTCGTCGGGCTAGTGAAGCATGGTGCCCAAAGGCCATTCGAGCTCTCCGGCGGGCAGCAACAAAGGGTTGGACTGGCTAGGGCACTCATCTCGGAGCCGCGAGTACTGATTGCTGATGAACCAACCGGGCAACTGGATTCCAGGACGGCCAACACAATCATGGACTTGCTTGAGCAATTTGTCGCTGAGAAGAATATCGCTGCGGTCGTTTCAACCCATGATCCGCTACTTGTGGCGAGAGCGCACAATGTGGTCGATCTTCATGATGGTCGCATTCGCACCGAAGCTGCGGGTCGGGGTCGGCATTCTGCGAATTAGTCTGACAATTCGCGCGGCTTTTGGCGGGATTTTCAATCCAGAAAGTTAGCTTGCAAATTCGCGGAAGGCGAACTCGAAAATTAGCACTCTTCTGCCTAGAGTGCTAAATTGGAAGTACTTGAGTCGAGTTGGCTCAAGTTTCTAAGGAGGAAAGATGGCTATGTATTTCGATCCATTTAGGGCACTCGATCGAGTTGCTTCCAACTTGCTAGATGCCCAACAAGGGCCTCGACTAATGCCCATCGATTTGCACAAAGACGGTGACCTTTACATCCTCAACGCGGATCTACCCGGAATCGATCCCGGTTCGGTGGACGTTGATGTAGACGGCCAACTTTTGACAATTCGTGCAGAACGTTCAGCGCGAAGCGAGGACTTGAAGTGGCTGGCACATGAACGCCCAAGCGGTTCATTCCTACGCCAGTTGAACCTAGGAGACGGGATCGACACCGAACACATCAGTGCGAACTACGATAATGGCGTACTGAGCGTCATGATCCCGGTGAGCGAGAAGGCCAAGCCCCGCAAGGTGGAAGTGCAATCGGGAATCACCTCAACTCCGGTTGAGGTTGCTACATCCTGAGTTGAACAAGGTTGACGTTGGGCCGGGGGAAACCTCGGCCCTTCAACGTTTGAGCTGCAGGTTCGACTGGATCAGTTCACGGCGCGCCAGTTCCCCTGGGAGTTGACCGCCCCGCAGTGCCCGGAGGGCATTGAGAATGGTGGCGAGATCAACAACTTCCTGAAGTGCTGCACCGACTATTGCCGGAAGGAATCCAAACGCGCCGAACATCATGAGGCCAATACTCAATCCGATCCCGAGCCAGATGCTCTGCAGGGCGACTCGCATTGTTCGCTGACCAATTGCCATCGCGTCTGCTGCGCTGGCGAGGTCGTCATGAATGATTACGACATCCGCCGATTCGCTGGCAGCTGTAGCCCCCCTCGCGCCCATCGCGATTCCAACATCTGCCACCGCCAGAACCGGGGCATCATTCACTCCATCACCGACCATGATCACGGGTCGTTCAACAATCTGCCTAACAATCTCCACCTTGTCCTGCGGAAGCAAGTGGGCAGCCGGAGAGGTGATTCCGACTTCAAGCGCAACGTGTTCTGCCGTCTCCCTAGCATCTCCAGTAAGCATTAAGAACTGATGGATGCCCATTGACCTGAAAGCTTCAATCGTGTGAGCAGCGTTGTGTCTCACTTGATCGCTAAGCAGAATCGCACCCGCGAATTCACCCTGTACTGCAACGTAAACAGCGAGCTCGCCACTGGAGATCATCGTTGCCTTCGAATTGCCTGCGTGCTCTGCCACGAACGCGAGCTTGCCTACCACGACTTCTTTGCCGTCAATCACTGCCATGACACCGTTCGTTGCCTCCTCACGAGCGAAAGTCGCGCCACGCAGTTCGAGACCGCGTTCTTTGGCTTCATGAACGATCGCCTTGGCTAGAACGTGCGAAGAATAGTCCTCTGCCGAGGCCACCAGGGCAAAGAGTTCAGCCTGGCTGAAACCGGCTTCTGCACGAATGTCAACTACTGTCGGCTCACCTTGAGTGAGGGTACCGGTTTTGTCAAAAGCTACTGTTCTAGCTCGTGAAACTTGTTCAAGGGTGCCACCGCCCTTGACAATGATTCCATGCCTCGAACTGCGGCTCATTCCACCCATGAAGGCGACCGGGGCGGCAATCAAGAGTGGACAGGGAGTGGCAACCACGAGAACCTCAGCGAACCGCACAGGATCACCGGTCAGGAACCATGCTGCGCCGGCAATCAGCAGAGAGACGATTGTGAAGGGCACTGCAAATCGGTCGGCCAGTCGAACAAGAGGAGCACGACTGGCGGCGGCTACCTCGACAAGAGCAACTATCTGCTGGTATTGACTCTCGCGCGCGGGAGTCGTGACGATCATGGCTATTGCAGCCTGACCATTGAGCGAACCGCTAAGGATCGGTTCTCCTCGCAGTCGATCTACTGGAAGGCTTTCTCCAGTCACTGAAGACTCATCGAACGAACCGGCGTCGGAATCAAGTTGACCGTCAACCGGCACAATCTCGGATGGTCTGACCAGCAGGCGATCGCCAATTCTGACTTCATCGATTGGAACGTCATCGATCTCGGACTCGTCGTGACTCGCGATCTTGTGAGCGATTCGCGGTGCTCGATCCAAGAGCGAGCGCAACTCGCGGTTTGCCCTGCCTGCCGCGTAATCTTCCAGCGCTTCGCCGCCGGAGAGCATGAGCACGATCACGAGACTCGCCCAGTACTCGCCGACTAGCACGGTTGCAATGATCGCCATGATGGCAAGCACGTCGATCCCCCAGGAACCCGAGAGAAGATTCTTCAACATGTCCCAGAACTGTATGGCTGCAACAACTAGTGCAAATGCACTGACGCCCCACTGAGAGACCTGGGATTGCCCGACTAGAGCGAGGATGACGCCCAGGATTCCAACGAGCACGGCGATCGCCACGATTGGGTATCGCCTAACTCCTCCGGCAATCCTCTTCATGGGCAAATCGGCTTCAGGAGAGCCTGAGTTTGAGGTTGTTCGCGATGACGGAGAGAAACTCCTCGGTGGTCAGGAAGGGCTGGTCCGGTCCGACGAGAATCGCAAGATCCTTGGTCATCTTGCCTGCCTCAACAGTCTTGATTACGACATCCTCGAGCGTGTGTGCGAAATCAATCAACGCTTGGTTTCCGTCGAGCTTTCCACGGTGCGACAACCCTCGAGTCCAGGCAAATATTGAAGCGATCGGGTTTGTCGAGGTTGGTTTTCCCTGCTGATGTAACCGATAGTGCCTCGTGACCGTGCCATGAGCGGCTTCCGCTTCAACGATCTTTCCGTCGGGAGTCGTCAACACGCTTGTCATTAGTCCAAGCGAACCAAAACCTTGCGCGACAGTGTCAGACTGCACGTCGCCGTCGTAGTTCTTGCAAGCCCAAACATAGCCGCCCTCCCACTTCAGGCTGGATGCGACCATGTCGTCGATCAAGCGGTGCTCGTAGGTAAGTCCCGCAGCATCAAACTGAGCTTTGAACTCGTTCTCGTAGACCTCGGCGAACAGATCCTTGAATCGACCGTCATACGCCTTCAAAATCGTGTTCTTTGTTGACAAGTAGAGCGGATATTTGCGGTCAAGTGCGTAGCTAAATGATGCGCGAGCGAAGTCGCGAATGGAATCGTCAAGGTTGTACATTCCCATTGCTACTCCGGAGCCTGGAGCCCGGAACACCTCAAAGCTCTGCGGCTCACCGCCATCTTTCGGAGTGAAGGTCATTGTTAGAGTGCCTTCGCCTTCAAACCGAAAATCTGTCGCACGGTACTGATCACCAAATGCGTGACGACCGATGATGATTGGCTTGTTCCAGCCGGGGACCAGTCTTGGGATATTTGAAATGATGATTGGCTCACGAAATATCGTGCCACCGAGAATATTACGAATCGTACCGTTCGGGCTCTTCCACATCTTCTTCAACCCGAACTCTTTGACCCTTGCCTCGTCGGGGGTGATAGTTGCGCACTTAACGCCGACACCATGCTTTTGGATCGCGTGCGCAGCGTCGATTGTTATTTGATCTTCGGTCTCATCACGCTTTTCGATCCCAAGATCGTAGTAATCGAGGTCGATCTCAAGGTACGGATAAATCAAAGTGTCCTTGATCGCTTGCCAGATAATTCTGGTCATTTCATCTCCGTCGAGTTCGACGACGGTTCCCTCAACTTTGATCTTCGACAACGCGGCCTCCCAGGCACGAATGGAGTTCTAATCTGGTCTTGCCCGTGCGTCCGGGCGATCAAAAGCAATCCTACAGTCAATCGCGGTATATCTCGATATCAAGATATCTCTAGGTGAGAATTGGTAGTTTTGACTAGCCTGAATTTATGGCGAACTTGAGACTAGAAGAACTCTCGGCAAGCAATGCACTAGCCGCAAACAAGTTGACCCTGCGTCGCGGTCAGGAACAGTTCGTGATTCCACCAAGTTATGCGATCGCTGATGCCTACATTGATCCGACCACAAGCTGGCCTCGAGTCGTGTTGAAGGATGACAAGGTGGTCGGATTCATTCGCGGAAATTTCGATCCAGATGCCACGCAAGAAGAATTCCAAAGTTGCGTTTGGAGAGTGCACGTGGCCGCAGATCAACAGGGTCAAGGAGTGGGAACTTTCGCGGTACTTGCCTTAGCCGATGAGGCGAGACAGCGAGGCTTTACCAAACTCACCGCACTTTGGGAACCCGGCGATGACGGTCCAGAATTGTTCTTCACCAACATCGGGTTCGAAGTCAGCGGGCAGACACAGTACGGCGAAAAACTCGGCGTTCTAAAACTGTGAATGAAGCAGACTTCGTCGAGCGAGTAATCAGCGTGGTCGAATCAATTCCTCCCGGTTTTGTAATGCCATACGGCGAGGTTGCCTCGGCAATAGGCTCAAACGCACCAAGAGCTGTTGGCCGAGTTATGGCGATGTACGGTGCCGACCTACCTTGGTGGCGCGTGATTCGAGCGAGTGGCCTACCGCCGCAGTGCCATGAAAATGAGGCACTTCGCTACTACCAAGACGAAGGAACCCCGCTCGTTCAAACGGCAACCGGTTACCGGATAGACCTAAGACGCGCCAGATATCTGCCATAAGAAAGCAATCAACTAGCGATTCAAACCAGAGAGTCCCGCCAAGCGGCGTGAAGCTGAGCAAACCGACCAGTCCCCGCGATCAAGTCCGCTGGGGCACCATCCTCGACGATCCTGCCGTGCTCCATTACTAAGACCCGATCGGCGATCGCGACGGTTGAAAGCCGGTGCGCGATAATTACCGCTGTTCGATCCGCAAGCAGAGTCTGCAGCCCCTCCTGAACCAGTCGCTCGCTCGGAATATCCAAAGACGCTGTTGCCTCATCCAAGATCAGTACAACCGGGTCGGCAATAAAAGCTCTCGCGAATGAAATGAGTTGCCGTTGCCCCGCTGAAACTCTGCCACCGCGCTTGTTCACATCAGTGTCGTAGCCGTTGGGCAGGGCAGAAATGAATCCGTGCGCCCCAACCGCTTTTGCGGCTTGAATGATCTCATCACGACTCGCGTCGGGCTTGCCGATCGAGATATTGTCTGCGACTGTTCCGGAGAACAGGTATGCCTCCTGAGTCACCATTACGATCGCGCGTCTGAGATCTTTCGGGTGCAACTGACGAAGATCAACGCCATCAAGACGCACCGACCCACTTGTCGGGTCATAGAACCTTGAAATCAACTTTGCAAGAGTTGATTTACCTGCCCCCGTTGAGCCGACCAACGCAACAATCTGGCCGGATGGAATTTGCAGGTTGAACTCTGGAAGCACGATTCGGTCATCTTTATACGAGAACTCGACATCCTTAAACTCAATCGCGCCCTTTGCGTTCCACAAAGAAATCGGGCCAGTCGGATCTGGCACGCTCGGGACCTCTTCGAGTACCCCAGAAATCTTCTCCAACGCGGCAGCCGCAGACTGATAAGAGTTGTAGAACATTGCGATTTCAGGTGCTGGAGCGTAGAACGATCGAGTGTAAAGAAGCGTCGCGAGAAGCACCCCGATAGCCAGACCGCCCGACGCGACCCGCAATCCACCGATAAGCAGAACTACCGCCAAAGTCACGTTGCCGATCAGCACCAAAGCCGGATCGAAGATCCCGAACAGGTTCATAGTCCGTTCGTTCGCAAAACGGTATTTTTCAACCAGGTCCCCGTACTCGAGTTCATTTCGACGTTCTTTTCGGAAAGCTTTGACAGCACGGATGCCCGTCATCGTTTCGACAAAATGCACAATCACTCTCGCAGAAGCAGTACGGGTTTCACGGAAAGCTTTCTGCGAGGCTTTCTGGAACCAACGAGTCAAGAACCAAAGCGGAATCATTGAAGCCAGCAACATCAGTCCGCTGAGCCAATCGATCGAAAACAACGCAATCGCAGTGAAAAGCATGTAAAGCCCGCCTTGAACTAGCTCGCTTAGTCCTGAATCGAGCAACTCGCGAATGGCGTCAAGATCACTCGTCTGCCGGGCAATGATTTTTCCCGACGTATAGCTCTCATGGAATTCCAGACTGAGTCGCTGAGTGTGCAAGAACACTCTTTTTCTCAAGTCGATCAGAATCGCTTGGCTTATCCTCGCGGTCAACACGGTATACCAAGCGATCAGAACGGCACCCATGATTCCGGTCACAAGGAACGCGATTACGGCAAGTCCGATCGGGAACCAATCTTGATTCAAGAGTGCCGGCAGTCCACGATCGATTCCCAGCGCTACAAATGTCGGACCGGCCACCTGGGCAGCGGTACTTACCAGGACCACAATCACTGTGAGAGCAATTCGAGCTCGAAGCGGTCGGATCAATGAAGAAAGCAACCTCAGCGATCGAGCGCGAATCTGTTTGCTTTCGGACTTGGTGAAGTCCTGCCGCTCTTCGCCTTCAACTCCCTCGACTGTCATTGCCCCACCTCCGTCGAAGGTCTACTGACGCCGCTCTTTACGATCGGAATTGGGGTTGTTGGCGGATTGGACACACTCGTTATCTGCTCTTCTTCTTCAAGACTCGAAATTACAAAGCGATAGTGCTCGTTCTTTGCCAACAGTTCTGAGTGCTTGCCGACGGCGGTTATCGTGCCGTCCTGGAGTAGCGCAACGCGATCCGCGAGCATAACTGTCGAGGGTCGGTGTGCGACGATTAGCGCAGTCGTGGATGCCAGAACCTGTCTAAGTGCTGCTTCAACTAAAGCCTCGGTGTCAACATCAAGCGCGGAAAGTGGGTCATCAAGTACCAGCACTTCTGGCTTAGCAGCTACAGCCCTTGCCAAAGCCAAACGCTGCCTTTGTCCGCCGGAAAGGCTTAGGCCCTCTTCGCCAACTTTTGTGTCTAGTCCTTCTGGAAGCTCTCTCACAAAACCGGCCTGCGCGACATCCAGTGCCTCATTTAGATCATCTTCCGTTCCGTCGGGTCGGCCCAGCATGACGTTGTCTCTCACAGATGCCGAAAACAACGTCGCGTCTTCAAATGCCATTGCGATGTGGCTTCTAAGGTCTTGTCTAGTCAACTGACGGATGTCAACCCCGTCTAGCAGAATCTGTCCCGACGTCACTTCGTACAATCTTGTCGTCAGCGCAATCATCGTGGACTTTCCGCTGCCTGTAAGCCCGACAAGAGCCATGGTTTCGCCCGGCTTCAACTTCAGGTTCACATCATGAAGCAGACCAGGGAAACTCTCTGGTGTATCCGGGTACCTGAAGTCGACATCCTTGAACTCAAGTTCACCCTTAGGTTTTGAAATAGTTTTCGGGGACTCCGGATCCGTAATCGTGTTTGCTTCATCCATAACTTCGAAGAAACGATCCGAGGCAGTGCGGGTGTCAAACGTCATCGAGAGCAAGAAACCAATTGATTCGATCGGGAATCGCAACACGGTCGCGGTAGCGAAAAATGCCACCAGAGCTCCCACCGAAATCTGGCCGATGGACGCCAACCAGACACCACCAGCCAAACAAAGCGCGAAGGTCACATCCGGTACAAGAAGTAACCAGAGCCAGATACCGGCAATTGCTTTCGCCTTTTCGATCTCCGTAAGTCTGAGTTGTTCTGCTTGGTTTGCAAAATTCCGTAGCACGAACTTTCCACGTCCGAACGCTTTAAGCACTCGGATGCCGTGCACAGATTCCTCTACAGCAGTCGCCAAATCACCTGCTTGATCTTGACTGCGCCGAGCAACAACAGAATATTTGGCCTCAAATACGTATCCGTATATCCAAAGTGGAATAGAGCAGACCGTGAACAGCACCCCAAGCAACCAATTGATGCTCACAAGTACCGCCAATCCGACGGCGATAGTCAGAACGTTTACGACGAGCAATACGAGCCCGAATGAGAACCAACGTCTAATCAGGTTCAAGTCACTCATCGCCCGCGACAACAACTGACCGCTTGGCCACTTGTCGTGGAATGCGACCGGCAAGTCTTGAAGCTGGTGATACAAACCGTTGCGCATTCGTGCTTCGATGTGCGTGCCTGGCTGCAACACAAACCAACGTCGGAACCAAATCATCACTGCCTCAGCGATACCGAGTAGCAAGACCAGAACTACCGGCCACCAAATCTCTGAAGCTTTACCATTCTTCAACGGTCCGTCCACGATCACTCGCAACACTTGAGGAATTGCTAACGCGACAAGAGAACCCAGCATGGCGGCAACCATGCCTAGGTAGATCCGGCGCATTGCCGGCTTTGCGAATGGGTAAACGCGCGCGATCGCGGCGATCGTGCCCATGCGCTTCTTGGTCGGGGAAGACAAATTAGTTCCTACAAAGTTGTTTGTGGTGAGCAAGCCAATATTTGCCTGCCAATTCTGAGCCGCTAATCAACTTGCGAAAACATGTGCGATGTATCCGTGTGAGAGCGCAGCCTTATAGCGTATGCCTGTTCAATGCACTTAGCAACTGGAGCGGGGTTGCCTCGGGCAGTTCTAGGATGTTAATGCCTAAGTCCACTCAATTGAGACTTGTCTCGGTACCGAATCTTACGAGAGTTAAATTGCTAAATACTGCGTCAAACCTTGGCAACCAAATGTCTGAGTTGCTTTCCACTATTGGTCCGATCTTGTTTTACTTGGTCGTCTGCGGGTTGGTATTCGCGGGGACCGCGATCTTTCTCGGCGTGTTTATCCCGTTCATTACCGGGGATTCACTTCTTTTCGCTGCCGGTTTGATAAGTGCCTCGGCGGCAAGCTTGAACATTGTGATTCTCGCGATCGGGGTTGGCATTGCCGCATTCTTGGGAGATCAAGTTGGCTTCTTGCTCGGTCGACACTACGGTCGCGGCTATCTCGATCGCCACGGCGGCAAGAGGATAAAGAAGGCAATAAGCGCCACGGAAGTGTTCTACCAGCGATATGGGTGGTGGTCAATTGTTGTGGCACGATTCGTCCCTTGGGGCAGGGTATTCATTCCGGTAATTGCCGGGGTGAGTCGGATGAATTATTACCGATTCCTGTCAAGCAACCTTGTTGGTGCGCTTGCTTGGGGAGTCGGACTCACCTTGACTGGCTTTTTTGCTGCTTCTATTCCGGGAGTAAAAAGCGTTGCGTACATCATTGCGGGAATCGTAATCGCGCTTTCAATCGTCGCGGGAATTAGGACTTGGTTGGCGACCCGGCACCAGAAGGATGCGACTGAACAGGTTTGATTGCTCTGTTACCTGATTCTCACCGAGAGGCACGTGACGCAACCTTCAAGTTTTTCAAATTCGCTAATTTCAACCGGAATCATTTGGTAGCCAAGGTCAGATAGCAACTTCGTTGTTTTCGGAGCGGAGGCCGAAATGAGCAGCGTCTCGTCATCCAAGATCACAACCGCCACACCAGTTTCTTCTGGTACAGCGAGGAACCGTCCAAACATTTCCGGGTGGTCAACAAGTTTCGGGTATCCAATAACTGTGCCATCAGGCAAAGCGGTGACTGCACTCTTCAAGTGCAACACCTTGCTGACCGGCACGGGCACTACCTGGTAGCCGAGTTTCGAAACTATTGCGCGCAACTGACGGATGCCCTCACCATTGGTGCGACCGCTTCGTCCAACGTAAACCGTTGACCCAACTTTTAGCACGTCCCCACCGTCGAGCGTTGCTGGGAGGCTGATTCGTTCAACGTTCAAACCAAGCTCACGAACTGTTAGCTCAACGGCATCAGGCTCGCTTCGCCTTGATTCGTGCCCAGGGCTCGTGATTACGGCGGTGTCCCCAAACATTACGACAGTGTCTTCAACAAACACGGAATCCGGGCTCGCAGTCGCCACCGGCACTTCAACGACTTCCCAACCATTTTCGACTAGAGCGGACACATAACCATCCCACTGTTCGTCAGCTTTCTCGGTGTCAATTACCGACCTAGCGATATGTGTCACTTGCCCTTCTGCAAGGTTCGCGGCAGGTAGCCGCACAAGCGCGATGCGACTCTCTCGACTTTGTGGGGAATCAAGCTTTACCCCTGAGATTGCGCTCCAAACCTTCCGTCCCAGAAGTACCCCGACGAGCGAGGCAAGAATCATGAAGACGAGCCAAGGACCAAGTAAGAATGATGTGATGAATGTGAGCGGGTCAATTTTTACACCCGAACCTCGATTCATGTACAACACGAGCGCACCAAACAGCGCTGAAAGTAGCGCAACGAGAATCACGGCAGGAATTGCGGCATACCAACGCCTGAATCCATCGAACCCGATCACAATTGCTAGCAATACGAAGAGCAATAACGAAGCAGGCAAAAAGAATTCACTGACTTGAGGGAAAATCTCGCCATTTGCGTTGTTTGTCATGAAAAACAGGAGCATTGTTCCTAGATGCGTCGTTGCGGCAATAATGAGTGCCGAAATAATCGCAACGAGAATTCGACGAAGCCATGCTGGCAGTCCACTCTTCATGAGGCGAGACTATTGGAATTCCGTGCCTTCTGCGTGTTTTTCAAGTTGCTCCGCCGGTTTCAGTGGTTGAAATGCCGTTCCCCGGTGAAATACATCGTGATTCCCGCCTTGTTCGCCGCTTCGATGACTTCAGAATCTCTAATTGAGCCACCCGGCTGGACGACCGCTTCAACTCCCGAGTCGATAAGTATTTGTAGTCCGTCCGAGAAAGGAAAGAATGCGTCAGAAGCGGCAACACTTCCCCGAGCCCGTTCACCCGCGCGTGAGACTGCTAGGACACAAGAATCGACTCTGTTCACTTGCCCCATCCCAATACCGACGGAGGCTTCATCCTTTGCCAGCAAAATCGCATTCGATTTGACCGCGCGAACGGCTCGCCAGGCAAATTCAAGGTCCTTGCGCTGTCGTTCGGTCGCGGGAGAACCGGAAACAATTTGCCACGAGTCGAAACTTGCGAATTGTTGATCAGGTTGTTGGATAAGGATTCCTCCAGAAACCTGACGGAAATCAAGCGACTCTCTCGAGAACCCTTCCGGCAACTTCAATAACCGAAGATTCTTTTTCGCACCGAGCACCTCAATTGCTTGCGCACTGAAACTCGGTGCAACAACAACTTCGGTAAATACCTCCTGGATGCTTTGCGCCGCTTCAACATCGATCTCACGGTTCGAGGCGATCACCCCGCCAAACGCCGACACCGGGTCACAACTATGGGCCGCCTTATGTGCTGCAAGAATTGATTCCGAAACCGCAATGCCGCAAGGGTTGGCGTGCTTGATGATTGCCACCGCGGGCCGATCAAAGTCATACACGGCTCTTAGTGCCGAATCGGC
>JAHBSS010000031.1 GCA_019639015.1 Cryobacterium sp. | reverse complement strand
ACCGATAGCCGTCGAGAAACCGAGATCCCTTAGCTCGTACATCATTTGATAGGTAAGAGTTCCAGACTTTGAAACTAAGCCAATCGGGCCTTTGTGGGTGATGGTGGCAGGAGTGATACCCACTAGTGCTTCATCCGGGGTGATAATGCCGGGGCAGTTCGGACCGATTATTCGTGTGCGATTACCTTTCGACTTAGCGTGGGCCCAAGCTTCGGCGGAATCCTGCACCGGCACACCTTCTGTGATGACCACAAGTAGCGGGATCTGAGCGTCAATAGCTTCGATCATTGCCTCCTTGGCATGAGCAGGCGGAACGAAAATGATTGAAACGTCAGCTGAGGTCTTTTCGATTGCCTCCGATACTGAAGCGAACACTGGCAACTCAACGTTCCCATGGGTAATAGTGGTTCCGGCTTTTCTCGCATTCACACCCCCGACGACTTTCGTACCCGCTTTGAGCATTAGCGCAGTATGTTTCGTGCCTTCGGAACCTGTGATTCCTTGCACGATAACTCTTGAATCCTTGTTCAGGAAAATTGACATTTGGGATCTCGTTTCTAAATTTGACGTCTAATTTGTGTAGTTAGCGGATCAGGCTGCCGCGAGTTTCGCCGCCTTGTCAGCACCTTCGTCCATTGTGTTTGCGAGGGTCACCAGAGGATGATTCGCCTCTTTCAGGATTCGACGACCCTCTTCGACATTGTTGCCATCCAATCGGACTACCAGGGGTTTATTCGCGTTTGCGCCAAGCTTTGCCAAGGCACCAACAATTCCGTTTGCAACGGCATCGCAAGCGGTAATCCCGCCGAACACATTTACGAACACGGCTTTTACTTGTGAGTCCCCCAAAATTACATCCAGTCCCGAAGCCATAACCTCTGCGGATGCGCCACCACCGATATCCAAGAAATTCGCTGGCTTAACGCCACCGTATTTTTCGCCAGCATAGGCGACCACATCTAGCGTGCTCATTACAAGCCCGGCACCGTTGCCGATCACGCCGACGCTGCCATCCAATTTCACATAGTTGAGGTCAGCGGCCTTTGCTTTCGCTTCGAGCGGGTCTTCTGACGCGACATCCTCCAAAGCCTCGTGTTCCGGGTGTCTGAATGCCGCGTTGTTGTCGAGGGAAATCTTGCCATCCAACGCAACGATTTCGCCGTCTGCGGTCAAAACTAACGGGTTCACTTCGACGAGCGTCGCGTCTTCGCCTTTATAGACTTCGTAAAGTTTGACAATTACCGGTGCTGCCTTTGAAATTAGCTCTTCTGGGAAGCGAGCCTTTTGCAGAATTTCCTTTGCTTTGTTGGAATCAATTCCGGTCGCTGGGTCAACTTCGACTCTCGCTAGCGCTTCGGGTCGCTCAACTGCTAGTACTTCAATTTCCATTCCACCTTCGACGCTACAAAGCGAAAGGTAGGAGCGGTTCGCTCGATCAAGTAGTACCGAAAAATAGAATTCTCGATCGATTTTTGCGCCGGCCGCGATCATGACTTTTCGGACAATGTGACCCTTTATGTCCATCCCCAAAATTTGCTTCGCCGCGGATTCGGCATCTTCAGGATTGTGCACAACTTTGACACCGCCGGCTTTGCCTCTGCCGCCTGTTTTGACTTGCGCCTTCACTACGACTGTTCCACCGAGTTTGCTTGCGGCGGCTTTGGCTTCTTCGGGAGTTTCAACCACAATTCCGGCTAATACCGGAACACCGTAGGATTCGAAGAGGTCTCTAGCTTGGTACTCAAAAAGATCCAATGTCTTGCGTCCTGTTCAATTGGGAATGTAAATCATCGAGGCAACTTGCCCTCGAGTCGATCAAGTTGCCACCCAAAACTCTACCCCGATCAGAACCTGTAACTTTCGGTGGATTCAATTCGCCTTAGCGCCGGACAGGTTTTCAACTTCGAACTCGATTGATCCCGACTGAATGTCTGCTTTCGTAAGTCGCACCTTCACGATGCTTCCAAGTTTTAGTTCACCCACGCATTGAGCGGTGATCCCAAGTTCTTGGATCACAATCTCGCCACCGTGTGAATTGACCGTCAAGACGGATGCTTCAAAACTTTCCGCCACGCGACCAGACAATGCCGCGGCCTCAAAGCAGGAAATAACCGCACTATCAAGTCGACCAGAGATACCGTCCGAAATTGCCATAAGTTTGGGTAACTCTGGCAACGCACTTTGAACCCATTCGCTAATTTCGGTGCCCTGCGATAACGAGAGGCAAACTTCGAGCGCAAACCGGTCAACAAGCCGACGAATTGGAGCGGTCACATGAGTATATGGAGCAGCAACCGCCCATTGATTGGGTTGCTTGGGAACGTCACCGCTAAACGCAACATAACCGGCTCCCCTGAACAGCGAAGCTGCAGAGTGGATGAGCGCCAATTGTTTGGGATCGTTCGAATCCAGACTTCCAACGAATTCGCCGTAAGTCTTTGAGGTGGGCCACGGGAACCCTAAAGCAAAGGCCTTGCGCTTGAACCAATCCAGGGATTCGTGTGAAGGAGCAGGCAACGCCCTTAGAATGCCCACTTTCCCCTTGAGCATTATTTTCGCTGCTTCCATTCCGGTCATCAACGAAATCTGCGCATTCCATGCCTCTACCGGCATTGGGACTCTACGAACCAACTCAAAGGAGTTCCCAGTTTGGTGAACCTCTTGATCCGGTCTTTCAAGACTTGCCCCACCCCTGAGAATCTCGAGGGCTTTCCGTTTTTCACCGATCTCCCTTAATAGCGAGAACGCCAACTCGGAGTTAGGGGAGTCGATGCTTTGCTGAACTTGTTCATAGCTACAGCGCCGAACGCTTCGCACTTTCGCAAGTGAAAGTTCCGTCTCGGTTACGTTCGCGGCGCTATCCAATTGGAACGTCCAAACATAAGCTGCGCGAATTTCGCCGGGAAGCAACGAAGCAGCTCCCTCACTAATGCTTAAAGGATGGAGGGGAACTCTGCCATCCGGCGGGTACATTGTCTGGCCACGATTTCGGGCTTCGACGTCGATTGCGCCGCCTGGCCGAACCAGATCCACAAGGCAAGCAATCGCGTACCGGACCAGGTAACCGTCGCCACGCCTTTCGAGGTGCATCGCTTGGTCCAGATCCATCGACCCTTCCGGATCAACGGTAAAAAACGGGATGTCCAGCATTGAGTTATCTGGCAGTTTGGCTAGCGCAATTCGCTGCTTGGCTTCTACCTCAACCGAGTCTGGAAAGCTCTGCTCAAGCCCTAACTCCGTGCGAATGTTCTTCAGCGCGCCAAGAATCCTCGGATCGCTCGCGCTCAATCGCACTCTAGAAAGAATCATTAAATCGTTTCTATCGGTGCAATCTTTATCAACAGTCGCTTTCGCCCTGCGGAATCAAATTGCACTTCGGCCACCGACTTAGAACCAACCCCGGTTACCGCTGTCACAGTCCCCTCCCCGAAGTCGTTATGTCGGATGCGATCCCCGGGCGAGAGAGTCAAGTCACCATTGTCGCGGACGGAACTTGTTACCCGACTCGCCCATGGGTCAGTTCCAGATGCTGCCTTTGCACTTGAGCCTGCGCCCGTTGAGCCTGCGCCGAAACCCGAACCGGCTTCAATCCCAAACCGTCCTCGACGAGCGTTCAACGCTCTTGATTCTGTGCCACCCCTCGAATTCGCCATTCCAGGGGACTGGCGCCAGTCGATCAGTTCCGAGGGAATTTCTTGCAAATAGCGACTCGGCATTGCGACATTCACATCACCAAACTGTGATCTAGTCATTGCGAGAGATAAATAGAGTCGCCTACGCGCGCGCGTGATACCGACGTAAAACAACCGTCTCTCTTCTGCTGGCCCACCAAGTTCTCCAGCGGACATTTGATGAGGTAGCAAACCTTCCTCAACTCCGGTAAGAAACACAGCATCAAACTCGAGCCCCTTGGCTGTATGCAACGTCATTAGCGAAACCGTGCCGGATTCATCATCCAATTCATCGGCCGCAGCAACCAGAGCAGCTTCTGTTAGAAAGTCGATCAAGAGTCCTTCTGGGTTGTCTTGTCGGAACTGCCTTGTGTGACCAATGAGTTCTTCAACGTTTTCGACTCGAGCGTCATCTTGCGGGTCCTTGCTTGCGCGAAGCGCCTCGAGGTATCCAGTGCGGGAAAGCAACTCGATCAGGATGTCTCCAGGAGCTGCAGAATCAGCTCTTGCGCTTGCATCATCCAGAATCTCAACAAGCTCCCCAATCGCTGCAGCAACTTTTGGACCAAGCGCAAGTGAACTCGTGTCCCGAAGCGCATCTCTCAAAGAAATACCTTCACGGTCGGCGAGGCTTTGTAATGCGGACTCGGTTGCTTGACCGATGCCGCGTTTTGGAACGTTGAGAATCCTGCGAAGCGCCATCGGATCCAAGGGATTCACGACAGCAGTCAAATACGCCATGACGTCTTTGATTTCAGCGCGCTCGTAGAACTTCGTCCCACCGATAACCCGATACGGGATCGCAGATCGAATGAACACTTCTTCAAGTGCCCTAGTTTGAGCGTTCGTTCTGTAGAACACCGCCATATCTCGATAGTCGAGTCCGTCAAGCTTTAGGTTCGTTATCTCATCGGCAATGAATTGTGCCTCGTCGTGTTGGCTGTAACCCGTGAATCCGACGACCTTTTCGCCATCACCAATAGTGGTGAATAGGTTCTTGTCTTTTCGGTCGAAGTTGTGAGAGATGACCGCGTTCGCTGCGCTCAAAATGTTTTGCGTCGACCGATAGTTCTGCTCTAGCAGCACTACTGAACAATCTGGGAAATCCTTTTCGAACTCAATAATGTTCCGAATGTCAGCGCCACGGAACGCATAAATTGATTGATCAGAGTCCCCTACCACTGTTAGCGAAGCCGCGCTCAAGCCACCCTCGAATTCCTTTAGAGGATTGCCGTCGAAACCTATCGCTCCTTTCAAGTCCTCAGGATCGGGCGTTCGAGTCAACTCACGGATTAGCGCATACTGGGCGTGATTTGTGTCTTGGTACTCATCAACCAAAATGTGGCGGAACCGTCGTTGGTAGAGTGCAGCGATTTTCGGGAACGCGCGGAAAAGGTAGACGGTCTGCGCGATAAGGTCATCGAAATCAAAAGCGTTGGCTTTCGCAAGCTCGCTTGAATACTTGCGAAATATGGCGAGATACAACTGTTCGGCAGGGTCGTCCAAGTTTGCACTTCGCGCATAACCATCGACGTCTAGCAACTCATTCTTAGCTTTTGAGATTCTAGAAGCCGCCTTGCCGACCGTAATTCCGTATCGATCTGCGTCTAACTCCTTGACGATTCGCTTGAGTAGCGCCCTCGAGTCTGCGCTGTCGTAAATTGTGAAGCCCTTTTGGTAACCGAGAGCCGTCGCTTCGCGCCTTAGGATTCGAACGCAAGCGGAGTGAAATGTTGAAATCCACATTCCTTCCGCAGCGTTACCAAGCAGCGCCTCAACTCTCTCGCGCATTTCACCGGCAGCCTTGTTGGTGAAAGTTATGGCAAGAATCTGACTCGGCCAAGCCGCCCTTGTCGCAATCAAGTGCGCGATTCGACGAGTAAGAACGCTAGT
Source organism: Cryobacterium sp. (assembly GCA_019639015.1). Classification (GTDB taxonomy): domain Bacteria; phylum Actinomycetota; class Actinomycetes; order Actinomycetales; family Microbacteriaceae; genus Terrimesophilobacter. The sequence goes on along the minus strand of JAHBSS010000031.1, from coordinate 17,877 downwards.
TTTCCCAGATCCCGCTCCAGCCACGATTAACAGGGCGGGACCGCGATATTCGACAGATTCTTTTTGTCGCGGATTCAAACCGTCAAGCAATGCCTCAGCGATCTGGTTTGAGGGACTTGATTGGGTAGACATTGCCAACCAATTCTAGGTCGACCTTCCGACAGGACGTGTCTTGCTATTTGAGTGAGTTCCTGACTTCAAGGGCGAGATCTGGCTGATCGGCGAACACTCCGTCAAGTCCGCTGTTCATTAGCAAGGAAAACTCCTCCCGCCATTGCCCGAACTGGCGATCACCACCACCTGTTTGCAAGTTCTTGGCAAGAAATGCATTCTCGGCTCTAAGCGTCCAGCAATACACGAGCAAGCCAGCCGAATGAGCGCGTTTTACCAAATCAGTCACACCGAGTACCTTGCCGGCCTTGTCCTTTCTCAAGAGAAGTTGCTTGTCAACGCCAATCCCATCAATCCCGTCGCTAGCAAGTTCGGTTAATCCTTCATTAGTGGTGAAGTACTCAAAAGATCTTGCTTGCTTACCAAGCCTTGCGACCTCATCGGCTGGAAACCCGGATGATTCAATGAGGAAGACCGTTTTCGCTTTGAAACCGCGAGCGCTTAGTTTTCGAAGGATCGTTGTTTCGAAGCATTCGATTGTCAGTTCTGTGCTTTGTTCCCACTCGGAACCAGCGATTTCGTTAGCGAGTAAATCATCCATGGGCAGTCCAATGGATGCAAAATATGTCGCGTGCTTTATCTCCACGACAAGCTTTACATTCGCTTTCTCGACCAAGTCAAACACTTCCGAAAGTCGAAGGATTCCCTCGCGATCGTCGAACGATTTACTTCTGAGTTTCGGCAGGCGCTCCCTCACCTTAAGGCGTTGAAGTTCTGCCCAAGTGAAGTCTTCTGTGAACCAGCCGGTGTACTTCTTGCCATCAATTACCTTGCTTGTGCGCCTTGATGCGAACTCCTTTCGGTCTGCAACGTCGGTAGTTTTTGAAAGCTCATTATCGTGTCGAAGGACCAACACCCCGTCAGAGCTTGCGACAACATCCGGTTCGATTGCATCAGCGCCCAGGTCAATTGCCATTTGATAGGAGAGCAGGCTGTGCTCTGGTCGGTACCCGCTAGCACCTCGATGCGCTATTACTATCGGAACTGGCCCTCGCGCTTTCACGCTTCAACGTTACGCGATTGCCGGAGTTGGTAACCTGCCGTCGTGGAGTCAAATTCGCAATCGGTCACCGAGCGATCTGCTGGATTGTCGTTGCGATGGGGAACATACCGGCTCAGACTTTGGCTTGGCCTTGCACTTGTATTTGTCGGTGCGATTTTCGTATTGTTCACCTCGACATACACGCTGCCTGCGCTATTGATTGGCATTTTGACTCACATTGTTGGCTGGTGCATTCTGCCCTCAGCCGGATGGAAGAGAATTAGTGCTGCAATCGCAAGCACCTTCGTAACAATGATTTTGCTAAATGGATCAAGCGCCACAGTGTTTTTGAGTTTCAGTCTTGCCGGTTGGTTCCTGGTTCTTGGCCGGCCTTGGCAAAGCTACTTAGCACTCGCAATTCCGGCCCTGAGCGGACTGCTTCTGGTTCGATGGTTTACGAATTACGGGAATTACCCGGTGCTTTTTGGCTTGATGGCGTTGATCCTCATTGCATCTGCCTGGGTTGGCAGGTTGCTTGCGAGATTGCATAGCGAACCCTCAGCAAAATCACGATAGGTTCTTATCAAGCAGATCCCCACGGAGGAGACCATGGCTTCATCAAACCCAGCGTTCCGCAATTCGGCCGCATTCGCTACCGGCGCCGCCGGAGCGGCGCAATTAGTGCGCTCAACTCAAACCGCAACCCCTGAAGAGCTTGACGAGTTGTACGCTCGCCCTTCAGCATCCGCAATTGACACTGACCGGATGACATACGAAGACACGATTTTCAAAATCGTTGCAAGCTTTGCGGTTTTGCTTATCGGTTCAGCGGTCGGTTGGTTCTTTCCAGTTCTCGCACTCCCGGCTCTCGTAATCGGGTTTGTGCTCGCTCTGGTCAACACGTTCAAGAAGAAGCCTTCACCGGCGCTCATTCTCATCTACGCGGCGATTGAGGGAGTGTTTGTTGGTGGTATCACCCGCTTTTTTGAAACGGCCTACCCCGGAATCGCCTTTCAAGCAATCCTTGGAACTTTCGCGGTAATCGGGGTCACTCTTGCACTGTTTGCTAGCGGCAAGGTTCGTGCTTCCGCAAAAGCCACAAAGGTGTTCATGATCGCGATAGTCGGCTACTTGGTGTTCTCGGTCTTGAACCTAATTCTCATGTTGACCGGAGTAAACAATGAGCCTTGGGGAATGCGCAGTTTCGAGATCATCCCGGGAGTTCCACTTGGAGTTGTACTCGGGATTCTCGTGATCTTCCTTTGCGCTTACTCACTCGTTATGGATTTTGATTCCATCAAGGTCGGCGTTGAACGTGGTGCACCTCGAGTTTACGGTTGGACTGCAGCGTTCGGAATCATGGTTACGGTTATCTGGCTATACCTGGAGATTCTGAGACTGCTGGCAATCCTGCGAAACTAAGAATCATTCCCATTCGATAGTTCCAGGCGGTTTCGAAGTCACATCAAGTACGACTCGATTAACGCCTGGAACTTCGTTTGTGATTCGATTTGAAATTCTCGCGAGCAAGTCGAATGGTATTCGCGACCAGTCAGCCGTCATGGCATCTTCGGATGAAACCGGCCTCAACACGATCGGGTGGCCGTAAGTTCGACCGTCACCTTGAACACCGACTGATCTAACATCCGCCAGTAGCACGACGGGGCATTGCCAGATTTCGTCATCCAGTCCTGCAGCACTCAACTCTGTCCGAACGATTTCGTCAGCATCCCGAAGCAAGTCAAGTCGCTCTTTCGTGACTTCACCAACAATTCGGATGCCGAGCCCCGGACCGGGGAATGGTTGCCTGGATACGATCACTTCTGGCAGTCCGAGTTCACGACCGATCGCGCGAACCTCGTCCTTGAACAGTGTTCTAAGCGGCTCAACTAGTTCAAATTGCAAGTCCTCCGGGAGGCCACCAACATTGTGGTGGCTCTTGATGTTTGCGGTGCCAGAACCCCCACCAGACTCAACAACATCCGGGTACAGGGTGCCTTGCACCAAGAAACGGATCGGTGCACCTTTTGCTTTGGCCTCCATAGCGAGGGCTTCGGAAGTCTCTTCAAACGTTCTAATGAATTCACGGCCAATAATTTTTCGCTTGGATTCCGGATCCGTCACTCCAGCTAGTTCGGCGAGGAACTTCGCGCTTGCATCAACCGTTACTAACCGAACTCCGGTGGAGGCGACATAGTCTGTTTCAACTTGTTCGCGCTCCCCTTTTCGTAACAAACCGTGGTCAACAAAGATGCAGGTAAGTTGATCCCCAACCGCTTTATGGACAATGGCTGCGGCTACCGCAGAATCGACTCCACCGGACAAACCGCAAATCACTCGTGCAGAACCGACCTGATTGCGAATTCGTTCTACCTGTTCGGCGATAACGTTTTCGCTATTCCATTCCTTGCCGATCCCGGCGGCAACATGCAGAAAGTTTTCGAGAACTTTTTGACCGAACTCTGAGTGCTTGACTTCAGGGTGCCATTGCACGCCATAAAGTTTTCGGGATTCGTCGGCAAATGCTGCCACCGGAATCGAATCGGTGCGAGCAAGTACCTCAAATCCTTGCGGTGCCTTTACGACCGAGTCGCCGTGACTCATCCAGCTAACTTGGCGCTCCAATTGATCGCTCAACAAGAGTCCGTGCGTTTGGCAAGTGATCGCGGTAGCCCCGTACTCACGAACACCGGTCCTTGCGACCTCACCGCCAAGCTCGCTAGCCATGACCTGAAACCCATAACAAATACCCAGGATTGGTATGCCTAGTTCGAAGATTCTCGGGTCAAGTCTTGGTGCACCTTGTTCATACACGCTTGACGGTCCGCCACTTAGAATCACCGCCGCCGGTGATCTGCTTTCAACTTCCGCAGCAGTTATCGTGTGCGGAACGATCTCGGAGTAGACGTTTGCTTCTCGAACTCGACGTGCAATCAGTTGGGCATACTGGGCGCCAAAATCAACAACGAGTACCGGCCCGCTCGAACTCACTTCGTCGCCAGTTCGATTGTCGGATGCTTCAACGCGATCGCCTCTTCAACTTGTTTCGGCACCGAGCGCTCGAAAAAGAACGAAAGTAGAGGAATGATGCCGCCGAGCGCGATGAGCAAGAACTTGCCGAACGACCAACCCATCAAGCGCCAGATCACAAAGTCACAACCTAGATACAGCACGTACAACCAGCCGTGGATTATCAAAATAGCTGTCGAAATGTTTGTGCCAACGATCATGTCCTTTGGTGTGAGCGCCAAAAACCCCGCGGGACCGGCCATTTCAATGTCCACTCCAAGCACGTAACGCAGCACCATCATTAGACAAAGCAACAGCAAGAAACTTCCCGTGATGATTGCGGAAACCTTGTAAACCTTCACGGTGTTTCGAATCCGAGGCAAATCTTCTTTCTTGGGGAGTTCAAGCATGATTCAAGTCTACGGATGTTGCTCGCGAAGCCAGGCGTCCTTGACTAATCGCCACCACAGGAATATCGCAAAGCCCGCAAAAATCACCCACTCCACTGCGTAAAACACGTTCAAGAGGTTCAGTTCAACTTGCTTCTCAGGGGCGGGGGAATGAATCTTGACTAAGCCATCTGCTGGACTCAAAGTTACGAGGTAACCGTTGTACACACCGTTCGGATCAACTTCACTCCAAATATTCACAACCCCCGCAATTGAAAGCGCGCTTTGCTTTCCGTGTTGGTAATCGCTTGACTGCGGAGCCTCATCCGCCATGTAACGGCCGGTCAGTTTCTGACTGTTCGAATCAAGCTTGACCGCTTGCGCGCTTTTCAGGTCGGCGCTCCAACCGAGCGCAACGGCAAGTCCGACACCGTCAACAGTGCGGAAATGACCGACAACCCAATAGCCAGTCTCGCCGTCATTTAGTCGATCGCTCAGAATGATCGTCGGATCGCTTGTGAAGTTGCCTTCAACGCTGACCATTTGGCCATCGAGCGCAGCGTTCACGGGCTCCTGCGGCTTTGCGTTCGAATCAAGTGGAACAACATGCTCAGTTGCATTCTCAACAACGGTGCCTGTTTGCGAGCTTCTTGAAATTTGCCATTGACTCAGCAACACAAATCCAGCAGCAACCACGAGCGAGAGAAGTAACGCCAAAATCCAACGGGGTCTGATCGCGACCTTCCACATTGGGAACTCACTCATTCATTCGGATTCGACAACCGAAATGTCCGGTGCCTCAAGTCGAACCCGGTCAGCGGACTCGTCATCCGGTTGCTCTTGGCTTTCGCGCTCTGCCGTGACGCGTTTCAAGTAGAACTGGATCTCTTGTTCAGTTCGAACTTCATCCCAACCAAGTGATTTAGCCATTAGTCGAGCGGCTACCGGTGCCGCGGAAACGCCTCGATCCCAGGATTCAATTGAGATTCTGGTGCGCCTGGCCAACACGTCATCAAGGTGCAACGCGCCTTCGTGGGTGCAAGCGTAAACAACTTCTGCTTCAAGATAATCGTCGGCACCAGGTAGCGGATGATTGAGTTCAGGTTGAGCTCTAATCAAGTCGAGTAGTTCATCGGTAAGTGTGCCGTATCGGTTTAGCAAGTGTTCGATCCGAACTTTGTGGACCCCAAACGCACGGGCAATCTTTGACCTCTTGTTCCACGCGGCCTGATAGCCCTCGGCTCCAAGCAACGCGATGTCTTCTGTAGTGCTTTCGGGAACCTTTCCGTCTAGAGCGGCGACCGCCTCATCGATTGCGTCCTTAGCCATGACCCGATACGTCGTCCACTTGCCACCTGCCACAACAACCAGTCCTGGGACACTGTGCGCGACGATGTGCTCCCTTGAAAGCTTCGAAGTCATATCACTTTCACCAGCGAGCAGCGGTCGAAGACCGGCGTAAACACCTTCAACATCCTCCCGAGTTAGCGGGAGATTAATCACCTTGTTGACGTGCTCAAGTAGGTACTCGATGTCGGCTGCCGTTGCGGCGGGGTGAGCCTTGTCGAGGTTCCAGTCGGTATCAGTTGTTCCGATTAACCAGTGTCGACCCCACGGGATGACAAACAGCACACTTTTCTCGGTCCGAAGCAGCAGCCCAACTTTGGATTGGAATCGATCCCTCGGAACAACCAAGTGGATACCTTTCGAAGCTCGCACCTTGAACTGTCCGCGCTCACCAACCATCGCTTGAGTGTCGTCCGTCCATACCCCGGTCGCATTGACAACTTGTCGGGCTTTAATTTCGAAGCGTTCACCGGTTAGCAGGTCATGGGCTTGCACTCCGACGACGCGTTCGCCGACTTTCAAGAACCCTTCAACCCGCACACGGCTTGCGACGTGCGCTCCATAGAAGGATGCCGTTCTAGCCAGGCTCGAAACATACCTAGCGTCATCAACTTGAGCGTCGTAATAGGTAATTCCGCCGATAAGAGCATCGTCACGCAGGCTCGGCATGAGCTTGTGAACTTGACGCTTCGACAAGTGTCGATGGTGCGGGACACCTGGAGGGCGCCCACCCGTGTAACTAAAAAGGTCGTAAAGCAACATTCCCGCGCCAATATAGAGCCGCTCAAAAATTGGCTTCTTGAGTGGATACAAGAATCTGACCGGCTTCACCAAGTGTGGCGCGAGTCGCTGGAGCAGGAGACCGCGTTCGATGAGCGCTTCGCGAACTAATCGAAAGTTCAATTGTTCGAGATATCTAATGCCACCGTGAACGAGCTTTGACGAACGGCTCGATGTTCCGCTACCAAAGTCGCGGGCCTCGACGAGTCCAACCCGAAGTCCTCTAGTCACCGCATCCATTGCGCAACCGGTACCGACAATTCCGCCACCGATTACGAGGATGTCAAGTTCTTTTTCTTTGAGCGTCTCGATTGCCGAAGCACGTTCAGCGGCTCCGAGTTTCGACGATCTACTGACCGTTGGATTGGCCATGATCAACCCTTGTACCTTGCCAACACCACTTCGACCCGCTGGAACTCTTTCAAATCTAGGTAGCCGGTCGTGGCCATCGACTTCTTCAACGCTCCGATGAGATTTACTGTTCCGTCCGCAACTGTTGACGGGCCAAACAAGATTTGTTCCAGCGGGGCAATCGACCCAACTTCGACACGGTGACCTCTTGGGAGATTCGGATGATGCGCTTCCGCACCCCAGTGCATACCGCGCCCCGGAGCCTCAGTTGCTCTCGCGAGCGCGCTGCCAAGCATTACGGCATCCGCACCAACTGAAATCGCCTTGACAATGTCGCCGGATGTTCCAAGCCCTCCGTCTGCGATTACGTGCACGTAGCGTCCACCGGATTCGTCAAGATAGTCTCTGCGCGCTCCCGCAACATCGGCAACCGCAGTCGCCATTGGAGCGTGAATCCCTAGGTTTGCTCTAGTTGTTGATGCTGCGCCGCCACCGAAACCAACGAGTACGCCAGCAGCGCCTGTTCGCATTAGGTGCAACGCTGGGGTATAGCCGGCAGCTCCGCCTACGATCACCGGGACATCCAATTCGTAAATGAACTTTTTCAAATTCAACGGTTCGTGTGATTTTGAAACATGCTCCGCGCTAACGGTAGTTCCGCGGATCACAAATAGGTCGACTCCAGCGTCTACAACCGTCTTGTACAACTCCTGGGTTCGTTGCGGCGAAAGTGCCCCAGCAACAGTCACCCCTGATGAGCGAATTTCCGAAAGTCGGCCGGTGACGAGTTCCGGTTTGATTGGCTCGGAATAAATCTCTTGCATCCGCTTCGTGGCAAGCTCTTCGGGGAGCGAACGGATCTCTTCAAGCAACAGTTCTGGCTCTTCGTAACGAGTCCACAGTCCTTCAAGATTTAGAACTCCAAGGCCACCGAGCTTCCCAATTTGAATCGCGACTGACGGCGAAACGACAGAATCCATCGGTGCAGCCAGCACCGGAATGTCGAATTGGAACGCATCAATAGTCCAACTGACAGAGACATCTTCTGGGTCCCTGGTTCTGCGACTTGGAACTACCGCAATGTCGTCGAACGCGTAAACTCGCCTGCCGCGCTTAGCCCGTCCGATCTCAACGTCACTCACATCCCAAGCCTACTTTGCTTTCATCATTCAGGACTTTTGGGGCACAACTACCTAAATTCGTGCCAAATGACCTCTCAACAGACACAAGAGCAACATCCGTACCAAAAACTCCTGAATGATGAAAGTGGCATGCTGGGGGTATGGAAGTTGAGGCCCAACCTTTGCAAACCCTGCGCAATCGCTCGAGCATGAAATGGGCGGCATTTGACGAGGATGTCTTGCCGCTATTTGTTGCCGAATCGGACTTTCCGCTCGCGGACCCTATTCGTGCGGTGCTGCAAGAAGCGATCGCTAACTCCGATACCGGTTACTCTCCGCCCAGTTCCGAATTGCCAGAAGTGTTCTCGGCGTTTGCCGGTGAGCACTGGTCCTGGCAAGTTGACCCGGCGCAAGTTTGGACCACGACGGATGTCGGAATGGCGATCGTAGAAACCCTCCGTCGGGTTACCAAACCTGGCGAGGGCGTAATTATCAATCCGCCGGTCTACTTTCCTTTTTTTGATCTTGTCGAAGAGTCCGGAGCCAAAGTTATCGAGGTTCCCTTGGCGGGCGGGATTGACACAGGTTGGTCCCTTGATCTCGGCGCAATTGAGAACGCGCTTGCGCAAGGCGCCAAAGCGTACCTACTTTGTAACCCGCATAACCCTGTTGGCCGCGTCCACTCTCGCGAAGAACTAGCGGCTATAGCAGGCCTCGCAAAGAAATACGGCGCGAGCATCATTAGCGACGAGATCCACGGCCCACTTACCTACCCCGGTGAAACGTTTGTGCCGTTCCTTGCTGTTTCAGATGAAGCCCGAGAGGTCGGTATCTGCTTGACAGCCGCCAGCAAAGCGTTCAATCTCGCCGGTCTAAAGTGCGCAATTATGGTGACGGCTGGAGGCAAGAATCAAGAAATTGTTGGCTCTCTTCCACTCGAAGTGTTCTGGCGCACGAGCCTGTTCGGGTTGAAAGCTAGTATCGCGGGATTCAAACACTCGGGTGAATGGCTAGAAGGCGTCGTCTCATCCCTCGATCAGAATCGCAAACTTCTTGCGGAGTTATTGAGTTCGCAACTACCCGAGGTGAAGTATCGGATGCCGCAAGCAACATACCTCGCCTGGCTAGATTTCAACGCGCTCGGGTGGGGCGAAGATCCAGCCGCCCACATTCTGGAGCACGCGAAAGTTGCACTGAGCAACGGCCCACCGTTCGGAGTGCAAGGAAAAGGATTTGCGCGATTGAATCTGGCTTGCAATCCCGCGGTGCTGCGGGAGGCAATCTCAAGAATTGCCGCAATTCGTTGAGTTCAAGAGCGATAGTTTGGCGCCTCAACGACCATTTGAATGTCGTGCGGGTGTGACTCTTTGAGTCCCGCAGCGGTGATTCGAACAAACTTGCCATTCTGGCGCAATTGGTCGATATCGTGCGCTCCAACATAAAACATCGATTGCCGAAGTCCGCCAGTTAATTGATAAATGACCGTTCCAACCGGCCCCCGATATGCAACCTTGCCCTCAATACCTTCGGCAATAAGCTCGTCGTCCCTAGGAACGTCTGCTTGAAAATATCGGTCCCTTGAATACGAGGTCTTATGGCCTCTGGTTTGCATAGCCCCGAGGGAGCCCATGCCTCGATATGACTTGAATTGCTTTCCGTTTATGAACAACAAATCTCCTGGCGATTCATCGGTACCAGCCAGCAGCGAACCAAGCATTACGGATTCCGCTCCAGCAACCAGTGCTTTCGCGATGTCGCCCGAATACTGAAGTCCACCGTCTGCGATTACCGGAACACCTGCTTCCTTAGCGGCTTGTGACGCCTCGTATACTGCTGTGACCTGAGGAACCCCTACCCCAGCGACAACTCGTGTTGTGCAGATCGAGCCTGGACCGACTCCAACTTTGATCGCGTCGGCACCAGCCTCGGCGAGCGCCTTAGCACCCGACCGAGTCGCAACGTTTCCACCAATAATGTCGATGCCTCGGAACGCTGAATCCGCTCTTAACTTCTTTATGATTCCGATTTCGCCTGCAGAATCCCCGTTAGCGGTATCGACGACAATGACATCGACTCCTACCTCTGCCAACATTCCAGCGCGCTGCCAGGCATCGCCAAAAAACCCAATTGCGGCACCGACCCTTAGTCGACCCTCTTCATCCTTCGTCGCGTTTGGATACTTTTCAGTCTTATCGAAGTCTTTGACCGTAATTAGACCGGTGAGCCTTCCACGCTCATCAACGAGTGGAAGTTTCTCGATCTTGTGTTGGGCGAAAATCGCAATCGCCCCATCCGGATCAATCCCCGTTGGGGCGGTGATCAAGGGCATCTTGGTCATTACATCTTTCACGAGAGTCGAATGGCGTTCGAACTGTGAAACAAAACGCATATCCCGGTTCGTGATGATTCCAACTAGCTTTCCGTCTCCTTCAACCACGGGAAGACCCGAGACACGGAACTGGCCACAAATAGCGTCCACTTCAGCAACTGTTGCATCTGGGGTGGTTGTCACGGGGTTCGTGATCATCCCCGATTCACTTCTTTTCACCTTGTCGACGAACGCAGCCTGCTCCTCGATCGACAGGTTGCGGTGCAAGATTCCAAGTCCACCATGCCTCGCCATTGAAATTGCCATGCGAGACTCGGTCACTGTATCCATGGCGGCCGAGACCAACGGCGTGCTGATTCGGATGTTTCGAGTGAGCCGTGTGGAAGTGTCGACCTCACTTGGGATTACATCGGTGTGCCCAGGAAGCAACATGACATCGTCATAAGTGAGCCCGACAAAGCCGAAAGGGTCTCGCTGATCCATATAGTCTCCGAATTGTTATCGAGTACAAAATTGGGCCGGCAACGACAGTGATTCCGGTAATTAATCGTAGCGTTCGAAAGATTGTTATGTATTTCTTCGACTTGATTGCGTTATCAAGTGGCGGGGGCGTGCCGACATGCGCCATAATCGGCAAGTACTGTCAACGTTGACGGCAGCCAGTTCCCGAGAATCACCGATCTCCACCTGGTCCGTCTTGGAGGTCTTGTGGTCACAGCTCAAGGATTCTGGGCGCTCATGAAACGCCCGGCACTTTTATTGTTCGCAATGCTTATCGCATCTCTAGCGCTCGCTTCACTTGCGGTGTCACCGGCTCACGCGGATGAAACAAACACCGACAAATACGACTACATCTTTAGCGGCAACGTTAAATACAACGACAAGCCCCTAGCTGGAGTTCAAATACTTGTTGACGGAGGTGGCTACTCGGCGGAGGTGCTCACGGATGACAAGGGTCACTGGGAAGTTGGCGTGCCAAAGAAGGAAAAATACGACGTCACTCTTGTTGAAAGCACTCTGCCCAAAGGCGTGATCGTTGCTCCGGATGAGCGCATCACGATTAGCGATAAGGGCGCGACGGTTGAAGCCGAGTTTGGGCTAACGAAAGAAAAGTCGGTCAACTTCTTTCTTGGCGAAGGTGTTCGTAAAGTTACCCCTTTCTATGAACGCGTGATTGGTAGCGCGATCAACGGATTGAACTTTGGTTTGATGCTCGCACTCGCATCGATCGGGCTTTCCTTGATCTATGGAACTACCGGTATTTCGATCTTCTCCCACGCCGAAATGGTCACATTGGGCGCTGTAACCACTCTGTTCTTCAGCGTATTTCTTGGATGGCCGATTTGGCTCGGAATCCCGCTCGCCCTGATTTTCTCTGCAGTCGTTGGCTACGGTCAGGACGTTCTGCTTTGGAAGCCACTCCGAAAACGCGGACTCAGTGTTGTTCAGATGATGATCGTGAGTATTGGTTTTTCGCTTGCGCTTCGTTACTTGTTCCAATTCTTCATTGGCGGAGGAACGACACTGCTTCCGACGGATCCAAGCACAACGAAGAAATTGAACATATTTGGAATTATCGATTTGTCACTAGTTGACATGGTTAGCATGGCGATTTCCATTGTTGTTCTCATCGCGGTTGCCTACTGGTTGCTCTACACGAAGAACGGAAAAGCAACTAGAGCAATCAACGACAACGCTTCACTGTCAGCCGCCTCTGGAATCGACGTCGATCGAGTGATTCGATTGATTTGGATCCTTGGAACCGTGCTCGCCGGTCTTTCTGGAATTCTTTGGGCGTACTTTAGACCGGGAATCAAATGGGACATGGGCTGGCAATTGCTGCTGCTGATTTTCGCCGCGGTTGTTCTTGGTGGACTTGGTACCGCATTTGGCGCTCTAATCGGTTCCATAATCATCGGACTCTTGGTTGAGCTCACCCCGCTTTGGCTATCAGCAGATATCAAGTATGTCGGCGCGCTTCTCGTGCTCATTCTTGTGTTGCTGTTCAGGCCTCAAGGTTTGCTCGGTAAGAAAGAGAGGGTTGGATAAATGGATTTCCTCGGCATTCTTAGCCAAACGGCTTGGTGGATTCTCGCACCGGAGACGATTGCCTATGCTCTCGCAACCGTTGGACTTGCTGTGCACTTCGGATTCGGTGGCTTGCTCAACTTTGGTCAAGCAGGCTTTATGCTCCTCGGTGGCTACGGATACGCGATCAGCATCCTCTCGCTGCACTGGCCGTGGTGGGCAGGTATCTTGGTCGGGATCGGCGCTTCGGTAATCTTCGCGGTCATCCTCGGAATCCCAACATTGCGCCTTCGCGCCGACTACCTCGCGATCGCAACCATCGCGCTGGCTGAAGCACTTCGACTCGTGGTTCAGTCAACTCTGCTTGACTCGGTAACGAACTCCGCGGATGGCTTGGGCGGTTACCACGAGAGCTTCCGTGCCTCGAACCCGTTCCCGCAAGGGACCTACGGATTCGGACCTTGGACCTACAACGAGACCGAGCTCTGGATTCGCGTGTTCGGGTTAATCCTGTTGGGACTGGCAATCTGGGGGGTTTGGGCGCTCATGCGTAGCCCGTGGGGTCGAGTTCTAAAAGGTATCCGTGAAGACGAGGATGCGGTGCGTGCGCTCGGTAAGAACGTATTTGCCTACAAGATGCAATCACTCATTATCGGTGGAGTACTCGGAACCCTTGGCGGCGTCGTTTTGGTGCTGCCGTCCGCCGTCGTCCCGCAGGTGTACTTGCCGTCCCTGACGTTCTTCCTTTGGACGATCCTGCTTCTAGGTGGAGCAGCTACGATCTGGGGGCCAGCGCTTGGAACCGTAATCTTCTGGTTGGTTTACTCGTTCCTCGGCTTGTTCCTTCCTGGAATGGTGAATGCTGGATGGATCCACGGAGTTACACCGTCTCAAGTTGGAATTATTCGATTCGTACTCGTCGGTGTTGCGCTAATGCTCATCGTTATTTACCGGCCGCAAGGTATTCTCGGCGACAAGAGGGAGCTGTCATTCAATGCCCGCAAGTAGCTCAAACGAAACAATGTCAAAGATCGCAACTGGTCCAGCGGCACCTGGAGTGCCAAAGACTGACCCGATCATTGTCGCTGACAATGTGACTCGCCATTTCGGCGGCCTCATGGCGGTAGACGTCGAACACCTGGAGATTCAACGCGGAATTATCACCGCGTTAATTGGCCCTAACGGCGCTGGGAAAACCACACTTTTCAATTTGTTATCGGGGTTTGACAACCCCAATACCGGAAAGTGGTCATTCGAGGGTAAGGCTCTTGCCGGAATCCCATCTTTCAAAGTCTCAAAGATGGGCCAAGTCCGTACTTTCCAATTGACCAAAGCGCTGAGCATGTTATCGGTGCTCGAAAACATGAAGCTAGGCGCTAAGTCACAATTTGGTGAGCACCTTTGGGCCTCGATTTTTCCGTGGACTTGGCGAAAGCAAGACGACGATATCGAGTCGAAGGCGCTTGAATTGCTTGCCCGTTTCAAGTTAGACGCGAAAGCCGACGACTATGCCGCAAGCCTTTCGGGTGGTCAGCGAAAGCTGCTGGAAATGGCCAGAGCCCTCATGAGCGACCCAACTCTCATAATGCTCGACGAGCCTATGGCGGGTGTCAACCCGGCGCTAACTCAGTCACTCTTGGATCACATCGTCGATTTGAAGCGACACGGAATGAGCGTGCTGTTCGTTGAACATGACATGCAAATGGTCAGCCACATCGCCGACTGGGTTGTTGTAATGGCGGAAGGCAAAATCGTTGCAGAAGGTCCGCCTGCAACAGTCATGAAAGATCCAGCAGTTATTGACGCCTATTTAGGAAGCCATCAAGGTACCGACTTGGGCGTTGTCACCGGAAGGATTGATCTTCCGGGCACCGGCAAGGACAAGGGGTCAAAATGAGCAGCAAGACTTCAATTGAAACAGTTGTGGAGGTCAAGGACCTTGTCGCGGGATACCTCCCAGGGATCAACATTCTCAACGGTTGCAGCATCACAGCCAACAAGGGCGAGTTGATTGGCATTATCGGGCCAAACGGTGCCGGAAAATCCACTCTCTTGAAGGCAATCTTTGGTCAAGTCGAAGTTCGTGGCGGCGAAATACTCCTTTACGGAGAAGACATCAAAGGCTTGCCCGCCCACAAATTAGTTTCCAAGCAAGTTGCGATGGTTCCACAGAACAACAACGTGTTCCCTTCTCTCAGTATTGAAGAGAACCTGCAAATGGGACTATTCCAGAACCCAAAGATCTACCCAGAGCGCCTTGAATTCGTGCTCTCGCTCTTCGGGGAACTCAAGAACCGACTAAAGCAGCGAGCCGGTTCTCTCTCGGGTGGTGAGCGTCAAATGGTTGCAATGTCCAGGGCTCTCATGATGGATCCGCACGTATTGCTTCTTGATGAGCCGTCAGCGGGACTTTCGCCGATTCGCCAAGACGAAGCGTTCATTCGAGTTTCCGAGATCAACAAGGCCGGCGTAACTACGATCATGGTTGAACAAAATGCAAGGCGATGCCTGCAAATTTGTGATCGCGGTTATGTGCTTGATCAAGGTAAGGACGCTTACACCGGTACCGGTCGCGAAATGTTGCATGACAAGAAAGTCATCAGCCTATACCTCGGCACCCTCGGTGAGGACGGCGAAGCCGCCTAATCCGCATTTGCAATTCACGCTTGAGGGGGCCAATTCGGCCCCCTCAAGCCATTTAACGGGCTACTTTCGCTTCTCCATTCACAAGGTTCATTCAAGCGCTACAGGGCTCTAGAGCGTTGTGGGCAGCTGAATCCAGTACTAGATCACGCAACGATCTTGAACTCGTGGTTAAAACAGTTTGGCCCCGACCTAACGGTCGGGGCCAAACCTAACTCAGTCGAATTAGTTGATTCGAGTGAAGTTGTTCTGGTCGTCGTACTGGAAGATTCCAATAGTCGCCTCAGTTGGGTCACCAGCCTTGTCGAAGGCGATGCCACCCGAGGCGCCATCGTAATCAGCAGTTCCGCCACCATTGATGATGGTTGCACATGACTTGAAGTCGGTGCACTTCTCACCGTTACCGGAGCCACCAGAAACTTCCTGGAGCTTGGTCGCGATGTCGGTTGCCTTGCTGGACTTTGCGGCCAGAGCAGCAAGCGCCAACACGATGACACCGTCATAGGACTCACCTGCATAGCTGTAGTCCTCAAGAGTGCCACCGAACTGTTCGGAGTAGACGGCCTTTAGGCGGTCCTGGAAGTCGCTCTTGAGCACTGGACCAGGGGTCGTGCCCTTAGCGCCGGTTAGGGTGCCAGCTGGCAGTCCCTTGTCACCGGTACCGAACTGCTTCAAGTTTCCATCAACCAGGTAAACATGTGACATGTCGAACCCGGTGGCCTTTAGGGCCGGTGCGATGGTGTAGATCTCATCGAAGGTGATCAGAGCGATTGCGTCAGGCTTCTCAGCGGTTACTGCTGCGATCTGAGCATCGAACGTGGTGTCACCTGCGTTGAAGAACTTGCTTGCAACTACCTTGCCACCAGCGGCTTCGAAGGTCTCACGAGTGACCTTCTCGAGCCCGGTACCGTAAGCGTCGTTGAGGACGATCATGCCAAGAGTGCTTGCGCCATCCTTAGCAATCAAGTTACCGAGAACTTCACCCTGTAGCAGGTCTGAAGGAGCGGTCCTCCAGTAGAGGTTGTGGTCATCCCAAGTAGTGAAGTCTGGGGATGTGTTTGCCGGGGAGAACTCGATGGTGTTGGCTCCAACGATCTGGTCAATGACCAACTTGGAAACACCAGACGAGGCCGCACCGAATACCACATCGACGCCTTTGGCGAGGAGGTTCGGGACAGTCGTGGCGTATGCCTTGTTGTCCGCGTCACCCGAGTCACCGTAGGTGACCTCGACCGAGATACCAAGCTTGGCATCGTTGATCTCTTTCGCTGCCAAAGCGACACCAGCTTCTTCTGGTGGGCCGAGGAAGGCGAGAGAACCAGTCTCGGGAAGTAGGGTTCCGATCTTCAGAACCAGGTCTTTTGCAGGTCCGCCCTTGTCCCCGTCACCGCCGGTTGCCTGGCAACCGGTCAGAACGAGTGCGCCAGCGCCGACGATGGCGATGCCGCTGAGGACTGAACGAACATACTTTGAGCGGGAGGCC
This sequence comes from Cryobacterium sp., assembly GCA_019639015.1. Taxonomy (GTDB): domain Bacteria; phylum Actinomycetota; class Actinomycetes; order Actinomycetales; family Microbacteriaceae; genus Terrimesophilobacter. Next base: position 1,244 of record JAHBSS010000031.1, on the reverse strand, counting down.
TTGGCCTTCGCAAATGCGCTCATGTTGCTCCTTGTGTTTTGGTTTACTGACACGCCGGAATTACTCCGGTGATCAGTCAAGGGTATTGTCTAATGCACCTTTTTGCCCACTTTCTGGGGTCACAGGCGGGTAACACATCGTAATCGTTACCTTCCAGTGACCTGCCCGGAAATCGTTGGCTAAATACGGTAAATGGGGCTCAACCGGGTAACGGAGCGGATTTTCGCAGTGATCGAGCGTGAGCCAACATGTCAATCGTCAGGATGATCAAAGCAATCCAAACCAGACCAAATCCAACCCATCGCTCCGGTGGCATTGACTCGTGCATGATAAATGTCCCAAACAAGAACTGGAGTACCGGAGTCAAGTATTGAATCAACCCCAGATACACAAGAGGTATGCGCCTGGCGGCAGAAGCAAAGAAAATAAGCGGGATCGCTGTGACTACCCCGGAAGCAACTAGTAGCAACGTATTGGCCGTGCCAGCGGTTCCAAACACGATGCCGGTGGTCCCCGCAACCAACACGAGCTGTCCAATTGCAACCGGAATGAGCCAGATTGTCTCAACGGTTAGGCCAGTCACGGCATCCACTCGAGGCCCGACCCTTTTCTTGATTAGCCCGTAAATTCCGAACGAAAACGCAAGAGTCAGGGAAATCCACGGGAACACCCCATAGTTCAATGCGAGCACAAGCACGGAAATTGCACTAACTCCGACTGCGATCCACTGCGCGAGACGCAATTTTTCTCTTAGGACTATGACACCCAAGAGCACGGTAACTATCGGATTGATGAAGTAGCCGAGTGCTGCCTCGTTCACTTGCTCGTTCAGGGTCGCAAATACATAAACCTGCCAGTTCACAATGATGAACAACGCGGCTAGGCCCAAACCCAACGCAGTTCGTCGATCCTTGAACACTTCGCGGACCCGTCGCCAGTTCCTGCCAATACTTAGCAGGATCGCGCAAAATACCAGGGAAAACAGGATGCGGCAGGCGACAATCTCGATCGGCCCGGTCGGCTCCAGAATCAAGAAATAGGCCGGTAGAAATCCCCACAGAATGTACGCACCAAAAGCGAATAGCAAGCCAGAACCACTTATAGATTGTGTTGGTTTAGGAGACGCTGTGCTCACTGGTCAACTCTATTGCCAGCGAAGACCTCAGCTTCGCGGCGGCTTAAAAACGGTGTTGGGCCCGGCCGAAACTTCCGACCGGGCCCAACAATACGAGTTCTCGAACTAG
>JAHBSS010000030.1 GCA_019639015.1 Cryobacterium sp. | reverse complement strand
GGCGATACAGAGGATCTTTTGAGAAGTAGTCGAGGCTGTCATGCATCCAACCCATATTCCACTTAAAGCCAAAACCTAGCCCGCCTTGATCGGTCGGGGCGGTGACCCCCGGAAAGGCGGTGGATTCTTCCGCAATCATGAGTATCGAACCGTCATGCTTGTACGCTGTTGCATTCACTTCCTTGATCAAATCAATCGCTTCCAGGTTTTCTCGGCCACCGAAAATGTTGGGGCGCCACTGACCCGGCTGCCTTGAGTAGTCCAGGTAAAGCATCGACGCCACAGCATCCACTCGGAGCCCGTCAACGTGAAATTCTTCAATCCAATAAAGAGCATTCGCGACAAGAAAATTGCGAACCTCGCGCCTTCCGAAGTCAAATACAAGAGTTCCCCAATCAGGATGCTCGCCAATTCGCGGATCCGCGTACTCATAAAGCGGTTGTCCGTCAAAATTTGCGAGCGCCCATTCATCCTTGGGAAAGTGCGCCGGAACCCAGTCCAAAATCACACCGATTCCAGATTGATGGAGTCGGTCGATTAGGTAGCGAAGGGAATCCGGGTCACCAAAGCGACTCGTTGGAGCAAAATAGCCAGTAACTTGATAGCCCCAAGAACCACCGTATGGGTGCTCAGCCAAAGGCAAAAATTCGACGTGGGTGAATCCCATTTCAGTTACGTATTGAACGAGGGGTTCCGCCAATTCCCGATAATTCAAGCCGGGCTTCCAAGAGCCAAGGTGAAGCTCGTAAACACTTATCGGTTGCAAGTGTGGTGAACTTGAACGAGACTTGCGCCACGATTCGTCACCCCAAACGAATGAACTTTCAACGACTTTAGACGCGTTCGCCGGCGGGATCTCGGCAAATTTCGCCATCGGATCTGCCCGTTCTTTCCACTTGCCTGAAGCGGTCAGAATCTCAAACTTGTACGCCGAACCGACAATGTTCGCGGGAATGAAAATCTCCCAATAGCCGTTGGAATTCAGCTTTCGCATTGCTGCAGTCGGGCCATCCCATTCATTGAAGTCGCCAACCACTCGCACTGCTTTGGCGTGCGGTGCCCAAACTGCAAACGATGTACCGAGCGTTCCCTGGTGCTCTTTTTGGTTTGCGCCGAGCACTTTCCATAACTGCTCGTGGCGGCCTTCGCCAAGCAAGTACAAGTCGACTTCGCCGAGAGTGGCGGTGAAACGATACGGGTCATCTGCAGTCCACTCCTGTCCACCGTCAAATACCGCGCGAATCAAGTAGGCACCCAGCGAATGATGAGTACTCGCTTGCCAAATCCCGTGTCCCTTGTGTGCTAGTTCAAGTTCTTCGTCATCCCCATAAAGCAGGGTCACAGTCTTTGCAAGTGGACGCCTTACCCGAACCACCCAGGATCGTGCCGAGTACTTGTGTTCACCCAAGTATTCGTGCGGTGTTGGATGCGTTCCATCTCCGAGCGCCTCAAGGGTTCCATTCGGGAGCAGTTCGCTCTTTGACGAGGCGGCCACTATGTTTCAACTTTTTCGAAACCGGCTCCGACCGCCAGCTTTCTAAGGCGACCTATGGTTTCAGATGCGTCGATTGCGGTTGGGTGTCGGTTCACGTAAAGCACGTGAGCGGGTTCAGAAAACGAATCCAGTCTTACGTAGTTATCGCGCTTCCACTTGAATGTGTTACCCGAGATTAAGTCCGAGACCTCGAACGCTGAATCGGGTGCAAGGCCGATTGCTTCCAGGTCTAGATGAATGGTGGTCTCCCGGACAGAATGCGGATCAAGGTTGATCACGACAATGATCGAATCGTCCAACCCCGTTTGATTGAATCGTCCCGGCAAGTGTTTGCTGTAAACCAAAATTGCCTCATCTTCACTCCAATGGGTTTTCAAGTTGCGCAATTGCAGAACACTAGGATGAAGCGATCGAATTTCGTTCAATCTTGTCAATAGTGGCGATATTGAGGCGCCTGACTTTTCGGCTTTTGCCCAGTCCCGTGGCCGAAACTCGTACTTCTCGTTGTCCAGGTTCTCTTCCGAACCGGCTCTGGCAATGTTTTCGATGAGCTCGAATCCCGAATAGACTCCCCAACTTGGGGAAGCGGTCGCTGCGAGAATTGCTCTGATTTTGAAGGCGGGTACCCCACCGAACTGTAAATATTCGGTCAAGATGTCAGGAGTATTAGTGAACAGATTTGGCCTAAGGTATCCGCTCGATTCGGTTGAAAGCTCAGTCAAATACTCCGCAAGCTCGGTCTTGGTGTTTCGCCATGTGAAGTAGGTGTATGACTGCTGGAATCCAACTCTTGCAAGTGCCGCCATTGGGGCAGGGCGAGTGAATGCTTCTGCAAGCAGTACGACATCCGGATGGGCATCGTGCAATTTCCTCAACAACCATTCCCAAAAACGCAACGGTTTCGTGTGCGGATTATCAACCCTGAATATTCGAATCCCGACCCCGATCCAGTATTCGAAAACATCCCATATTGCGTTCCAAAGGCCTGCAGGATCGTTGTCGAAATTTAGCGGGAAGATGTCTTGGTACTTTTTTGGCGGGTTTTCGGCATAGGCAATGGTTCCGTCTATCCGCTTTGAAAACCAATTTGGATGCTCTTTGACCCAGGGATGATCTGGCGAACACTGCAACGCAATGTCGAGAGCGACCTCAAGTCCAACAGAATCGGCTCTTGCTATGAATTGTTTGAAGTCCTCTAGCGTTCCGAGGTCTGGGTGAACCGCCGTGTGCCCGCCCAATTCGGAGCCGATCGCCCACGGGGAACCGGGGTCTCCTTGCTCTGCCTTCAAGGAATTGTTCTTACCTTTGCGAAACGTTGTACCGATCGGGTGAATCGGTGGAAGGTAAACAACATCGAACCCCATCTTGGAGATTTCGGAGAGTCGCGCTTGGGCGGTCTTGAATGAACCGCTGGAAAAGCCGCCGCCTTTTTGTGGCTTGGCACCTTCAGACCGAGGAAAGAACTCATACCAGGCGCCAACCCCGCTGCGTCGTCTCTCGACTCGAATCTGCCACGTCGAAGAGTGCGTCTCGGATTCCTCAAGTGGAAGTCGTGCTAGTTCTGCAGAAGCAGCGCCGACAACGAGCTTCTCGAATCGTTCAATTGGGCTCTGCTTCGAATCGCTCAATAGCTTGAATCCTGCGGCAATGATGCGATTTGCTGGATGCATAGCCAACGCACGCTGCAAGTGCACTGCTCCGGTTTCGATCACAAGCTCGGAATCAACATTGGCCGCGAGTTTTAGTTTCGCTTCAGTGATCCAGGTCTTCCAGACATCCGTCCAAACCTCGAAATGAAACTCGTGTTCCCCAACTCCATCGAGTTGCGCAACGCACTGCCACAAATCCAGTCCTTCGCCGGTTTTGCGTAATGGTTCTCGTGAAATCGCTCCGGAAGGATCGCAAATCACTAGCTCCCCAGCGAGCGTGTCGTGGCCCTCTTTGAACGCTTGGATTACAAACGGGATGACTTCGCCGTCAAACGCTTTAGCGGGCCAAACTGCGCTTGATTGCAGTGGTTGCACCAACTCAATTGCAATTCGACCGGTAGAGGTCTTCGGCTGAGTGGTCACAATTAGAAGGTAGCGAACGAACGCGCGCAATGCATTTCAATCCTTGAACCTTCTGCCTAATAGTCACTTGGATTCGTGATCGGTTTCTCGCGTTGAGCACGCTAACGTATCGTGGATATTCGTGAAGGCAATTCGAAAGTTCACTGTTCAACCAGTGCTCCCGGACTCGATCGCCACTCTTGAACCCCTCGCGATTAACTTGCGTTGGTCTTGGCACACACCGACTCAACAACTGTTTCAAGATTTGTCCCCTGCAGCATGGGATGAATACAACGGAGATCCAATTTCAATTCTTGGATCATTGACAGCGCAGAGAATTGCGGAAGTGAGTTCGGATCAGGATTTTGTGTCTCGAGCGAATCAGTTGAAAGAAGAACTCGACCACTATTTGCGTGAGCCTCGTTGGTTTCAATCACTCACGGGAAACGTACCCACCTCGATCGCCTACTTTTCCCCGGAATTTGGAATCACTTCAGCTGTGCCTCAGTATTCGGGTGGGTTAGGTATTCTCGCGGGAGACCATTTGAAGAGCGCCTCAGATTTGGGTGTTCCGCTTCTTGCCGTTGGTTTGTTTTATCGTTCTGGTTACTTCAGCCAATCAATTTCGTCAGACGGATGGCAGCAAGAGTCTTATCCGCTCATTGACCCGGATGGACTTCCGCTAAGACTCGTTCGAAGCCCCGACGGTAGCGCCGCTAAAGTAACCCTCGCGTTGAGCGAAGGCCGCTCACTAGTAGCGAGAATTTGGAAAGCCAAAGTAGGTCGGGTCGATTTGCTCTTGCTAGACGCAGATGTACCTGAAAACGTACCCGAGCTTAGATTTGTCACCGACCGACTCTATGGTGGCGGCGGCGAGCACCGATTGCTTCAGGAACTATTACTTGGGGTTGGCGGGGTTCGGGCTCTGAGCTTGTACTGCGAATTATCGAGCAGGCAATTCCCGCAAGTGTTTCATATGAACGAGGGTCACGCTTCGTTCATGGGGTTGGAACGGATAAGCAACTTGATCGGTGACGGTTTGGATTTCGATTCTGCAGTGGAAATTGTGCGATCGCAAACCGTATTCACTACCCATACTCCCGTTGCTGCGGGTATCGATCGGTTTGATAATTCGCTCATCGAAAAGTATCTGAACGCCGACTTGTTGCCGGGATTGAACTCAGTTCAAGTTCTTTCTTTGGGCGCAGAAGATTATGAGGGTGGCAATAGCGAGGTGTTCAACCTCGCTCTACTCGGATTGCGGTTGTCACAGCGAGCAAACGGAGTATCGAAGCTACACGGTGAAGTCAGCAGAAAGTTGTTCTGGCAGCTTTGGCCAGGTTTTGATTCTGCGGAAGTTCCGATTTCGTCAATTACAAATGGTGTGCACGCGCCGACTTGGATTGACGATGAAGTTGCAAAGGTCGCGATCGAGAAATTTGGCAGCGCAGAACCGCGAGATACCAAATGGTTATCGAACACAATTTCTGACGAGGAAGTTTGGGTGCTAAGAAACCGGCTTCGAATCAAGCTAGTTGAATATGCGCGGGGGAGGATGCTCTCTGCCTGGAAATCTCAACATGGTCATGCCTTGCCACCGCGAGTGTACTCATCGTTGTTGAACCCGGAGGCTTTAACTATTGGTTTCGCACGCAGAGTGCCAACTTACAAACGGCTCACTCTAATGTTGCAAGACGAAGAACGGCTTAAGTCGATTTTGACTAATAAAGAACGACCAGTTCAATTCGTGATAGCGGGAAAGTCTCACCCGGCCGATGACGATGGAAAGCGGATGATTCAACGCTTGATTGCCTTCGCGAAACTGCCAGAAATCCGCGGCAAGATGGTGTTCCTCCCCGACTTCGACATGGCAACCGGAGAACGTCTATATTCCGGAGCGGACATCTGGTTGAACAATCCGCTTCGGCCATTTGAAGCTTGCGGCACAAGTGGCATGAAAGCGACGCTAAACGGCTCGCTGAACCTTTCGATTCTTGACGGTTGGTGGGCGGAATACTTCGACGGCGAAAACGGATGGGCGATCCCAAGCGCAGATACTGCCGGAGATGCCGCCGAGAGGGATGAACTTGAAGCCACTTCGCTATATGACCTGATAGAACATCAAATCGTGCCGCGCTTTTACGACCGCGATCATCAAGGGATACCCACCAGGTGGGTTGAAACGATTCGGCACAGCCTGGCTACGCTCGGACCAGAGCTGAGCGCAGATCGGATGTTACGGCAATACACACAATCGTGCTATTTGCCAGCGTTTGAAAGCTCGGTCGATCTTCTAGCAAACGACGGCAAGAACGCGCGAGAGTTAGCCAAGTGGAAGCGTCGAGTTCGAGAGAATTGGCCGAAAATCAATGTCGTAAACGTTGAATCCGGCGGCATCGACGCGATTCCCGAGGTTGGAGAAACTTTGACGATTCGAAGTGAGATTGACTTGGGATCCTTGAGCAGTAGCGAAGTAAGAGTTGAGGTCGTTCATGGTCGGGCGAGAAGCGAAGGCGAAGTCCTCGATCCGGAGTCAACTCAGATGCAACCGATTGAAACTACAAATGAAACTGCACATGAATCCAAAACGCTGAAATATTCGACCGATATTCAATTGGAAACCGCGGGAAGCTTTGGATACACGGTACGAGTGCTTCCTTCGCATCCTGGATTGAGTTCATTTGCAGAACTGGGCCTGGTTACTTACGCTCAGGGTTCAGATCATGCCTAATGCAACGCTTAGGCGGCCGGATTCTGCCGTTGTACTTTTCGAATCAAGTGCGCACATCAAGTCAAGACCCGCAGCGCTTTTTGCGAGCTTGCATCGCCGACTCGACCCTGGTCCCGATGCAGTAAGCGGGTTCGTAGCCAGCAAATCTGGATACCGGATTGTGACAGAGGGCGGTGGTTGGTATCGGGCTGAATTCCAGGTGATTCCCGATGTAAAGGGTTGCATTATTGAACACTTTGTATTGGATTCAACAGGTTCGATTTCCACGCAATCACGATCGGTTCAGAAAGTTCTTGAGCAAGCACCATCCTCGTTCGAAAAGTTAATTAGGTTGCTTCGCGCTGAACTTGAATAATGCCACTGCTAGCACCAAGGCTAGTGTTTGTACGATTGCCCCTTGGAACAAGTTGTTTGATCCGATGATTGACCTGTGATTGCTCCGGGTAACTGCACGACATTGTCGAGCGGCGGCACGGTTGGTGCTGGAGTTGCTGACGCATTCGGGTCAACTTTTGCTCCCGGGCCAGTGCCTCCAGTTACCGCGACGGGGAAGTCAGACTTGATCGCCGCGAATAGTGCATTTGCCGCGTCCACGGTTGGCAGCACACCGCCTCGCCCTTCACTACTTCCAAAGTGGGAAGGATATTGAATCAATTGGATGTGCTCCGGCGGAATATCCTTCATTGCCATGGCAATAGAGGCGATAGTTAATGGGTTTCGAAGGCTGTTAGAAACTTGCATATTATCGACCGCGGCTTTGGCCAATCCATAAACTTTGATCGGATCGCTCAGGGTTTCTTTCGCCTTTACTTGGCGAACCAGTGCGGACATGAATACTTGCTGGTTGCTGATTCTTGCGATGTCGGTGCCACCATTCACGCCGTATCTGCTTCTCAAGAACATGAGTGCGTCCCACCCTTGCAATGTCTGCATCCCCGCGTCCAAGTTCAAGCCGATTTGACCGTCATGAATCGGAGTCGCAACACAAACGGTAACCCCACCGATTGCGTTCGACATCTCGATGACACCGTTGAATTCAATCTTCGCGGCGAACGGGATATCGACACCGGTTAGATCACTCACCGTCTTAACGACACACGCCAAGCCGCCGTATGTTAGCGCCACATTAATCTTGTTTGAGGCTTGAGCTCCCCAATTACCTTTTCCGTTTTCCTTTGGACAAGACGGGATCGGTACAAATAGGTCACGTGGAAAACTCACAACTGTTGCATTCGTGTGGTCCTCAGAAATGTGCAACAAAATCGTGACGTCGTTTAGGTGTTCGCCACGATGACCGTAAGCGGGATCACCCTCGCCACTATCACTACCGACGAGAAGCATGTTCACGCCGCCTTCGATAGCCCCGATATCTGGCGGCGGTCCGATGGTTTCGCCGATCAGATGCACACCGGGCTTGATTGAGTTCGCAATATCCCAGACCGCGTAACCCGCAACAAGCAAACTGCTGACGACTGCGACGCTAACCGCCCCGGCAATAAACTTTAGGATCGTCGAGGCGGGCCCTACCGCGCGAAGACGACCGTGTCTAGCAATCGTCGGTACAGAGTTTGCCCGAGTACCCCGCGGTCGCATTTCACTCACGCGTCGATACTAAATCAACTGTTCCTGAGAACCCGCCAAGAACGGCCAAATTATTAGCATTCTTGGCGGGTATTCAGAATTGTCGATGATTCCTTCTAGGCGGCTGTCGCGCGTCGAAGAATCATGGATCCGATGATTGCTAACACGAGCGTTGCAATTAGGCTCCAAGCAGCCAGTCCGACAGCTCCCGTTTCGGCAAACCATGCGAGCACTTGTGCTCCCGTATTGGTCAACAGCGGGATCGCAATAACTCCTAGTAGCAATAGACCCAGGGTTGAAAAGAACAACGCCATTCCCCAGGTTCGGAACCTGACGTACAGTCCAGCTGCTGCCGCGCCTAGAAAGAAGAAGAACAGCAGGGCGGCATAGAATACAAAGAACTGTTCGAGCCATCCTGTGACCCCAATGGGGTTGAGACTGTACATCTGAATCCGAAGCCACCAACCGCTTGTGAACTGCTCTAGTTGAGCAAGCACCGTCAGGAGCGCACCGTATGCAAGTGAAAGAAGAAGGTAGGCGGCAATCGACCCGCGGTAGAAGTCCTTTCGCGTAACGCTATATCCCTGAGCAAACGGAAACGTCAAGTTTATGGACTGAACCGCAACGACAAGCATGTAGATAATGATGAAAATATTCACATTGCCGATCCAGACGGCATCACCCGCGCCATTTACTTCCGCTTTCGCGCCTATCGCAATCATGAGCCAGGCAACAAGCAGATTGAAGATCGAGATGATGAACAAGATGAACAATGGCAAACCGAACAACCCAGATGTGTTCACCAAATGCAACTTTGCCACGCTAACGATTCGGCGGATCACTCCTCGCTGAGTCGTGTTCGTTGAGTTTGTGGAGAGTGTGATTGATGTCATGATATTTTCTCTAATTCTCTTTCGCTTGAGTTGGTTTTTTGAATCATGAGTTGTTGCAATGAGACCGGTGTGATCTCAAGGCCCGCAAGCGCCGCGGCTTTCCGTTCCGCTGCAGAAAGGCCTTCGATCGTCACGGTTGCAAGACCCCCAATCTGCTGACGACTCAAGACATTGCGTCCAGATGCAAACCGATCGACTTCAGTTGCCGAACCGCTAACAGTGCTAGCACTCCCACGGATGACATCGGCCGACTCGTCAAGAATTATTCGACCCTTATCAATCAGGATCACGTGCTCGAGTAAGTTGCTAACTTCGTCAATAAGGTGTGTAGAAAGAATTACCGTTCGCGGATGTTCTGAATAGTCCTCGAGCAGGCGATCGTAAAATAGCTGCCGTGCAACTGCGTCCAGACCCAAGTATGGTTCGTCGAAGAATGTAATTGGCGCTCGCGAAGCAAGTCCAACGATCACTCCAACTGCGGAGGTCTTGCCTTTCGAAAGCTTCTTTATCTTTTTGTTGACTGGAAGTTGGAACTCATCAACCAGTTGCTCGGCGAATTCCGTCGACCAATTCTCAAAGAACCACGGCGCGCTCTTTAGAACGTGCTTGACGCGGAATACGTCAGGGTACTTTTGGCTTTCTTTAATGAAACTAATGCGACTGAGCACGCTCGCGTTTTCCATCGGGTTTTGCCCGAATACTTCAATGGCCCCAGAGGTCGGAAAGTCTTGTGCTGTCAAGAGTTGCATGATTGTTGTTTTGCCGGCGCCGTTGCGACCAAGCAGACCGTGAATTGCGCCCTCTTGAATTGAAAAACTCACATTATCGACCGCATTTTGTCGGCCGAACCTTCGAGTTAATTCGGACACCCTGATAACTTCGGTCATTTCGTTCCTTCCTTCATGATTGTTTCGGCGACTTGAGCCGCCGAGATTCCAAGTCGGTTCGCCTCGGCCAGCAAGGGTTGGATGAACTCGACGGTGAACTGTTTCTTGCGTTTGTTGAGGAGCAAGGTCTTAGCGCCTTTCGCGACAAACATGCCGATCCCACGCTTCTTGAAAAGCACGCCTTCATCCACGAGCAAATTCACACCCTTACCTGCTGTTGCTGGATTAATCCGATAGAAGGCCGCGTACTCATTGGTGGATGGAACTTGCGTTTCCTCGGCCAGTTCACCTTCGATGATGCTGTCTTCGATTCGTTCTGCAATTTGAATGAAGATCGGTCGGGAGTCATCCAATTCCCACTCCAATTCCTCTTACTCGGTTCATTACTTGACTAACTAACCACATAACTACATTAGTGTCAACTCCGCCCTAGGCTCAAAGCATGTTCGAACTGCATCACTTGAGTGCTCAGGAACAATGGGATTGGTTGCATCGTGGCGAAATAGAACCGATAGAACTTGTTGAGCATTACCTTGAAAGAATCTTCAGGCTGAATCCGAACCTTGGTGCGTTCGTCACGATCACTGAAGATGCTGCTCGAGAATCGGCTAAGACCGTCAATCGTGACAATGCGACACGGCCTCTTTGGGGGCTGCCGATAGCGGACAAGGACCTTCAACAGCGAAAGGGAGTACGTACGACTTTCGGCTCTGCGCTATTCAAAGAATTTGTGCCAACGAATTCTGACGAGCTAACCGAGACCTTGGATGCTGCTGGCGCGATTAGCCTCGGAAAGACGAACACTCCCGAGTTTGGGCTATCCAGCTATACCGAGAACGCGATCACACCCCCAACCAGGAACCCATACGATCTCGACCTCGGTCCAGGAGGTTCAAGCGGGGGAGCTGCCGTAGCGGTGGCTGCCGGAATGTTGCCGTTTGCACCCGGCAGCGACGGTGGTGGGTCAGTGCGAATTCCTGCAGCAGCGACGGGTCTAGTCGGCGTCAAACCCTCTCGCGGACTTCTCCCAGCAGGTTCGGGCCTTGACAAACTGGCTGGATTAGTTGTTCCTGGACCAATAGCGAGGTCGGTTGCCGACGCTGCAATGCTTCTGGACGCGATGTGTGGCGGAGATTACGAGTTCACGCTCAGAGCTCAAAACGTTGACAAAGGTGCGTACTTGAACTCGGCGGTTAGGGGGGAGGGAAGGTTTCAAATTGGAGTAATGACCTCCTCGCCGTGGGACTTCGATTATGAGATTCAAATCGAGGCCGATGCACTCGCTGCATTCGAGATCGCCAAACGCGAGCTAGACGCACTGGGTCACGGACTTGAAGAAACTCGATTGCCAGAGCAGGACTTCTACGCAGATTGTTTCCGAACCATTTGGAAAGTTGGAGCTGGAGTGATTCCGGTATCAGGTTCGGAACTCGAATTGCTAGAACCTTTAACGCGATGGCTAATTGCAGAGGGGCGAAGTATCTCGGCAGTTCAACTGGCGGATGCGTTATCGAGACTGACAAACTTTGAGCGTTCTGTAAATCAGCAGTTTGCAAGCTTCGATGCCGTACTTACACCTGCGCTCGCTCAGTCGCCGAGACCCATAGGTTGGTACAGTCAAGAAGACCCAGAATTGAACTTTGCTCAGCAGGTTCAATACACTCCATTCACTTCTTTCGTGAATGTGACGGGGTTACCAGCCATAGTTCTGCCTGTGCATGTCAGCGCAACCGGGCTTCCGATGGGTGTCCAGTTAATCGGTAAACCAGGGGGGGAGCGCGCACTATTTGCTATTGGTGCGCAATTGGAGCGTCGACTTCAATGGCAAAAACGGCATCCACCACAGTGGTGAATTAAACAGTGGTGTAATCGGGTTTCTATACATACCCGCCACGCTTAAGACCCGCCTCGACCTCGAAGCGATTTTTCGTGCCGTCTTGCCCGGCAGCTACATAAAGCGGAATGAACGCAAGACCGTATCGTTTCCATTGGGCACGATGTACCTTTTCATGCTCGATGACCTCCGGTGAAAGGGCGTTGTGAGTCAAAAACACCGCCCCAATTGTTGTCCCTCCTCGACCGAACGCCCACCTTGGGCAACGTCTGGCAACCAACATTCCGTTCAGAACAGAAATTCGCCCGAGGCTAAGCACTAAACCCCAAATGAATCCGCAAATGGTCGCAAACCAGTAACCGGGAAGGGCCACAAAGCGGCTCAGTAGGAATTTTTTGAGTTTCGGGTGCGCAACCCCCCAACCAACGAGCCGAATCGTGCCTCGCTCAAATCGTGAACCTGAAATTCCCATAGTGAAAGCACCAGCACCTTCGTCGTAACTCGTCAATGAGAATACAGTGAAGCTATGGGGGATGCTCAGCTTCGTGTCGCCATGGTCACGATGCACACTTCGCCTCTCGACCGGCCAGGAACTCGCGACGCTGGTGGGATGAACGTTGCTGTGCTTTCATTGGCTCGCGAACTCGCAAAACAAGGTGCCGAAGTTGATTTGATAATCAGGTCAGAAACCACTGCATCCAAAATCAAGATTGCGGATCGGCTAAACCTGATCGAACTTCGATCCGGAGCGTTCGGGGCGTTACCGAAAGACGAGCTTTACCTTGCGGCAGAAGAATTCGGTGATTCAGTTCGCTCGCTCATATCAAGCCAAGGTGAACCATACGGAGTCTTGCACGCCCACTATTGGCTTAGTGGGGTAGCAACACTTCCGGTAGCAAAGGACCTCGGGATCCCGTTTGTGCAAACGTTCCACACTCTCGCTGCACTAAAAGAACTAAAGTCCAGTGACGATCCGAGCCTCGTGAGCCGTCGGCATCGAGCAGAAATGGAACTAGCTGCAAAAGCCGATGGGATTGTTGCAGTTTCAAAAGCCGAAGCGAACTCCATGAATGGGGTCTTGCGGGCAGCAGGTGAGCGACTCTGGATTATTCCCCACGGAGTTGATACCCAGCTGTTTGATCGCGATCGCTGGAATTCCGAACAGGAAGTCAAAACGGGGTTGGGTGTCGAATCGGACCAGCCGTTACTTCTTGTCGTTGGCCGAGTTCAGCCTCATAAGGCTCAACACCTCGCCATTCGGTGCCTGAGTGAAGCCACTCAACTTACCTCGAAGCCTCCAGTACTTGCCATCGTAGGAGAACCGACACCGGGCGAAGAATCCTATTATTGGGAACTCGTTGATTTGGCTGCCGATCTTGGAATCTCAAAATTGGTGAGGTTTGTTGGAGCGTTGGATCGAGAGCAACTTGCAAAATGGATGGCGGCATCCGATCTAACCTTGTTGACTTCTCAATCAGAGACCTTTGGTTTGGTTGCGTTGGAGTCTGCCGCTAGCGGCACTCCTGTCGTCGCATTTAAGGGAAGTGGAATGTTGGAGGCGGTCTCAGAAGGAAAGTCGGGGACTCTTGTTGATTCTCGCGATCCGCGTCAATGGGCCAAGGTAGTTCAACGAATCCTCGATGATCGAGAGGCCTTGACGCAACTTAGACGCAGTTCGAGAGAGTTCGCGCTTGGTTACTCGTGGGCTCAAGCTGGTTCAGGTTTGCTCGGGGTGTATTCCGCCTTGATCGACAGGATCCAAGCTAAGTAGCGACCTTTGGGGAACTTGTTAGAGCGGCAATAATCCTGAGAATGGTAGGGAGGTCCTCTTGCGCGTGTTGCGGGTTTGGCGGGGCGAAACCGCAAATACCTGCCCCGGCAAGTGGAAAGCGCGCGAGAATTGCTCGAATCGTTTCGATGAGTTTCTGGATTGAAACTCCGAACGGAATTGGCGAACTGACTGAGGTGAATTCTCCGGGGTCAATAACATCCAGATCGATATGAATATAGACCGACTCCGACCCCGTCGACTGAATCGCTTCAATAAGAGTGGCCGAGTCGAAATCTGCAGAAAACCACGGCATCCCGCTTTCTTCAAGAAAGGCAGATTCCCCGTCGTCGATATCGCGCGCCCCAACAACCACTGAACTCAATAGTCGAGACCGATCATCAGCCCCCAGCGGCCCGAATGCTGGATCGGTTAAGGCACGCAGCACCATTCCGGCAAATGCGCCGCTTGGTGAACTAATTACCGAGTTCAAGTCAGGGTGAGCGTCGAACCAAACAAGAGCTATTGGATTTGACGAGCGGTGTACCGCATGCTCAACGGCACCGAGTTCAACTCCGCAATCTCCGCCAATTGTGATTAGCGCAGTCTCTTCGCTATCGATTTGGGCCAACAATTGCTCGCGAATCGCGTTGATTGCGCTGAAGCGGCGGATGCCGGTACCAAGCGTTTCTCCCGCGCCAACAGGAACCGCGAGTTTCGTTGTCGCCGAGGCCGGAAGATCCTGCTGAATTGCTTCAGCACCGTCCTGTAGCAGCAGGGCTCGGGCTGAACCCGAACCCTGCCACTGTGGAACTACGAGGAACTTGAATGGCACCGTCTAATGCTTAGTTACCTGAAGTAACAGCCTTTGGTGATCCGCCTGCTTTGAGTTCAGCCAACCGGGCGTCGATTTCAGTTGCCTTGTCGTCGTCTTGCAATTGCTCGAATTGTGCGTCAAGGCTTGAGGCTGCAAGTTCTTGCTGGCCAGCTACCTTGGCTTCTTCACGACGAATCTTCTCGTCAAAGCGTGAGATCTCGCTTGTTGGGTCGAGAATGTCAATGCTCTTTAGGGCATCCATGACCTGCTGCTGGGCTGCGGCAGTCTTTGCTCTTGCAATCAACTCGTCACGCTTGGAGGACAGCTCGTTTAGCTTCTCCCGCATTCCGTTGAGGCCATCCTTGAGCTTGTCAACGATTGCGGTTTGGGATGCGATGGTCGGTTCGGCATCCTTTGCCTCTTTTTCTGCGGACAGCTGGCGACCGAGCGCAACTTTTGCTAGCTTGTCGAACTTGTCGGCGTCAACAGTGTTTCCTGCCGCACGAAGCTCGTCACCCTTCTTGCTGGCGGCTAGAGCTTTCTGGCCCCAGTCGTTAGCGTTTGCGACATCTTCTGCGTGGTCCTGCTCGAGCATGCGCAAGTTGCCAATCGTCTGGGCGATTGCGTTTTCTGCATCCTCGATGTTGTTTTTGTAGTCCCTGACCATCTGGTCAAGCATGAGTGCCGGATCTTCGGCGGCATCCAGCATTGCATTCACATTTGCTTTGAGCAACTGCGCGATACGGCCGAAAATTGACTGCTTAGCCATTGTGTTCCCTTTCTTAACGCCACCGAGGTGGTCGATCACTTTCGATGGTGCCGAGGGCACTCATCTTTTCTTAGAAGCGCCCGCCACTACTGCGACGACCGCCACCAGACCCTCTGCCAAAACTACTGGAGCTTGTGCCTCCGCCGAAAGACGGGCCACCAAAACCGCCACCAAAACCGCCACCGCGACCGAAAGGCGATCCTTGAGAACCGCCTCCGCTTCCAAGACTTCCACCGAGCAACCCGCCCAGGCCAGCCCCCAAAATGCTTGAATCAATTCCTGAGCCGCCACTCCAAGAACTGACATCATTCTGGGCGGAATCGAGCGCTTCGTCGGCAAGATCTCCCGCAGTCTGTGCTTCGGTTAGCGCACTGACGGGATCTGTCGAAGATAGTCGAGAGGCATTTTCTAGGTGTCGTCGCGCTTCGGAGATTCGTGTTCTTGCGACTTCACCAACGCTGCCTCGCCGAGTGGCTAAGAAGTCGCTAGTAGCCGAAATCTTTGCCCTGGCATTCGAAATAGCGGTAGCAAGTGCTGCCTTGGCTTTCTGGGCGCGCTCTTGTTCGGTCCGAGCTTGCCCAAGGGCAGCGTCTAGCCCTTTCGCGGCATTTTGAATGCTTGATAGCGCGGCAATTGGGTCTCTAGGCTCGGCATTCGAAATTGCGGCATTTGCACCGGCAATCGCCGGAACAAGGCCAGAAGTTGAATCGGACGGAAGTGCATTTGCTTCTGCAATATCTTGTTTTAAGTCTGCAATTGAACTGTCAAGTTTTGATGAAGCATCGTCCAGATCGCTTCCCAATGCTGAAATCGAGGCGATCAGTTGCTTCGACTGACCTATGCTTTGTTGCGCCGATCGCAAGCTCAACGCCGCACTTGCAGAGTCTTTGGCGGCTTCGGATTTATCTGCTTGATCAAGTGCTTTCTGAGCAAATTCAACAAGTTTTGACGCTTGGTCGGAGTTGCCGGAGATAGCTCGAATCGCATTCGTCGAATATCGGACTTTCAAGTCACTGAAAGTCTTGGAAGCGTCGTTGATTGCAGGGCCCAGTTCTTTGAGTTCTGCTCTAGTTGAACTAAGAGTTTCTGGAAGGTTTTGCTCGAGTTGACGCAAGTCGTTGAACGCCTTGGTTTGCGCGTTTAGTTCTTCTGATGCTTGATTGCAAAGCTGGATTATTTCAATCGTGAGTTTGCGTTTATTATCTGGGGTTTCTGGTTCAGCATCTTCGAGTTGTTGTTTGATCTTGAATGCATCGCTGATTTTTGATTTTGCGCTAGCCAATGCTGCACTAAATTGCTTGGTTGCGCTTTCCCCGAACTGGGCTGTAGCGAAGCCTAGCTCTTGCTCACTCGTGGTAATTGCGTCATCCAAGTTCACAAGTAAGCCGCCAGCTTGGCGGTCCAACTCCTGCTGACTTGCGGTTGCGATGGATTTCTTGCGACGCTTCGAATAAAGGTAAGCACTTGCCCCGCCCACTACTACAACGCCAGCCCCCACCGGTAGCCAAGGGAAAGAGCCGGCGCTTGAACTGGCACCAGTCCCGGAGTTAGGAGTGTCACCAGCTAAGGCTCCAGCGAATGCAATTGCCGCGCCTGAGTAATCGCTATCTCGAAGTTTCGGAACTAGAACTTTTGATTCAATTTCATCTGTCTTCGCCTCGGATAGAGAAAAATCGCTTGAATAAGAAACTTGGTAGTTTCGGTCCTCGGTTGCGATTGCCAGTAGCACGTCGTCGTTGCCGAATCCATTTAGCTGTGCTGTGTCGTTCGCCCAGGCACCCGTTGCGGAACCCTCGAAGCTGTCGACGTAAACGACGTAAAGCTTTATTCCTGTCTTGGAAAACAACGAGTCAAGCGCAGCTTTGATTTGGCTGGTTTTTCCAGTTACGACGCCCGAATTGTCAAGAATGTATGCTCCGTGCAAGTCAACAGGTTCATCCGCTGTCGCCGCTGTGGCGACTAGGAAGCCACTTGAAATACCTAGTGTCAGGCTCGCTAAGAGCACGAAGAACGCTTTTCGAAGTTTGATCTCTGCCCCCAAAGGTCAGTCGGGAACCTTTCAGCAAATCCTATCGGTAAGTCACCAATCGGCACATGCCTAGAATTTGCTGGGAATCCTCAACTTCTCAGGAAGTTTTGAGGTTAATGTGCGTGTGCCATTTACATAATCGTTATCTACTGCCACAATTGGCGCGACATGATCAAACAGATCATGACCCGTTCCGAAAGGGAGAAGGAATAAATAATGGCTAGTGTTGACAAGAACACCGCCAACTGGCGCCTATTTGGCGGCGGTGGTTTGCTCGTCGGCGGATTGCTTTGGACCCTCGCAGCGCTGCTGGGGCAAGCAGGCGTTTCGGCCGACCTCACCAAGTGGCTCGGTATCATCGGCCTAATTGTTGTTGCGATCGGATTTTTCCTCGTTGCGTGGGGTCAAACTGGCTCCAACGGTGCGGTAGGAAAGAACGTCGTCGGCAAAGTTGGGCTTTGGGCTGCCGCAATAGGCACGTTGTTGTGGGCCGTCCTGCCTTTGTTTACCGCGCTCACGACCACTTGGGTTTGGGTCATCGCAGCGCTACTCGTGCTAGGCACGTTGCTCGCCGCTGTGGCAATCATGCAGAACGGTACTGCCAAGGGACTCGCAAAGTGGATGATGTTCCTCGTGTTCTTGCTTGCTCTGTTGTTCTTCCTCGGAGTAACTGGATTGGTGTCCGCTCTCGCCAATTGGGTAGTTGGACTTGTGTTCGCTATCGTTGTCGCTCTAACCGGTTTGATCTACCTCCTAAACAAGAAGTAGCAGACCAAACACGCGATCGCCGTCCCGATGATGCGACGGCGATCGATGTGTTTAAGGCGTGGGAATTGTTCCCAACTCGCCAAATACAAAGGTTTGTTCCACAACTGGTGTAGACGCCACAAGTTGTAGTCCAGGAATGAAATTGCTCTTCTCTGCCACGGAAGAATTCGCGGAGCATTCGGATACCGAAAACTCAACACTCAAGTCTGAAGTCGAATTGCCAGCAATTTCGATGTGGATTTCGGATTTGGAAATTGGTTGAAGTTGAGCTTCAACTACACCAGTTTCATCCACGATTGGTAGGGGCATGGCCAGAACGCTCAAGTTCAAATCGGTGGCCTGGGTATTGGAGACCTTGAAAGTCACAACGAGATGGCCTTCACTTGAGGGCGATGCTTGAGAACTTGAGATCGAGAGTGTATTGACTTGTTCCAGTAACTGGCGAAGTTGGATAGTTGAACCGCAAGTTGCATTCCTCAGAGTTGTCTGCGAATTTTCGGTCCCGCCCTGCGGAGAATTGGCTAGGGTGTCCTGGGCTTGAGGCGCTTGACCGCCTGCCTGAGAAGCTTCTTTCAACAGACTTGACGGCAAAAACTGATTCAAGGATGGCAACGCAACAATTCCAAACGCTGCAACCGCGAGAACTGATGAACCATAAATCCCAGCTAGTTTTACCGTCCTTCGACGTCGAATTCTCGTTACTACCGATTTCGTGTCGATCGGGCCGGATTCAGAAAAATCGCGCAGAGCCCGCGAAAGATCTTTCTCAGTTGCCATGATTCACTCCTCGATCCGGCTCCGACTCCAAGAAACTGATTTGCAGTTTCTTGAGTGCGTCACTTAGATACCTCTTTACGGCACCTGAGCTAAGCCCAAGATATTCGGCTACGCTGTCCACGGTCTGGTCCTCTAGGTAGCGAAGTACTATGCAACTGCGCTCTCTCGGTGAAAGCGTTTGCAACTTTCGTACCAAGTCGGTGCGCTCGTCAATTTGTGAATCCACTCGGATGGCAGGAAGCGGATCAATCGCAATTGGTGCGATCCTGCGCCAGATAGACCTTCTGCGATTTCCGTCCAAGTGAGCATTCAGGATCGCTTTACGAACGTAACTTTCCGCGCTGTCGATCTCGAGTCCGCCGCGAAGCCTGCTGAACGTTCTCACCAAGGCATCCTGAACAAGGTCGGCGGCGTCATCCGAATTTCCACATAGTGCTTGTGCGTATCTAGTCAGAGCAGCGCCGCGTTGAGAAATAAGTTCGGTGACAAGGAGTTCCCAAGGAGCTTTCGCGCTAAGCCTCCTTGTGTTCCTCGCCAAGATTGCTCCTTTCGCGGTCGCATCAGGCGTGCTGACAACCGCCAATTCGAATTGGTGATCGAAGTTTCGCAGATAGCCCGGCGCAAGACTAGCGGAAGTGGCGCTCATATTAACTAAGACGTTGCTCCGCCACTGAACGTTGGGTTCCGGGGGTTAAGTGGCGGAGCAAGTCTATTTAGTGTTTCGTCAGTCGATCCCTGATATCGGCCAATTGCTCGGTCAGTGCGGCCGGGAGCTTCTCACCGAAGTTCTCGAAGAACTCCTCTGTGCCGTTGAGTTCTTCAAACCATGCCTCTCGGTCCATGGAAAACAATTCGATCCAGTCTTCTTCTGAAACGTTCAAGTCGGTGCGATCAATTCCGTCTGCGGTTGGCACGAGGCCGAGCGGGGTGTCTTTCGCTGCTGCTTGCGCATCAACGCGATCAAGAATCCAAGCGAGCACTCTGGAGTTCTCGGCGAATCCCGGCCAGAGGAATCGACCGTCCGCGCTCTTTCTGAACCAGTTCACTTGGAAAATCCTCGGGACGGTAGCACTCTGGCGGAGACGCTGTCCCATTTCAAGCCAGTGCGACCAGTAGTCAGCCATGTTGTATCCACAAAATGGCATCATCGCGAATGGATCGCGGCGCAATTCCCCGACCCGACCCTCGGCTGCGGCAGTTCGCTCGGATGAAACCGTGGCTCCCATAAACACGCCGTGTTCCCAGTCCCTCGACTCCACAACAAGTGGGACGTTGTGGGAGCGCCTACCTCCAAAAATGATCGCGTCTAACACAACACCGTTCGGGTCATCCCAACTTGGCGCAATGGATGGTGCTTGCTGAGCCGCAACACAAAAACGCGAATTCGGATGTGCAGCTGGTGTAGTCGACTCAGGAGTCCAGTCGTTACCTTGCCAGTCGATTAGGTGCTTTGGCTTTTCATCGGTGAGACCCTCCCACCAAACATCGCCGTCATCCTTCAACGCGACGTTGGTGAAAATAGTGTTGCCCCAAAGAGTCTCAACTGCAGTTGCATTTGTTTTTGGACTCGTACCGGGTGCAACGCCGAAGAACCCCGCCTCCGGATTGATTGCCCGAAGCCTTCCATCGCGTCCCGGTTTCAGCCAAGCGATGTCGTCTCCTAGCGTTTCAACTTTCCAACCCGGGATCGTTGGCTTCATCATTGCGAGATTTGTCTTTCCGCACGCCGACGGAAACGCTGCTGCAACGTGAAATATGCGACCTCTTGGGTTTGTGACTTTGAGGATGAGCATGTGCTCGGCGAGCCAGCCTTCATCTCGCGCCATAACCGAGGCAATTCGAAGCGCGAATGCTTTCTTTGCTAGCAATGCATTACCGCCGTAAGCGGAGCCGAAAGACCAGATCTCACGGGACTCCGGAAAGTGGGTTATGTACTTTGTTGTATTGCACGGCCAAGCGACATCCTTTTCGCCCGGTTCGAGCGGAGCTCCAACACTGTGAACTGCAGGGACCCAGACCGTGTCCTCACGAATCAAATTCAAAGCCGCGCTTCCCATGCGTGTCATGATTCTCATGCTCGCGACCACGTAGGGGGAATCTGTTACTTGAACGCCGAGTTTGGACATTGGGCTGCCAAGTGGGCCCATCGAAAACGGGATGACGTACATTGTGCGACCGCGCATCGAACCAAAAAACAACTTCGTGAGAGTCGCTTTCATTTCATTCGGTTCACGCCAGTTATTCGTTGGGCCGGCGTCTTCCGGTCGCTTAGAGCAGATGAATGTCCTGGCTTCGACCCTTGCGACATCGTCCGGGTCACTTCGCGCGAGAAAACTGTATGGGCGGTGTTCAGGGTTGAGTCTGATTAGCGTGCCTGACTCAACCATTTCTCTAGTAAGACGGTCGTACTCTTCTGGAGAACCATCACACCAGTAGATGCTCTCCGGCAACGTGAGTTTCGCGATCTCTGCCACCCAGTTGACAACGGAGGTTGGCGCATCAGCCGGTTGCACACCACCCAAGTGGGGAACCCTTTTCTTGGTATGCGCTTCTTCCTTTTGTAGCGTCAAACTCATCCCAACATCCCCTTCATTCCCGCTTTCTTCTATCGTGCTCGCTTTTTGGAGAGTTTTTCGAGCAATCGGGTGAAAAGAATGCCAATTCTTTCACTATTGTTGAAATCATGACCGACCTCGTAACCCTTGGACAGCGCCTGCGCCACTTTCGAACCCAGGCGGGGCTAACCCTGGATGAACTTGGGGAGAAGGTTGGAATCGCCGGCAGTCAACTCTCCTTGATGGAGAATGGGCGACGCGAACCGAGGCTTTCGCTCTTGCAGTCCATTGCTTCAACAGTTGGGACTGAAGTAACTGACTTACTTGATCCGACTCCACCGAGTAAACGAGCTGCCCTTGAAATTGAGCTCGAAAAGCACCAACACAGCGCCGTTTATGCCGGGCTTGGACTTCCAGCACTGCGAGCGTCAAGGACCATGCCCGACGAAACTTTGGATGCCCTGATTGGGCTGCATCGCGAATTGGCGCGACGAGCGCGGGAAGCCATTGCAACTCCAGAGGAGGCGCGAAGAGCGAACACAGAACTTCGCCAGCACATGCGAACCCAAAACAACTACATTGCTGAGATTGAAGACCTTGCGACCGAACAACTACAGCTAGTTGGGCATTCAACCGGGGCTCTTACGCATCGATCCGTTAACCTCATGGCAAAGCGGCTTGGCTTCGAATTGATCTACGTGTCTGACTTGCCTCACTCAACGCGATCGGTAACAGATTTGGAGACCGGCCGAATTTATCTACCTCCCGCCTCAATTCCGGGAGGCCACGGTTTGAGATCGATGGCGCTTCAAGCGCTTGCACACAGGCTTTTGGGTCACCATGAACCCGAAAGCTATGCGGAGTTTCTAAAGCAGCGACTTGAGATCAACTACTTCGCCGCGGCATGCCTAATGCCGCTGAAGCAGTCAGTGGACTTTCTAAAGAAGGCCAAGGCGGAGAAAAATCTTGCGATCGAAGATTTCAGAGACGCGTTTGGAGTCACCCACGAAGCAGCAGCGCTACGGTTCACGAACCTCGCAACGAGCCACCTTGATATGACGGTGCACTTTTTGCGAGTCGGCGAAGACGGAGCTCTCTACAAGAGCTACGAAAATGACGGACTGAAACTCCCAACCGATGTGACAGGTTCAACCGAAGGCCAACTGGTTTGCCGGAAGTGGAGTGCGAGATTGGCGTTTGAACGTACAAACCGAACGACAGAGTTTTACCAGTACACGGATACTCCCGCGGGGACCTATTGGTGTTCGACGCAAATTGGTTCCACTGCCGCAGAAGAGTTCTCAATCACTTTCGGGGTTCCGTTTGCTGATGCGAAATGGTTCAGAGGTCGAGAAACCACTAACCGCAAAGCCTCAACGTGCCCCGATTCAGGTTGTTGCAGACGTCCATCCAAAGAGCTTTCGAATCGCTGGGCGAGCAAGTCTTGGGCAAGCGCGAGGCTTCATGCGCACATCCTTTCACCGTTACCGTCTGGCACATTTCCAGGCGTGGATGACACGGAGCTTTATGCGTTCCTCGAAGCACACGCGGGAAACTAATCGATTAGTTCGAGTCGTAAGTCTTGTCAGTCGGTTTGGATTTTTGAGTTGATCAAGCTTTCGATTTTTCGATCGGGAACTACCCAAAGCAAAGCGGTGACGGCGAAACATGCCAAAGATATGATCGCTGGCCAGGTTTGAGTCGTCGAAATGAAAAGACCAGAAACAATGCCGGCTAGGTAAAGCACTGGCGAAGCGATCACTTTGAAACTCTTTCCAACAGCGTCACGCAGCAGAGAATTACTTCCTTGGTCGCGAATAATTACCCGTTGGAGTATCGCCCAAGCAATTGCGCAAAGCAGTAGGTCTGTCCCATATATGACTACGGGTGCTCTTGCGAAGTCACTTTCGTCCATCCAAGCAGTAGTGATTGGCAAGAGTGAAAGCCAAAACAGCAAGTGAAGATTTGCCCAGAGGATTCCACCGTTCGAGCGCGACACAAGATGGAACAAATGGTGGTGATTGTTCCAATAAATACCAACGTAGACAAAGCTCAAGAGATAGCTCAGTATGCTCGTGCCAAGCTCATCGATAAGGGCGCTGAAATCGTGGCCAACCGGTACCCCAATTTCAAGAACCATGATTGTGATGATGATCGCCATAACGCCATCGCTGAACGCTTCAAGTCGAGTCGTACCCATTTGAGAATTATCGACTAGTTGCCGACATCGCGCCTTTGTCTCCGACCGCAAGTTCGAAATTTTGTGCCCCCAGCAGGATTTGAACCTGCGGCCTTCTGCTCCGGAGGCAGACGCTCTATCCCCTGAGCTATGGGGGCCGTGGGAATCAAGGTTACCAGTAGTAAAGCTTCAGAAACTTGGGTCGGAACTATTTGGCTGCTGCAACGGCGACAGAAATTATTGGGTTCGCATCGGAGGCGCTTGAAAAGAAAGCTGAAGTAGCCGTGATCCAAAAATCACCTTTGAACACCTGAATCGTTCCAAAGTTTCCTTGGACGGAAAAGTAAGCCGAATCACCTAGACCCGAAACGGTTGATCCGGACTGAGCTTGCGATTTTGCCGAGGCAAGAGCTTTGGGCCCCGGTCGAGATATCGAGACATCTATTACGTCTCCGCTCGTTTGGTTGATCCACCTGCAGGCGGTCCCTTTTAGATTCAATGCTTGTTCTGCTAGCGAGTTCGCTGACGGAGTGAAACTGTCCAGTAGTCCAAAGTTCGGATTGAAGTCATACATGGTTTGCGCATCCACTACCGAATTGCAAGGAATGGAAAACGGGATCGAATTCTCTGGAGAGGGGGTCGTGGTGAGAGTTGGTGTTGGGGTTGCTGGAGGAGTTTGCGGGTTCGTGACGGGTGGCAATGGTTCAAGAGTCGGCGTGGATTGCGGAATACAGCCAGTAAGTGAAAACGCCGCGAGTACAGTAACGGTTGCGGATGAAGCAAGCTTGATTAGATTCCTCACCTAATCATTTTCTACTTCGCGCAAGCTTAAGGGCACTTCGGGATCGGCGGTTTGACATAAAGCTCGCAGATAGAATCGATTCTCGTGACCCCAGTAGAACTTGATGAAGCGGCAAGAGTCGCAATCGTCAAGGTGTTGTCGCGCCACAACGCAACTGTGGGATTGCCTGATACTTCTGAACTATTGGAGCGGCCAAAGAATCGAGAACACGGCGATTGGGCCTTGAGCATTGCGCTGAAGCTTGCGAAACCTCTCTCGTTGAAACCTCGTGATTTGGCGGCAGAAATCGCCACCGAACTTGAACAAATTCCCGGCATAGCGAGTGTTGAGATCGCCGGACCGGGTTTTCTAAACCTCAAGCTTGAAGTTGCCAGCGCTGGTTTGCTTGCAAAACAAATCGTTGAGCAAGGGGAAAGTTACGGTCGAAACGAAAGCCTAAAAGGCGAGTCGATAAACCTTGAATTCGTGTCC